>JAUNNT010000061.1 GCA_030531305.1 Akkermansia sp.
CGAACCACCCCGGCAAGCGGGGTTGTGGGGATTGGTCGGCATGCGGGGACACCCCACAGGTTGACACCATGTGGCTACGTATAGGATTGCGCCGCCCCCTGCGGGTGGGGCGCTTCAATAGAGCCGCGCATGCGCGCGGAGGTTGCGATGAAGTTGACACGCCCGCGCATGTCTGCTAGCATGGCGGATGGTATGGGACATACATATTACCAGAATTATGGGCACCTGATTTACCACGTTTATTCGGTGGAGCTGCTGACAGAGGATTTGCCGCGTGTGCATGCCTACATGCGTGCCGTCCTCAAGGGTGTGGGCGTGAAAAATCCCGTAGTCGGCGGGATTGAGGACCACATCCACATCTTTGGGGAATTTCCGGTCAAGCTGGCCGTTTCGGATGTTGTGCGTCAAGTCAAGACCAGCACAACCAGTTGGCTGAAAACCACCCGCGCCGCCTACAAGAGATTTGCATGGCAGGAAGGCTTTGCCTATTTTTCGGTCAGCGCATCCCTGTACGACCGAACGGCGCGCTACGTCATCACGCAGCGCGAGCACCACGCAAACAAGAGTTTCGAACAGGAGCTCGACGATATAATCGCCCGGTGCAACAATGCGATTCATGTTTCATTCCGCGACGCCCCGGATGAACCCCTTCCCCACCCGCGCCGCTAGGCGCGCAAGAATTGAACCCCACCCTGCCGCAGGCAGGGGGCGGTGTTCACCTATGCGTAGCCACACGGTGTCAACCTGTGGGGTGTCCCCCTCCGCATACCTTTCCCCATAACTCCGCCCGTCAGGGCCGGAGTGGTTCGTGACACCAAGGGTTGCTTCTCTCCAAGGCATGCTGCCTCCAATCATCCCGCACCGGCCCCTTCATTCGCCGAGGGGGAAAGGGCGGGAGATGTGGCGGTTGCCATACTTGTAGGCGATGCCGCCTGTGCATTTGCAGTGCTTGGCAAGGTCAATCAACATGGCGTCTTCACGCAGGGCGTACAACCATGCGTGGGGTTTCCAGTCGTATTTTTCTCCATACCACATGCGGTAGCAGTAACAGAGGGTACCGTAGGCGAAATCTTCCATCCAATCCGGCATGTAGTCTTCCCAAGCGCTGTAGTAGGTCCTTTTTTTGAAGATGGTGAGAATGCAGTTGAGATACCCGCTGTGGTCGTAATCGTCACGGTAGATGGCATCAAAGCCGCCCTCTTTCTTCTCTCCCGCTTTTTGCAGTTGGAGCATGTATGGCGTGAGCGGCGCATCCTCTGCCACATAGACGGTGTTTGCAAGAGGCTCAACATGCCAGAAGCCGATGCCCTCCTGCTCTCCCGAGTAGCAGTGCTTTCTGCGGAAATAATAGCCAAGCGCCTTTTCTGAGTGCAGGGGCATGCCGCAGTATTGGACGCGGGCGCAGCCGTTGAGGGCGTCGGCCATGTCTGCTGCGACGGAGATGCCGTAGGCCTCCAGGGCGTAGGCGTCCGGCTCCTGTTCCCAGAAGAAGTCGAGGGCGTAGTTGTAGGCGGCGTTCCAGTAGTTGAAGCGATCCACCACCCACCCCGGCAGACCGGGGATTTGCGAGATGTCGATGTTCTCGCCGTTCCGTGTGAGGATGACGCCATCCTGCGCGGTGGCGAGATTGTACACGGGCGCGCCATCCGGGATGGCGAGGGCGGGATGGGTGAGGCGGTTGTTGGGATAATCCGCCAGGCGGCTGCTGTCGAACAGTTGTCGAAAATTCATAGGGCGGGGTCAATGTACCACAGCGCCGGCGGATGTCAACCCCAAAGACGCGAAAAGGCCCCGCGACAGCGGGGAAGCCTTTTTCATGGCTCGTAATCGGGTTCGTAATTTTTTCGTAATTTCCCGCTTTGTCATACACCCCGGCTCCCCGGATTTCCTTGCCCATATCCGGCGAAAAAAATGGCGATGTATCTGGCGAAAAAAAGCGGGCGGCCGGTGGTGTCCGGTCGCCCGTCTGGCGGTTGTTCAAGCTCTGTTGCTTCCTCTTTTTATGCGCTCTTGCTCTGCGAACCATGCGCGCGCTTCCTCGCCGGCGCGGCCTGATTTGATTCGCCTTTCCTCCCTCCACATGCTCCATACTATGGGGCCGTAAAGTTCGAGCAGGATTTCAAGGCAGCCTAGGCCTAGCATCCATAGGGGGCAGTGGTCATGCGGGGCGAAGATGTAGAGGGTTATCATGGCGGTCTCTCCTTTCTATTCGGTTTTTCTGGGTTTGTCAAGCTCTTTGCGGCTCATTATTTCCGTCCTTATTTCCTTCTCGCCGGCTTTCATCTCACCGGGCAAGCGGGATTCTACCCGCCCCCTGCGCCGCTGCGCAGCAGCGGTTCCCCCTGACAGGTGTGTCAGGGGCGCAGGGTCGCGGCGAGCCACCGGCACGCCACGCCCACTCCCCCTGCGGGGTCGTGTGTTCGAATCCGGGCGGAAACAAAAACAGGGGCGGCCCAACCTTACGGCTGGACCGCCCCTGTTTAGTCGGGCAAGCGGGATTCGAACCCACGACCCCTTGCACCCCATGCAAGTGCGCTACCAGACTGCGCTACTGCCCGAACTGGTTATTGCCTCCCCCTTGGGGGCTGCGGGGCTGAGTATACGCAGGGATTTTGAAGTTGTCAACACCTTTTTTTCATGATAGACTCCCTTTGTCATGAAAAAGGTAAAGACAGCGGTGGTGGGGGCGAGCGGATACACGGGGCAGGAGCTGCTGCGCATCCTGCTGCGCCATAGCGGTGTAGAGCTGGTGTGCGCGACGTCCCGCCAGTATGCGGGGCAGCGGGTGAGCGATCTTTTCCCGCGCTTCCGGCACGTGCCGGGTGCGGACCTGGTGTTCACGGATTCCGATGTGGCGGCGATAGCGGCCACAGGTGCGGAGGCGGCGTTCCTGGCGCTGCCGCACGGGGTTTCCGCATCCTACGGGCGCGGGCTGGTGGAGGCGGGCATACGCGTGATCGACCTTTCTGCGGATTTCCGCCTGAACGACCCTGCGGTGTACGAGGAGTTCTACGGCAAGCCGCACCCGGACGTGGAGCTGCTGCAGGAGGCGGTGTACGGCATGCCGGAATGGCACCGCGCGGAGATAGAGAAGGCGCGCATTGTGGGTTCTCCCGGCTGCTACCCCACCAGCATCATCCTGCCGCTGGTGCCGCTGCTGAAGGCGGGGCTGGTGATGCCGGACGACATTGTGGTGAACAGCGGCAGCGGCGTTTCCGGCGCCGGGCGCAAGGCGGACGTGCAGTACCATTTCTGCGAGTGCAACGAGAGCATGCGCGCCTACAGCGTGCCGCGCCACCGCCACCTCTCGGAAATTGAGCAGGAGCTCTCCGCCGCCGCGGGGCGTAAGCTCACCATCACCTTCACTCCCCACCTCATGCCCGTCAACACCGGCATCCTCACCACCACGGTGGCCAAGCTGGCACCCGGCGCCACACAGGAGCAAATCACAGCCTGCTACGAGGCCGCCTACGCGCACAGCCCGTTCGTGCGCCTGATGGGCAACAAGCCCGCCGACACCAAGAACGTGACGCGCACGAACTTTGTGGACATCGGCTGGGCGGTGGACGCCCGCACGCACCGCGCCGTGCTCATGAGCGCGGAGGACAACGTCATCAAGGGCGCGGGCGGCCAGGGCGTGCACGCCTTCAACATCATGTTCGGCTTCGACGAGACCGAGGGCCTCTGGCTGATATAGTAATATTTCCATGAAACCAGTCCTCCTCATCGTAGACGACGAGAAAGGCACGCGCCAGACGCTGGCTGCGGCGCTGGAGGACAGCTACGAGGTGTTTCCCGCGGCCAACGCCAAGGGGGCGCGCGCCATCCTGGACAGCGAGCCGGTGGACCTGATGCTCACGGACCTGCGTCTGGGCGGGGAGAGCGGGATGGACCTCATCGACCACGCGCGGGCGCTGCCGCGGCCGCCGCAGTGCATCATGATGACCGCCTACGGCAGCCCGGACACGGCGGCGGAGGCCAAGCGGCACGGCGCGTACTACTTCCTGAACAAGCCTCTGAACCTGGACGAGGTGGAGCTGCTGCTCAAACGGGCGTCCCACACGCAGGAGCTGGAGACGGCCAACCGGGAACTCACAACGCGGCTCAACCCCAACTCCGGGCTGGACCGCCTGCTGGGCGACAGCCCGCAGATGCAGGACATCTTCAACCGCATACGCCGCGTGGCGCCCACCAACGCCACCGTGCTCATCCAGGGAGAGACCGGCACCGGCAAGGAGCTGGCGGCCCGCGCCATCCACGACCTCTCCCCGCGCGGCAACGCCAAATTCGTACCGGTGAACTGCGCCGCGCTCTCCCCGCAGCTGATGGAGAGCGAGCTTTTCGGGCATGAGAAGGGGTCGTTCACCGGGGCGGTGCAGCGCCGCATCGGCAGGTTCGAGGAGGCGGACGGCGGCACCATCTTCCTGGACGAGATAGGCGAGATCGACATCCCCACCCAAGTGAAGCTGCTGCGCGTGCTGGCAGAGAAATCCATCGAGCGCGTGGGCAGCAACAAGAGCATACCCGTGGATGTGCGCGTGCTCGCCGCCACCAACCGCGACCTGGAAGCCATGGTGGCCGCCGGCACCTTCCGCCTGGACTTGTACCAGCGTCTCAACGTCATCTCCATCACCCTGCCCCCGCTGCGCGAGCGCCGGGAGGACATCGTGCTCATGGCCAACGCCTTCCTCAAGGAGCTGGGCGCGGAGAACCGCAAGGAGGGCCTGCACCTCACCCGCCCCGCGCTGGATGCCCTAACCGCCTACGATTGGCCGGGCAACGTGCGCCAGCTGCGCACCGCCGTGGAGCACGGCGTGGTCATGTGCAGCGGCGGAGAGGTTACCCCCGCAGACCTGCCGGAATACCTGCATTCCCGCACGCATGGCGGACCAAAGAACGGGCAAAAAGCCTCCGTACCTGATTTTGTTCTTGATAATCCCCCCACTTATAACCTAAAATTACTGGAGCAGGAAACCATCCGCCGCGCCCTGCTGGCAGTTCACGGCAACCGCACGGAAGCCGCCAAGCTGTTGGGCATCGACCGGCGAACGCTCCAGCGCAAAATGGCTCAATCCTCTTCACACTAACAGTACACCACCATTATGCAACATCTAGCAGTACGCGAGCACCAGCAGAAGTTCTTCTCAGGCATCAGAATCCTCATCGGTGTCATCATCGTGGGCCTGGCATTCTTCCAGCTCTTCGTCACCTTCCGCGGGCTGGACCAGCCGGCCGCCATGGACCAGGCGCAGATTGCCCGCCAAATCGCGCGCGGCGAGGGTGCCACATCCAAGATGATACGCCCCATCGACGTGAAGGCCATGGACAAGGTGAAGAGGCGCGAGGCCATCAACTTCAACGCCTTTGCGGACACCAACTACGCCCCGCTCTACCCGCGCATCCTCTCCACCGCCATCAAGGTGACCGGGTACGACAACTTTGAGAGCCACCGCATGGATGCCGAGCTCTCCAACGTGTACGGGGGCGACCGAGTGATTGCCGGCGTGAGCACCATCTTCTTCCTCACATCGCTGATACTGGCGTACTTCCTGTGCATCAAACTGTTCGACGAGATGATAGCCTGCACGGTGGTGGCATTCATGGGACTAAGCGAGCTGATGCTGCAATATGCGGTGAGCGGGCTGGCGCAAACTCTCATGATGTCGCTCCTGCTAGGCTCCCTGCTCTGCCTGACCTGCGCCATACGCCATGACAAGGAGCAGCACCCCTCCACATGCGCGCTGTGGAGCTGCCTCTCCATCCTGTGCGCCGCACTCCTGTGCCTGTGCAACTACATGGGCATCTGGGTTGCCCTGGGCCTGGTGCTGTACTGCGGGCTCAATTTCAAGCCCAAGGGACTCCACGCCGCATACGGCGTCATCATCCTGTGCTTCCTGGTGCTGCTGCCCGCGTTGTCGGCCTGCGCGCCCACGGGCGGCATAACGGACAAGTTCCTGCATGCGGTGTATTTCGGCTTCGGCGGCGAGTCCGGCAACCAGCTGATGCGCAGCACGGCGGAGGCCAGCGTGAACTTCAACAACTCCAACTTCTTCCTGCGCCTCTTCGGCTACACCTTCGCGCAGTTCAACACGCTCTACACCAACATGGGCTCCATTGTGGTGACGCCGTTCTTCCTGCTGGCGCTGTTCAACCGCTTCAAGAGCGACATTGTGGAAGGAGTGAAGTGGTGCACGTTCTTCATGTGGCTGTTCTCCTGCCTGGGGCTTGCCCTGTTCGGGGAGACGGCACCGATGGGGGTGTCCCAGCTGACTATCCTGTTTGCGCCGGTGTTTGCGGCGTACGGCCTGGCGATGGTGTTCAACCTGCTGGCGCGCATGAACCTGGGGCAGAACCTGAAAGCCACCCGCGCGCTCATCATCTTCTGCATGCTCATCATCTCCTCCGGCCTCTTCCTCTTCCAGCTGCCCAAGCAGCTCTACCTCGGCCTGTGGACGAGCGCGCGCGGTTTGCCGCACTATCCCCCGTACTACCCGCCCAAGCTTAACGGCGACCTGTACGACATGACCAACTCCGAGGACATCATCGTGACGGACCAGCCGTGGGCGGTGGCGTGGTACGCAGACCGCAAGGCACTGTGGCTCCCGCGCAGCATCGATGAGTTCACGACGGTGCTGGAGCCCATCTTCGGGCGCGGCAACCAGGGCATACAGGGCTTCCTGATCACGCCCACATCCCACGCCATGCCCAACAGCGGCGTGGCGGGCATCATCAACGATTCCGGCGACTTCGCCCCGCTGGCGCTGGAAGGCAAGCTGCTGCAGCTGGCCCCCAAGCACAACATGGCGTTTGCGGACCTGTTCACGGAGCACTCCAACAACCAGACGGCCACGCGCACGCTGGGCAGCCTGGTGTCCTCCAGCGGGCAGTACCCGTACCGCAACTTCCTGCTGGGCGCGGATATCATCTACTACAGCCGCACGCCCTACAACAAGCGCTAACCCCCCGCTTGCCCCATGGCAACCAAGGACCGCCAGAAAGCCCCCAGCTTTGAGGAAGCCGCCGCGCGGCTGGAGGAAATTGTCTCCCTGATGGACAACCCGTCCACCGGCATGGAACAGATGATTGCCCTGGCGGAGGAGGGACTCACCCTGCTGCGCAGCAGCAAGAAGATGCTGGCGGAGGCGGAGCTCAAGATCCGCAAGCTGGAGGCTCCGGCTGAAGCCGGGGCGGAATCCGCGGAAAGCCCGGAGGAAGCGAGCGATGAGTTCTCCCTGCGCTAGCCTGCCGCCCCTGCTGGCATCCATCCACTCCCCGCAGGATGTGAAAAACCTGCCGGCGGAGACACTGCCGCAGCTTGCCGCGGAGATACGCTCCACGCTGATAGAGACGCTGTCCCACACGGGCGGGCACCTGGCGCCGAACCTGGGCGTGGTGGAGCTTAGCATAGCGCTGCACCGCGTGTTCGGCACGCCGCGGGACAAGATACTCTTCGATGTCTCCCACCAGAGCTACGTACACAAGATGCTCACAGGGCGCGCGGGGGAAATCGGCACCATCCGCCAGTTCGGCGGGCTGTGCGGGTTCATGAAGCGGAGCGAATCCGAGCACGACGCCTACGGGGCCGGGCACGCGGGCACGGCGCTCTCCGCCGGGCTGGGCATGGCCGCAGCCAGGGATTTGGCGGGGGAGGACTACCACGTGGTTTCCGTGGTGGGAGACGGCTCGTTCGGCTGCGGCACCACGCTGGAGGGGCTCAACAACATCTCCACCACCACGCGCAGGTTCATCCTCATCCTGAACGACAACGAGTGGAGCATCGACAAGAACGTGGGCGCGCTCTCCCAGTATTTCAGCAACCTGCAGCAGACGGACACCTACGAGTGGCTGCGCAACCGCGCCAAGACCATCATCGAGAGGCTGGCGGGCACCGCCACGCAGAAACAGGTGACACGCCTGGTACACGCGGCGCACGGCTTCATCACCCCGCTGAGCTTCTTCCAGGAGCTGGGACTCACCTACTACGGCCCCATAGACGGGCACGACATCCGCAAGCTGGAGAAAATCCTGCGCATCATCGCGCGGCAGGACACGCCGGTCATCCTGCACATCATCACGGAAAAGGGGCGCGGATACGCCCCCGCCACCAGCAACCCCTGCAAGTTCCACGGCATCGGCAAGTACAACGTGCAGGACGGCAGCACCGGCCACGCCGCCACTCCCACCTACTCGGAGGTCTTCGGCCGCACGCTCACGCAGCTGGCGGCAAGCGACCCCGCCATCACCGCCATCACCGCCGCCATGCCCAGCGGCACCAAGCTGGACATCTTCCGCGACAAGTTCCCCAAGCGGTTCTACGACACCGGGATAGCGGAGGAGCACGCCGCCCTCTTTGCCTGCGGGCAGGCGTGCCGTGGGCTCAAGCCGTACCTGGCCGTATACTCCACGTTCATGCAGCGCTGCGTGGACATGATCATGCACGATGCCGCGCTGCAAAACCTGCCGGTTCGCTTCTGCATGGACCGCGCGGGGCTCTCGCCGGACGACGGGCCGACGCACCACGGGCTGTTCGACATCGCAATGCTGCGGTGCATCCCGAACCTGGTGTTCATGCAGCCTGCGGACGAGGCGGAGCTGGCGCAGATGCTGGCAACAATGAACGGCATCAACGACCGCCCGAGCGCCATCCGCTACCCGCGCGGCTGCGGAGAGGGCGTGGAGATTCCCGCGGAACCGCAGCCCCTGCCCGTCGGCAAGGCTCAGGTGCTGGAGCAGGGAACGGACATCTGCCTACTCGCTCTGGGCAACATGAACAGCGTGGCTACGGAAACCGCCAAGCTGCTACAGGAGCGCGGCATCTCCTGCACGCGCGTGAACGCCCGCTTCATCTGCCCGCTGGATGAAGAATGCATCCTGCAAATGGCGGCGCGGCACCGCCTCGTCGTCACGCTGGAGGACCATGTGGTCACGGGCGGCTTCGGCTCCGCCGTGCTGGAACTCCTCAACCGCCGCCGCATCACCACGCCGGTGCTGTGCATCGGCTGGCCGCACGCTTTCGTTGAACACGGCTCCCAGCAGCTTCTGCGGGAGAAACACGGCCTTACACCCCAGGCCATTGCCGAAACCATACTGAACCACCCCGAATAAGCCATGAACACCACCACCCTCGCCGCGCTTTGCGCCGTACTCGCCATCATCCCCGCCAACGCACGGGGCCAGCAGCCGTCACCCCAGAACAACCCCAACACGGTCGTCCCCAGCGGGGAAAAGGACAAGGAGATGAACGCAGAGAAGCTGCCCGCCTGGCTCGTGTCGTTCTCCAACCTGCCGAAAGCCGACCGCCAGAAGTATCTGCAGGGCTTCGCGCGCGCCAAGGCGGCTTTCCAGAAAGGCGACTGGAACGGCTGCATCCTGGAAATCACCAACTGCGAAATCATTTTCAACGAGAACCCGAACTCCTGGAACCTGCGCCTCAGCTGCATGATTGAGCTCAAGCAGCTGGAGCATGCGGACGAGTACCTGGCGAAGGTGAAGCAGGAGCTGCCCAAGGATCCCGTCACCCTGCTGAACATTGCGAACCTGCACATGGTGCGGCAAGAATTCCAGCCGTGCATCAACGAGCTGACGGCCATCATCCGCAACATGCCATACGACACGGAAGAGGAGCTCATCAACATCATGCGCTTCCGCATCATGCTCTGCCACCTCATGCTCGGGCACGAGGACCAGGCGGAGGACATCATCAAAGACCTCTCCCCGCTGGACGACACCCCGCTCTACTACTACGGCAAGGCCGCCATCAACATCTACTACGGCAAGCGCCAGGATGCCATGATGGACGTGAACTCCGCCAACAACATCTTCTCCAAGAACCAGGCCACCGTGCCGTACCAGCGCGGCATCACCGCCAGCGGGCTGATAGACAAGTACCTGCCGGAGGTGAACAAGCCCAAGCAGGAAGCCGAGCAGAAGTAAATGGAGAAGGACACCGGCACGATACTCCGCCAACTGCCGCTGGGTGAGAACGGGTTGATCATCTGCTGGTGCACGGAGGGGCACGGCATCGTGCGCACGGCGGCGCGCTCCGCGCGCAAGCCGGGCAGCGAGCTCGCCGGGCGGCTGGATTTGTTCCACGAGTGCGAGCTGCTGTTCGAGCTGTCGTCCACGGGGGATTTGCACCCGCTGAAGAGCGCGGCCCTGCTGGACGCCCGGCTGCCGCTGCGGCAGGATTTGCTCAAGCTGCGGCTGGCGGGCTACATGGCCCAGCTGATGATGGCCACCGTGGAGGGCGGGGAGCAGGATGCGGAATGGCACCGCCTGATTGCCGGCGCGCTGGACTACACCGCGCAGAACCCGCCGCGCGCCGCCATCCTCACCCACTTTGAGAAGCGCCTGGCCACCCTGCACGGCGTGTACAGCCCGCAGATACCCGCGCACACCACCCTGCTGCGCCACTTCCGCCGCCTCCCCGCGGGGCGGGAGGAGCTGCTGCGGGAACTCCCATGATTTGGACGGCACCGCCCGCCCTGCGCCTTCTTCATTCGCCTTGACGTGGAGGGGCGGCTAACCTAGAATGGCGGCATGTTAGCGCGCATCATCGTATTCCTGCTGCTGGCGAGCCAAATGGCGTTCGCCGCGCCGTACTGGGCACCCGGGGTGTCCGCGGAGGGCGGATGGCACGATGCAGACAAGAGCCTGGAGAACGACGGCGACCTGTGCTGGGCGAGCACGGCGGCCAACATGGTGGCCTGGTGGCAGGACCGCCATCCGCGGGAAACGGCAGCATCCGGCGCGCCCCGGGGATTGGAGGCGGTGTGGGCGGCGTTCCGCGCGGCGTTTCAGGACAGCCTGGGTTCCACGTTCCACTGCCTGCGCTGGTGGATGGACGGCACGCTCCCGCCGCCGCAGATGAAGCTCACGGAGGCCGCAAAGGGCTGGGGCAGCCACGCCCCCGCCCCGCTGCGGGAGGGCGACCTGCTCATGTACAAGGCCCCGGCGTTCGACGGTTCCGGCGACCTGTCCGCCACCCTGCGGGATTTGCTGTCCCAGGGCTACTGCGTGGCGCTGGGGCTGCGGCAGTACGACGAGGCGGGGCACGAGCTGCTCTCCGGCGGCCACATGGTCTCGCTCTGGGGGCTGGAGTACGACGAGGCGAGCGGGAAGGTGACGCGGCTGTACCTCACGGACTCCGACGACGTGGTAGGCACCTGGCCGCAGCACCAGAAGGGGCTGTTTGCGGCGGACTGCACGCCCGTGCCGGACCTACGCTACAGCGGCGGCAAACCCTTCCCCGGCCTGACCCTGGGCAACCGCCTGGGATGGTTCCGCCCACGCACCACCATCACCACCATCGTGGCCCTGCACGCGGACGCCGGGATGCCGCCCGCGCCCGCCAAAAATTAAGAAAAGTTTGCTAAATACCAAAAAAGGCTTGCCATCAGCCGGAAACGCGGTATAATACGTCCCACGCGCATGTTGTCCATGCGGCCCCAAAAAGCCAAAGAAAACATCATGACATCAAGAATCAAGAACGCGCTGCTCGCAGCCGCCGCCCTCCTTGCCCTGCCGGGCGCGGGCGCCGCCGCAGAGACAGCCGCCGTGAGCGCCGGGTTCGTCACCCCCGCAGCTCCCACACGCGCCTGCCTGCCGGACGGCGACCTGCCCAACCTGGGGCGCGACAAGCACGGCCTGCCCTTCTATCATCCCAAGCAGGTGCGCCGCATGGTGCGCACCACCGCCTACACCCATTCGGAGAGCGACCACCTCCGCTACGGTGCCAAGAGTGCCGCCGGAACCATGCTGCAGTACAACGAGCAGGTCCGCAGCGCCGCCGCTGACTGGTCCGTCTACCCGCTGGGCACCAAGTTCAAGATCAAGGGCGAGCCGTACACCTACGTGGTGGACGACTACGGCAGCGCACTGGTGGGTACGGGTACCATCGACATCTACCAGCCGTCCCGCGCGCTGATGCGCCAGTGGGGCACGCGCATCGTGGAAATCGAGGTCATCGAGTGGGGGTCCTCCCGCAAGAGCCTCGAGACCCTGGCCCAGCGCCAGCGCTACCGCCACTGCAACAACATGTACGCCTCCCTCCGCCAGCAGAACAGCGCCAAGGCGCGCACCAAGTGAGATAGGACGCGCACACGCCAAATTTCAAAGCCCGCACGGCATGATGCCGAGCGGGCTTTCAATTTTCCGCGCGCCCAGCGCACCAATCTTTCAAAATTGTAAATCATTGCCTCCCATAGTGCTCCGGTAGCGGAGTGCCAACCCGCATGGTGGCGGGGTGGGGGTTGGGAAAATCGGAAATTTGGGTTTGGAAATTCGTCCGCACGTGTCCCATAGAAATTTGGAGAAAGACTTTCCGCCTACGCCCTGCGGGCTTCCGTCTTCGCTAAAGCTACGCCGAGATAAAACGGCGTGACGAGACTTGGTATGCAATGATTAGTGCCAACGCCCGCCTACTAATCACACCTGTTCACGCCAATCATCCCCCCCGCAACCGCGCCGAATGGCGCGGCTAACTTACTAAATTGTAAATCGTCAATCGTAAATTGTAAATTAGTTGTGCTTGCGGCGTCTTGCGGCCAGGGCCGCAAGCGCCAGCAAGGACAACGTGCCCGTTGTGGGTTCCGGGGTGGGCACCAGCTCGGTGAACACAATTTTGCCCTGCTCGCCGAGGTCCACGGTATTGCTCCAGCCGTTCTCCATCAGCAAGGTCAACTGAATGGCCTCGCCGATGTTGACCTCATCCCCGAATTCGATGCTGATTGCAGCGGGGGTGAGCCCTCCCGGCAGGGTGAGGTCCGAGGCGTCGAACACCACGTCCGCCATTTCCACGGAGCAGTGGAAAAGGTCGGACAGGTCGAAGTAGTACACGCCGCCCACCAGCTCGGCGACGTTATCTGAAATCTTGATGGTGACGTTGTTGAGCGTGATGGTGTTGCCGTTGCCCACGGAGATGGAGTTGTTATCGGTGAGGATGAGGTTCTCCAGCTCCAGGTCGCAACCCATGCGGCGGATGTCCAGCCCGTCCGCCAGGCTGGGGCGCCCTTCCGTTCCGGCAATCAGGCCGTCCTTCACGGTAAGCTCCTGCAGCAGGCCGGGGGTATCGTCGTCAAGCGCCTTGATGGAGGTGTCCCCTGCGGTGACGGTGCCGTCATTGATATATGTTTCGCCGAAGAAGTTCGCGGTTGCGCCCTCCTGCACGGTGACGCTGCCGTCAATCGTGCCGTTGCCGATGGAGGAGGGGCCTTCCATGGTGACGGAGTTGGAGAGGGCGTGCCCGCCGAGGTCCAGGGTGCCGACCGTCATGGTGATGTCGCCGGAGCCGAGGGCGGAGGCGGAACGCATCACCACGGTTCCCTTCTCGATGGAGGTGCCGCCGGTGTAGGTGTTGGCGGTTTCCACCAGCAGCGCGCCCGTGCCGCCTTTGATGAGGGTGCCCGCACCCGCAATGGAGCCGTCGCCCGTGAACGCGACATCATCGGCCGAGCTCACGGTGACGCCGATCGGGGTGAGTTCTCCCTGCAGCACGAGGCTGCCGCCCTGCACTTCACTGATGAAGAGCGCGGCGTTGTTGCGGTAGGTGCGCGGGGTTTTTGTAGATGAGGAATAGCTCCAGTTCTTGTCGTCGTTCTCGGCCCACACGTTGCTGTCGCCGCCAATCCACCCCAGGATGTAGTCCCGCGAGCAGTAGAGCGTTCCCTGCCGCCAGTATACGCGCCCGGGGTCGTCTATCGTCTCCCCGTCCACCGACATGGAAACCTTGGAGAAGTCCCAGCTCCCAGGGGTGGTGCCGTCCGCCATGGCGATGAGCGCGGCATCTTCCGCCAGCCCGCGCCCCGGCGCGGTGGTGACGTTGAAGGCGACGTATTTCCCCAGCTGCAGGGAGCCGTCGAGCGTGAGCGCGGGGTCGGAGCCGGTGAGCGTGAGGTTCACCCTGCTGCCATCCTCCAGCGTGAGGGAGCTCGCGCTCACGGAATTGGCACCCTCCAGGGAGAGCGCGGCGCCATTCTTGATGGTGAGCTGCGGGTTGTAGCTGGATCCGCTGCCGGGGCTCTTGGCGATGGCGCCGCCGGACAGGTTCAGCTTGGCGCCGGATTCCACATCCAGCCCGTTGAGGGCCAGCACGGCGCCGTCCTCCACGCTCAGCCCGCCGCCGTACAGGGTGGTGGCGGCGGTGATGGTGGAGGTGCGGGAGAGCAGCAGCTCCTCGGCGGAGTAATCCTTCTTGTGCTTCTTCAGGTCTTCCTCCGCATACTTGCCGCTGAAGACAATCCAGCCGCCCGTGGCCTGCCAGTCTGCCCCCACCTTCACGGAATTGAGGCGCATGCCGGGGCAGTAGTCGAACATGGCCGTATCGTAGATGAGAATCTCCTGCCCCACGGATGCCGAGATGGAGAGGTTGTACGATGAGTTCCCGCTGACATACAGGCCGCGCAGGAAGGTGTTGCCGGTCTTGGTGTCGTTCACCAGGTTGTCGCGGAACTCGATACGGTTGTTGTCGGCAATCTGCGTGTTCCCGTTGACATGGATGAACATGCCGCCGGCCAAGGGGTAGGCGGAGCTGCCGGTGACGGTGTTGCCGGTGAAGGAGATGCTGCCGTTCCCGGTGAGGGAGAGGGAGCTGTAGGACACATAGCCCGCGGCGCCGTTGGGGGCCGTGTTGCCGGAGAACACCATCTCCCCGTTCCCCGAGATCAGGGCCGAGCGGTCCGTGTAGAGCGCGCCGTTGGCGAACGTGCCGGCGCGGCCGACGTTGCGGCTGAACTCCACGTAATCGTTGTTGCACATGCTCAGGATGTTCTTCACGTACACCGCCATGCCCTCGTACCCGCCCTCGTTGCCCGTGAAGGACAGGCTCCCGTTGCCGTCCATCACCAGGTCGAATGCGCTCACGGCACCGCCGGAGATCCCGCTTCTGTTCACGTTCCCCTGGAAGAGCAGCGTTGTGTTCTTGGAGATGGTGGCCACGTTGGCCAGGATGGCCGCGCCGCCGCCGGATTGGGTAACCTCGTTGCCCGAGAACGAGACGAGTTTGTTGCCCGTGATTTCGAGCCTGCCGGTGCCGTCGGCGCGGATGGCGCCGCCGCCGCGCGCGGCGGTGTTGCGGCTGAACACCAACTCCTCGTTGTCGGTGATGCGCAGGAAATCGAGGGAGCCGAACCCTTTGGTTTCCACGGCGATGGCACCGCCGCCCTCCTGCGAGGCGTTGTCGATGAACTTGAGGGTGCCATCGTTGTCGCTGATGGTGATGGCCGTGCAGTACAGCGCGCCGCCATACCCGACGGTGGCGGTGTTGCTGTCAAACAGCATGTCCCTGTTGCCGGAAAGCGTGAGGGAACCGAACCAGCCGCCGCCCGCGTCGCCCTCGCTGCGCACATAGACGGCGCCGCCGCTCAATGCGGAGTTGCCGCACATGTCCACCTGCATGTTGTCCCTGATTTCCAGCGCGGCTCCCCTTTCGCCGGAAATGGCGCCGCCGTTCGCCCCGGAAACCGAGTTGCCGTTGATGCCCAGCTGGCGGAAGTCTCTGAACCCGCTCGCCATGAGCCTGTCTCCATCCCAGAACGCCTTGAAAAACACGCTGCCGCCGGCATCCTGCACTTTGTTGCCGCCCAGGGTGAGGTCCCAGCCGTTGCCCTCCCACAGCTGGTAGTTGCCGGTGGTGCGCACGCCCTTATCCTTGGCATCCACGTTATTCTGCAGCTCGTATTTCGCGTTCTCGTCGGAATGGTCGCTTATATCCTGCGCGCTTCCCACTTTTACATTAGTTACCGAAACGGCGGCAAGGGCAGCATGAGGAACGGCCACCGCCCCCAGCAGGGCGGCCATCAGCATATGTGGCAAGCGGATTTTCATGGCAAGTGCGTGCCGGAATACAACATCGGCGCGCTATTATACCGCAAATCGCGCCCCATTGCAATGCCCAC
>JAUNNT010000004.1:0-22136 GCA_030531305.1 Akkermansia sp.
TAAGATTAGGATTAGGTTTTGTTTTGTATCGGCGGGCGTTCTGACCTGAATACGTCCTAATTCTAATTCCAATCTTAATCTTAATTCGCCGCCGGTGGCGGCGTCCCCTAAACGCCCTTCCTGTCGTCCCACAGTTCAACCTGCAGGCGGCGGCCAAGGAGCACGCCGTGGCGCGCGCAAATCTCCGCCACGGCGGGTTGGGCGGATTGCAGCTCGGCGCGGGTGGCGGCGCAGGGCATCAGGATGATGCGCTCCCGCGGCAGCTGCAGGGCCTCGATGGCTTCCCAGTCCGCCTCCGCGGTGACCACGAACTTGAACCAGGCGTTGGGCATGGCGGCGAAGCGCGCCAGCACCTCCGGGCGTATGGCGGCCTGCGCGGCGTTGCCGGAGTGCGCCAGCTTGGGCGACACGTTCCATTGGTCCACGCGCTGCGCGAGGTCGGGGCAGGGGGGCAGGGTGCCGTTGGTTTCCACCTCGATGAAAAACTTTTCTCTGGGCGGCAGCAGGGAAAGCAGGCGCACCAGCGCGGCCTGCTGCAGCAGGGGCTCCCCGCCCGTCACCACCAGCGCCGGGTAGTTGTGGGAGAGGATGAGGCGCGCCACCTCCTCCTCCGCGCAGTCCACGCCCCTGGGCCAGGAGTGCTTGGTGTCGCACCACGCGCAGTGCAGGTTGCAGCCGGCCAGGCGCAGGAAGACGGACGGCGCGCCCATGCGCGTGCCCTCACCCTGGATGGAGCGGAAGATTTCCGGCGCGGAATTGAGGCGTGCAATGTTCATCTCTGCGTGGTATGCTGCTTGCGTGAACGGTCATACCAGAAACACGGGCGGCGGTCAACCGCAAACAGCTCCGGGCGGGGTCCCCTTCCGCGTGCTGTTCGTGTGCCTGGGCAACATCTGCCGCTCTCCCGCCGCGGAGATGGTTTTCAGCGCCCTGCTGGCCGAGCGCGGCCTGCAGGACCGCTTCCGCTGCGATTCCTGCGGCGTGGCCGCCTACCACGTCGGACAGAACCCCGATTCCCGCATGCTCGCCGCCCTCCGCCGCGCCGGCATCCCCTACAACGGCCACCGCGCACGGCAGTTCCAGCAGGCGGACTTCCACGCCTTCGACCTCATCATCCCGCAGGACGAGGAAAACCGCGGCGACGTGCTCTACCAGGCCCGCACGCCCGCGGATGCCGCCAAGGTGGTGCCCATGAGCCGCTGGTTTCCGCCGGAATGCGGCCTGACGGAGGTGCCGGACCCCTACTACGGCGGCGCGAGCGGGTTCGACCGCGTGGTCACCCTTCTGCGCGTCTCCTGCACCGCCCTGCTGGACGACCTGGCCTCTCGCGCGTGACCTCGTGCAAACAATGATCGCCCCGCAACTATGCAGTTGCGGGGCGTCACTGTATATCGCTGGCCTTTTTCCCCAAGGTCAGAAGTTGATCCGATAACCCACGGTGCCGTTGGCGTTGGTGTAGCCGCGGCGGAGTTCGGCTGATACATCCACAAAGATGAAAGAGCTTTCCTGGCCGACCGGGATGCTGATGCCGCCGCCGATTTCCAGGCCCACGTTCCCCGCTTCCGCGGATTTCACGGTGGCCTTGCATTTCTGCGCCGCCATCAGGGCGGTCTCGGCCTCGGATTCCGTGTCGCCGGTCACCACCTTGGCCAGGGCGCGGCCCTCCAGCAGGATGCTGCGGCTGTATGCATCCGGCTCCGTGGCCTTTTGTACGCGCACGCCGGCGGCAACCGTGAAGGTGTTGCAGTCCATGTCGTTCACGTGCAGGGCTGCATCGCTGCCGGATTCTGTGTATCCGCTCACCCCGCCGTGCACGTAGGAGAGGTTCAGCACGGGCTGGATGGATGCGTTCGCGCCCAGGGAGCAGGCGTAGCCCAACTCGTACATGAAGCCGAAGCCCGTGCCGTTGGTGTCGCCCTTGGTGCCGTACGCTATGCCGGACTTGTTGACGCTGCGGTCCACATTGAAGCTGGCGAAGCCGACGGATGCCGCGAAGGTGTGAGACCACGCCTTGCGGGCGTAGCGCCCCAGCAGGCTCACATACATGGTGTCCATGTCGCCGTCCAGCGTGTCCGCCGTCCCGGAGGTGCTGTAGTCGCCGTGCAGCGCGGTCACAGCCAACGCCGCGGTGAAGGCGGAGGTGCAATCGACATCCATGCCCACGGTGCCGCCCCAGCTCTTGAGCTCATAGCCGCATTGGGTGGTGTCGTCGCTCAGGTTGTTGAAGTTGCCCTCAGCGTTAATCCAGGCGTTGACGTAGGGGAGGTCGTTGTGGACCTCGCAGGGGGGAAGCCCCATCACGGTGGAGCGGTTGCGCATGGCGCGCAGCTGGCGGCCGATGTCCTCGTTGAAGGCCAGGCCCATCGTGGCGATGGATGAACCGGCGGCGGATGCCGCCAGGCGGTCCAAATCGCCGTGAGCCTTGTTCAGGGCCAGCTCGTCCATGCGGTGCAGGATCTGCATCACGGTGCCGTTGGGCGCATCGCTCTGGAGCCTCTCGAACTCGCCGTCCGAGAAGAGCTTGTCCAGCATGTCCGCGCCGGCGCGCCCGTTGGGGGTGGTGGCGTTCTCCTCATAATAGCGGGAATTGGCGAGCGCCCCCTTCATCTCGATGCCGTCGTCCTTCACGGTGAGCGTGTAGGCGTAGCGGTTGGCGTACACGGTTTCCGAGTCCTCATGCCCGTTGATGGTCAGGGGGGAGGCGGCGTCGGTGTCCGACTTGACGATGTAGTACGATTTGCCGTCCATGGGATACAGCCCCGTGAAGACGGAGGAATCCGCCCACACGTCCACGGTGTGGCCGTCCGTGGCAGCATCCAGGCTGCCGCTGTGCACGGTGGGCGCGTCCAGGTAGACGGAGCCCAGCGTGATGCTGTCCGTGACCAGCTCCCCGGCGACAACCAGGCTTGTTCCCACGGCCAGTTCCGGGGTGGTCAGGTTCCCGATGGAGCTGGCGGAAGCAATGGAAAGCGCGCCGGCGGTGGTGAGGGAGCCGTTGCCCTGCAGGGATACCAGGGCGGTGGATGCCGCGGTGGTGATGGCCAGGGAGCCGTTCTGCACCGCCAGGGAGCCGCCGTCCAGCGAGCCGATGCCGCTGGCTGCATCGCCGTTGATGGTGAGCGTGTGTCCTTGGTTGCCGGTCACGTTGTCGGCGTCAAGCAGCGTGAACGTGGTGTCGCCGCCCAGCTCGAGGTCTTTCACGTGCAGGGTGCCGCCCTGCGCCGTGCCGTGGCCGAGTACGGTGTTGCCGGCGGTGATGCCGCCGGAGTTCTGCATGATGTTCTTGACGGTGAGCGGCGTGGCCGCGCCCACATCGATGGTGCCGCCGTTGCTCAGGTTGTACACGGTCACGGCGCTGTTGCCGTCCATGGTCAGCACGCTGTCGTCATCCACGGTGATGCCGCTGTACTCCGCGAACACCACCTCCGGGTGGATGAGCGCCTCGCCGTTCTGCACCACCAGGTCGCCGCGCTCCAGGGTGATTCTCTCCCCCGCGCCCTCGGCGATGGTGAACACGCCGTCGCGCACCGTCACGCTGAACGCGCTCTCGTTTGCGCCCAGCGTCACGGTGACGGGTGAGGCATCCTGCCCGATGAAGAAGGTGCGCGCGCCGGTCTCGTAAAGGCTCTTGTCCTCCTTGCCCGTTTCACTGCGGGACCACACGGCCCGCGAGTCATTCCACGTGTCGCTGCCGCACAGCCAGTAGCAGGCGGGAGCCTCCTCGTTTGTCAGGTACAGCGTGTTGCCGCGCAGCACCAGGTACGCGCCGTCCGTGTTGAAGCCGTCCGTCACGGAATTCACGTAGGCGTCCGCACGCGTGGCCAAGCCCTCGATTCCGCTCACCACGCCCAGCGTCAGCCCGGTCACGTTCGCCTGGTAGAGCCCGCGGGTGGCATCTCCCTTGAAGAGCGCTATGGTGTAGCCGCCCTCGGAAATGGCCGGCGTCACGCCCGCCACCTCCAGGTTCACCTTGCCGGCCCAATCAACGTTGGTGACGGTGGGCGCGTACTGGTTCACGGTGCAGGCCAGGGTGGAGCCTTCCGCCAGGGTGACGATGCCGTTGATACCGCTGTTGCCCCTGGTGATGTCCAAAATGCCGCCCTCTGCCACGTGCAGGTGCTCAATCATGTTGGTCTTCACGCAGTTTCCAGCCAGGCGCAGGCGCCCCTCCCGCACAATCACCGTGTCCAGGTCGTTCGTGTGGAAGATGTCCAGCGTGCCCTTGCCCGTCTTCGTCACGGAGTTGTCCAGCAGCTGCAGGTTCTCGTTCAGCGTCACCGTGGTGTCCTCCTCCGTCACCTCAACCGTGTCGAAGTAGATGAAGCTCACGCCCTCCACGTTCTTGTATTCGGAACCCGCGCTGCTGAACGCCAGCGTGCGGTCTCCCGTCACGATGGAACCGGCGCGCCCGGGCCCACCCAGGTAGCCGCCGCTTACCGTGATGTCGCCGAACGTCACATCGTCCGCTATGTCCACGCGGGTGCTGGTGGAAATGATGGTGCCCGCCCCGTCCTGGCGCCCGGCCGCGTAGATGTCCCCGCGGTAGGAACCGCCCTTGAGGTTGATGGCGATTTCACCCTGGGAAACGCCCAGGGAGCCCGTGCCATCGAACCAGGAGCCGCCGTACACCTCGCCGGATACCGTGGCGTCCGTGAGGTTCATGGTGATGTTCCCCACGGTGGATGTGCCACCGCCGGTGATGTGATAGCCGCCCACCAGCCTGGCCAGGGTTGTTCCGTCTACATCAAAGGTGATATCGTTGATGGTGTTGTTCCTGGTGCCGCTCACGTTGACGGAGCCGCCCGTCATCTCGTTGGAGAAGCTTGCCGCTCCCAGCGTGAAGTGGATGTCTCCCGTGATGGTGGAGGCCCAGGTTTGTTGCAGCCCATCGTAGTTTTGGACATCTCCGCCGACAACCCTGCCGGTGAACGAGCCGCTGTCGATATTGATATCGATGCTCCCGGTCGTGTGGGTCTGCGTAACACTGTTCTGCACGTGGTCGTCATTGAAGTGGCCGCCGACAATCCAAGCGCCGGAGAACTGGCTTTTGCCGACGCCGATGATGTTGAGCGTGGAATGACCGGTATGGTTTTGCGTGACGGTGAGGGAAGTGACAGGTTCGTCGTTGGACACGATGCCGGTGGCGTAGCTGCCCACAACCACGTTGTTGACGAACCGGCTTTCCGGGGAGTTGACGATGCCCAGCAGCAAATCCCCGGTCTGGGTCTGGGTTATCGTGGTGCGCGGCTCTGTCCGCGGATCCGCCGGTTCATCGACTGCGTCGTACACGTAGTGCCCGCCTACCAGCACGGAGCTGCAGGAGCTTGTGGGCGAATCCCGGATGATGACCTCGATTTTCCCGGTGTTGGTTTGGGAGAGCGTGGCCGGCATTTCATCGGAGAGGAAGGCGTAGCTGCCGCCGGAGGTGGCATCCCCGCCCAGCGTTGTGCGCGGCGAGTTGTCGATGAGCAGGGTGGTGCTGCCGGTGTTGGTCTGGGTGACATTGCCGGAGTTGGCGTGGTCGCCGCCGTGGAAGTAGCTGGAGGCGGTGAGGGTGCCGTGGAAGGCTGTGCTCTCAGAGTCCTGCACCACCAGCGTGGTTACGCCCTGGTGGTTTTGGGTGGTGTTGGTGGTGGCGCCGTTCCAGAGGTGGTCACCTGCTGTCGCATTGCCGAACGTGACGCTCGTTGAACCCGTGACCAGCAGGTGGGAATCCCCGGTGCGCGCCAGCGTGCCGCTCCCGGCGCCGTTGGCCGTGTGGCCCCCGGAGACCAGACCGGAAAAGCTGAGGCGGTTGTCGTCGTAGACCAGGAAGTTGCCGTCGCCCGTGTGGGTTTGGTCCACGGTTCCGCTGTTGTTGTAGTGGCCGGAAGCGTAGACGGTGCCCCCGAAGGTGGCTCCGTTCATGTGGATGAAGGAGAGGTTGGAATCACCGGTCTGGCGCTGGTGGGCAGGTCCCCAGTGGCCGGAAACGGCGCTCTTGACGGTGTTGGGAGTGGCGGTCACCAGGTCGGTGAAGTCGAAGGTGACGTTGGTGTTGCCGTTGATGGTGGAGGTCTGCGCGTTGTAGCTGGAGACGGTGCCGCCCACCACGGCGTTCTGGTTGATGGTGGTGATAAGCCCCTCCGAGGTTTCGGTCAACGTGCGGTCGATCACGTTGGTGTCGCTGGCGTTCGGCAGGTTGGTGTAGACAAAGATGTTGGTGTTGCCGGTATGGGTGATGGTGGCGTTGGTGGGCACGGTTACGCCGTAGTAGGTGGTGCCCCAGCTGACGTGGTATCCGGAGCCGATGACGGAGCCGAGCACGTGGGGGGAGTAGATGGAGATGTAGGAATCGCCGGTGTGGGTGGGGTTGCTGCCGTCCAGGAAGTTGCTGCCGATAACGGAGCCGATGGACTGGATATCATTTGTGACCTGGATATGGGTGTCGCCGACGATGTTCCAGGGGTACCTGGAGCCGGCGGTGGCGGGAACGGGTTCGCAGCAGCTGCCGCCGGTCACCATGGTGAACTGGCCGCCCGCAACGTTCAGCCAGATGTCACGGTAGATATTGCCGCCCTCCGCGTCAACGGGCTGGGTGCCGTACGCCCCGCCGTACAGGAGGTGGCTGCGCCTGATGTCGCCCGGCACCGTCACCTCTCCCGTGGTGGCGTTGGCCGCTATCAGGTAGGAGCCGTTGTCATAGTACGTGGCCTGGTACAGGCCCTCTTTCTCTGCAATGATGCTCCAATCGTCCTCCTTGATGGTTTGCGGGGCGGAGGCTGTCTCCACCACGCCCCAGTTGGCATCCCAGACCAGCACGGGCTGCTTGGTGTCCGCCCTCAGGACGAGCGTGCTGCCGCTGTCGTCCAGGGTGTAGTCGGCAAGCTGTGCGATGCTGAGCCTTTCCTTGGCGGATTTGCTGATGCCCAGGTCGATTCCCGCCTGCAGGTCCTCTTCCGAGACCCTGGAGACATCCACATAGATGACGTTCTGCCCGGCAAGCTCCTCCGCGGTCAGATTCAGCACCTCGTCGCGGCCGGAGGCGTAGGAGAGCACAATGTCCTTGTTGTGCGCGTTCGCCTTGCCCAGGGAGATGCCCTTGTAGTTCAGCTCGCCCGTGTAGTTCATGGTGAGCATCTTATGTACGGACAGGATGTCGCCGCACGTGAAGGTGCCGTCCGCCTGGTCGAAACTTTCCGTGGTGACGGTGCCGGTGGTCGTGACGGAGCTGCCGCCGCCCATGGCGAGGGAACCGGAGGAGGTGATGCTGCCGGCGGTGAGGGTGGAGGCGTTGACGGAGACGTTGGCCGCGGTCAGGCTGGTCTGGAGAGTCAGGCTGGAGTTGTCCAGCGTGGCGTTGCCGCCGATGTTGGCGGAGGCTGCGGTGGTGGTGCCCGCGTGCAGGGTGGCGTCATGGGAGACGGTCATGATGCCGGAGACGCCGAGGCTCTGCCCGGCCATGTCCAGGCTTCCGGCCTGCAGGGCGCCGCCAATGCTCACCTGAGTGTCCTCCCCGCTGATTAATACGTTGGAGGCGTACTTGCCGCCGTACTGTGTGGCGGTGAGGTTGCCGCCGAGGGTGGACGTGCCGGAGGTGAAGGACACGGTGCCTGTGGCGGTGGTGGCCCCGGTGACGTGCAGGGCCTTGCCCGCCATCTCCAGGGTGGGCTGAACGCCGATGGTGCCGTCCAGCAGGCGGGAGGAGGTGGTGTTGTGGGTGCCCGCGGTCAGGGCCCCGGTGACGGTGACATCCGTCTCATCCCCGGTTATGGAGAAGAAGCCGCGCGTGGTGACGTTGCCCGTGTTCCTGTACGTGCAATCCCCGGTGAAGATGGCGTTGGTGGCCGTCACCGCGGCGTTGACGTTCATGGCGCCCTCCTTCACCACCAGGTCGTTCTCCGCGGCCACGGCCCCGGAAACGTTGAGCGTGCCGGCGCCAACCTTGGTGAGGGTGTCCGGGCTGACCGCGCGGCTGACGGTCACGGTTGCCCCTTCTTCCACGTCCACCAGGTCGATCATCAGCTTGGTTGCGCCGCCGGCGATGGTCCCGGTGAAATCCCGGATGGTTTCAAAGCGGGTGGTGCCCGTTCCCACCGTCAGGGTCCCCTGCCCGGAGAGCAGGGCGAAGCGGCGGTTGCCCTCCACCGTGGCGGAGCCGTTGACGGTGAGGGAGCGGTACACGTGCCAGGGCGCGGGCGCGCCGGTCATCTTGCCGCCGTTGTTGAGCACCACGTCCGTCACATCACGCAGGCTCATGCGGTTCTGGTGGCTGTCGTTGAAGGTTGCCCCGCTGTTCACCACGATAGTCCGGAAGCAGAGGGTGTTGTCCTTGTTGGTGCTTTCCCCCCATTGCACGGTTCCGGCGTTGATGATCAAATCCCCGGTGTGCACAATATCGTTTGGCCCGAGCAGGAGCGTGCCGGTGCCGGTCTTGGTGAGCGTGCCGTAGCCAGAGACCTCACCTTCCAGCGTGGCGTTGCCGCTGGCCACCTGCACGGTGTGGGTGCCCAGGAAGGCGCTGGGTGCCCTCAA
Source organism: Akkermansia sp. (assembly GCA_030531305.1). GTDB lineage: Bacteria > Verrucomicrobiota > Verrucomicrobiia > Verrucomicrobiales > Akkermansiaceae > Akkermansia. The sequence goes on from JAUNNT010000004.1 coordinate 8,515, forward strand.
TTCCGCCCCGGAACCCAGCTGCAGGGTGGAGGTGCCCTCCATGACGAGGCGGTCCCACGCGTTGGCTGTGCCGGGGGTGGTGTTGAGCGTGGCATTGCGCACGGCAATCGCCCCGCGGTACTGGGCCAGGTGGGAATCGAAGCTGGTGGTGGTGCCGCCCCAGTCGAACCTCAGCAGCGCCCCGCTGGATTGCGTGAGGGCCGTCTCGGTGGCCAGCGCGTTGTCCCTCAGGGTGAGCACGGTGTCCATCCCCAGGTCAATGCCCAGGCCGGCGCTCAGCGTGCGGCCGCCGCCAATCAGCGCCAGCTCCGAGTGCTCGCGCACGTTCACCACGCCGGCCTGGATGTTGGTTCCCAATGTGATAATGGCTGTTTTGTAGAAGGAAACGCTGTCGCCGGACGTGAATGCGTACTCACCGAGGGAGGAGGAGGTCCAGGTGGCCTCCGGGATGCCGGAAACCGGGTTGTATTCGATTTCCGCACCTGCGTGCGCTTGCATGGTGAAACCGGAGGCAAGGGTGAGGGCGGCGGCGGCAAGGCATGCCACCACGGACTTCCTGAGGCGATGGGGAAGATGAAGTTTCATGGATGAAGTGATGATTGGGGGCGAGTTTACAGGGAGGTGCCCCAAACCCGCTTGAGGTTAGCCTACAGCATTCCCAATACTGTAGTTCTACGGCAGCCGTGCAAGACGCGCAAATACAATGCAGTAAGGTAAATGATGGGCTAGGGCCCGCGCATGGCGCCCTCCGGCGGAGGTGTCTGCCGCCCTCATGGCAGCCCTTGGTTGGGTCGGCTGATAAAATTCGCAGAATAAATGATTTGTATAAGTTTGGGATTTGCCGCCCAACAATTTTTTGCGATTTTTTGCTTGCATAAGTATTGGGAATACTGTAGGCTTAGGGGTGATTAGAGCTAATCATTCTATGAAATTACACCTCCCGAATCTTCTCCGCGCCGCCGTGCTGGCATGCCTGGCGGCATTCCCCGTGTCCAATGCAACCACGCTCGTGGCAAACGGCGTGAACCCCGACAACATCACCAGCTCCACCCGCTTCTTCGACAACGGCAAGGGCTACTACTGGCAGGCCATGGGCCAGCAGCCCTGGCGCGGCGCAGGGCAGCTCTTCAACCAGTTCGGCAACTTCTCGTTCATGGGCGAGCTCCAGCCCCGCCTGCGCGGCAACACCATGAGCCTGGAAACCTTTGTTCCGCTGCTGGATGACGAGAACACCTGCTGGTACAACGTCTCCGCCAACGTGTTCACCTACTGGGAGTCCGTGTACGGGGTGTTCGCGGATTCCTCCCGCACGCTGCCGTACGGCTACACGTACGACAAGCAGTACATGGACGACCTGGGAGGCACGCAGTCCCTGCGCGTGGACATGCTCTTCTACGACACCTGGACGAACTACAACGGCCAGGAGGCGGCCGGCGGCGACTTCATGATGATAGCGCCGTGGTACCTGGCGGACAACCATGAGTACACGAACATCGGCGGCCCGTACTCCGTGCTGCGCAACGATTCCACCAAGGGAGGCTATTTCTCCCAGTGGTTCCCGAAGGATAACGCCGATGCCTCCGTCAAGATGTACCGGGATATGGACGGGAACCTGCCGGACCTGACGGCGGCCGCCGATGCCTTGATTGATGCGTTCGGCGCGGTGGACAACGGCGACGGTACCTACTCCCACACCGCGGAGGGCCAAATCGCCTTCATCGGCATTGTGGCACCCGGCGGCGCGGGCCACGCCATGACCTCCTACGGCTTCGAGACAAACCCGGACGGCACGCTCAAGTCCATCCTCTTCGCGAACTCCGACGACATGGAGTACCGCACGTTCACCCTGTACACCGGGATGCTGGACGGCAAGATTTTCCTGTTCGAGGATGAGGGCCACACCACCCTGTGGACATACGGGCAGGACGAGCGCGGCGTGGACCTCACCTGGTCCATGGACGAGGTTGAGTTCATTCCCACCCCGAAGGCGCTCAAGGATGTGGCGGAGCAGTACAACCACGGCCAGCTGACCTGGAGCGGCACCACCGACTCCTGGAAGAGCGCCGCCGCCAAGGACCCGGACGTGGCGCTGCCCACGGCGGACGGCGGCTGGGTGATTCCCGTGGGCACCACCACCTACGCCGCGTCCTTCACGCAGGACCGCAGCGTGCGCTTCGATGACGTGGCGGCCGGCTCCGCGTTCGGCGGCAGCGTGAACCTGGCAGAGACCATCAACGTGCCGTCCATGACCATTGCCAACACCGTGCAGGACTACGTGTTCGACGGCGGGTACGACCACGGCCTGCGTGCCGAGGAACTGGTGAAGGAGGGCACGGGAAGCGCCGTGTTCACCAACATCTCCCTGTACAGCCCGCAGATGAAGGTCAAGGCGGGCGAGCTCATCCTGGGCCAGGACGCCTGGCTGGGCGGTGATTCCTCCGTGACCGTGGAGGGCGGCACGCTCGCCTTCGACGGCGGCAACGCGGAAATCTCCGGAAGCATCACCGCCACCGCAGGACAGGTGGCCGTGCGCCAATACGCAACGGTGCATGCCTCCGCCATCACCATCGGCGAGAACGCCGCCATCACCTTCAACGTCACCCCGACGCAGCTGGCTTCCCCCCTGGTGAATGCCGACGGCGCCGTGACCATCGACGGCCTGGTGAAGGTGAACTTCGAGGACTGGGCCTCCAAGACCATCGTTGTCGGCCAGGCCTACCGGCTCATGTCGGCGGGCACGCTGAGCGTGGCGAACCCGGAGGGCCTGCTGGTGTCCAGCTCCAGCATCCCGGATATTGCGGACTACGATGCCGTGCTGGCCGTGGAGGGCAACGCGCTCAACCTCATCTTCACCCGCGGCAACGCCGTGTACTGGGCCGGCGGCACCACCGGCACCTGGAACTACGCGGAGGATAACGTCGTCTGGGCGGAAGAGCGCGGCGGCGCGCCCACCACCTATTACGACAGCAACTACTACGCCGCCCACTTCGACGGCGCCCCGGCCGTCACCACCATCACCGTGGGAGAGGAAATCCACCTCACCGAGTGGAACGTCTCCGGCGGCGAGTACCACTTCACCGGCGCGGACAAGGTATTCCCCTCCAAGCGCATTGTGGTGGAGAACGGCGGCACCATGGTGGTGGACAAGGCCCCGCAGCTTTCCAACGCCCCGCTCATCGTGGGCGAGGGCAGCTCCTTCACCATGACGGACGACGACACGCTCGCCGTGTGGACCCTGGAGAACGCGGGCGCCATCGATATTCAGAAGGGCAGCCTGGTGCTGCGCTCCGCCACCACACAGGGCGGCGATGTGAACGTGGCCAAGGACCTCACGCTCGCCGCGGCATCCGACAACATCTTCGACGAGCTGCACGTGGGCGGCGCGGTGACCTACTCCGGCGACGCGGGCGTGCTGCGCGTGGGTGCGGGCTCCACCATCCACACGGTGAGCGGCGGCATCCTGATGATGCGTGATGCCGAGGGCACCGTGGAGCTCACCACGGAAGGCACCACCACGCTGGCGAGCATCGTCGGCCCCGGCGCGCTGGACGTGGCGGGCTCCCTGCATCTCACGGGCGCCACCAGCTACGATTCCACCCTGACCGTGCACGACACGCTCCGCCTGGATACCGCCACCACCATCACCAACCTCTCGGCCGGATACATCAGGCCGGAGGAGGGCGCCATCCTCACCGTCACGGAGGTGCTGGACAGCCCGCAGCTGGAGGTTTCCTCCATCACCTCCTTCAATGCCCCGCAGTACAGCGCGGGCAGCCTGGCGAGCGACTCCATGGAGTTCCGCCTCACCGTGGACGCGCTGGAGAGCGTGAAGGCCTTCGGCTTCCTGAGCGGCGACACCATCTCCCTGCTGCGCAACACCGGCGCGGCTCCCAGCTGGGTCTCCACGCTCACCCTCACCGGCGGCGCCTCCTACCTTGAGCTGGACGACGGCATGGACCATGTGGCCCGCATCGCCCAGAACGACCACGGCGACGTGGTGCTGCACATCAGCGTCATCGACACCCTGCAGTGGGTGAGCGAGGACGGCGTGTGGAGCAGCTTCCGCGACTGGGATCCCAACGGCTCCGGATTCACGGAGCCCACCCACGACTCCCCCATCGCCTTCCTGGGTGAGGGCACCGCCGTGGTGGACATCAACGGCGGCCGCACCGTGAAGTCCATCCTGCTGGAGTCCGTGAACAAGAACTACACCCTGGTGGGCGATGGCACGCTGGCCACGCAGAAGATCGACGTGCGCGGCGGAAGCCACACCTTCGGCAACGGCTCGCAAAACCTGCTGGTCGAAGTGGCGGGTACGGTGGCTATCGGCACCCGCGGCTGCCTCACCGTCACCGACAGCACCAAGCTCACCGCCGATGAAATCACCATCAGCGGCAGCAGCGTGGGCTTGTACAACGACGGCCGAGTCGATGTCCGCAACATCAACGCCTCCGGCGCCATCATCGTCAACTCCGGCAAAATCACCCTGGACACCGCCACCGTGAACGCCATCGTGGGCCGCCCACAGCCGCAGTCCCAGGCCGGTGACGTCACCGTCCGCGCGGGCGGCCAGCTCAACCTGGCCAAGGATTCCCGCATCGGCTACCTGGAGAACGGCGGCACCGTGAGCATCGCCTCCGCCAGCCTCACCCTCCTGCAGGAAACCACGCAGGGCGGCAACATCACCGCCGGCACGCTCAACCTCACGGAAGGCACCAACAGCTTCAACCACCTGGTGGCCTACACCGTCAACGGCAACTCCGGCTCCCTCTACATGGGAGACGCCTCCAACATCACCAACCTCAACGGCGACGGCTCGCTCCACCTCACCTGGGGCGACGCCCAGGTGGACAACCCCGGGTACGACCTGCAGAACCTCAGCATCGCGGAGGGTTCCAACCTGCGCTTCGGCGCCACGGAGTCCCCGCTCGTGCCCACCGGGCACTTCAAGGGCATCGCGGATGTGCTGCCGCAGGAGTACCTGTGGACGGAAATCCACGGCACCTTCAGCAACGGCGGCAACCTGGTTTCCAACCGCTCGCTCGTCTTTGACAAGAAGGTGGCCAACGGCGGCAACCTCACCGCGCCCGCCGTGGCTCTCTCCAGCACGGGCAACGTCTTCGGCGACCTCATCACGGACACCATCGTGTTCACCTCCGCCCCGTCCGAGGCCGCGCCCATGGTGTACGTGAACCGCCTGGCCAACTACAGCGAGGACATCACCACCATCACCCTGGGCCTGGAGGAGGTGCCGGAACTCGCCGGGGCCTACGAGCTCATCGCCGGATGCGGCATCACCGCCGCCGAGAGCTGCACGCTCTCCAGCGACGCCCTCTCCAACCTCCGCCGCGAGCACTTCAACGGCTCCCTGGAGGAGAGGGACGGCAACCTCTGGATCAACATTGAATCCATGGGTGACAACCACTATCCGGAAATCACCGACGGCAACGCCGGCAAGGGCGCCCAGATGGCCAGCCAGGCCTACTTCGAGCTCTCTCCCCAGCTCAACCGCGACCAGTACCCGGATTTGGCCAAGGCCCTGGACGGCCTGGACAACTACCTGGCGTACTCCCGCCGCGAGGATGCCGACAAGCTGGCCTCCGCCATTGCGGGTGCTTCCATCCCCGCCCTGCACGAGGCCATCCGCGGTGATGTGGACCGCCAGCTGCGCGCCATCCGCAACCGCACCACCACCATGGGCATCAACAGCTGCTGCGCCACGCCCAAGGACCTCCCGTACGTCAACGCCTGGATCAACGCCGAGGGCGACTATCGCCGCATGGATAGCGACAAGACCCTCTCCGGCTACAAGTACAACACCTGGGGCGGTACCGTCGGCGTGGACCTGGATGTCACCAGCAACACCACCGCCGGCCTGGCTGTCACCGCCATGTTCGGCGACTTCAAGTCCGATGCCGCCGACCACCTGGACGGCGACCTGAACAACTACTACCTGACCGCGTTCGTCCGCCACTCCAACCGCTCCTGGGTGCACACCTTCATTGCCACCCTGGGCCGCGCGGATGCCGATGTGGACCGCACGGTGGGCACGCTGCGCGGGGGCTACACCACCACCGGCAGCACCACCGGCTCCTCCTTCGGCCTCATGTACGAGGCCGCGCGCACCTACGCGCTCACGGAGGACTCCAGCGCGTGCATCCAGCCCGTGTTCAACGTGACCTACATCCACACCTCCATGGACGGCTTCACCGAGGGCGGTTCCGATGCCGCGCTCAAGGTGGAGGACATCGACTCCAACGCCGTGAACATCGCCGTCGGCGCGCGCGTGCAGACCGCCTTCGGCGCGGACGTGTACAACCGCTCCTCCGTCTTTGAGGGCCGCGCGCTCGTCAAGGGCTACCTGGGCGACCGCGACAGCCGCGGCAAGGTGCAGTTCGCACAGCTCGGCGCGCTGAGCAACGCGGAGGTGCGTTCCGCCGAGCGCGGCCCGCTCGGCCTGGAACTCGGCGCCGGTGTCTACATCCCCGTCAGCCTCAATGCCGGCTCCATCTTCTGGGACGCCTCCCTGGAGCTCCGCACAAAGGACATCAACATCAACACCACGGTTGGGTATAGATACAATTTCTAATTTACGATTGACGATTTACAATTTACGATTTGTAAGTTAGCACCAAGGCCCGTTCGGTTGCATGCCGGACGGGCCTTTGAAATTTCCTTGATTTTGCGGGCGGGGGTGCGTAGACTGGCGGCATGGAGGATGTGCCGCAGGGGGCGCGGAAACGCAGCCGCCGCTGGTTCCTGAAGGGGCTGGCGGGCGCGGGCGCGCTCACCGCCGCAGGGGTGGGCGTGGATTGGCTGCTGCCGCGCACGCTCTGCCGCCCCGGCGAGTGGCACGGCCCCGTGAGCGACCATTTCGACGGCACGCGCTTCTTCAACCCGGAGCCGTATGAGCCATACTCCACGGGCGATTTGCTGGGCTGGTGCCGCGACCGCTTCTCCAAGGGCGAGTACCCCGATGTGGCGGAGCGCCGCTGCACGCCGCAGCTCGCGCCCTCGGTGGACGGCACGGCCTGGGAGGCCACGCTGGTCAACCACTCCACCTTCCTGCTGCGCATGGCAGGCATGAACATCCTTACCGACCCCGTGTGGAGCGACTACACCAGCCCCGTGCAGGGATTCGGCCCCAAGCGCCACCGTCCCGCGGGCATCGCGTGGGACGAGCTGCCGCATATCGACGTCTGCCTGCTCACGCACGACCACTACGACCATTTCGACGCGCCCACGCTGCAGCGCTTGCGGGAGCGGGACAACCCGCGGTTCATCGTGCCGCTGGGATTGAAGAGCCTGCTGGAGCACCATTGCGGAGAGTGCCGCGTGGAGGAGCGCGACTGGTGGGAAACCGTGGATGCGGAAATGCTGCGCGTCACCCTCACCCCCGCGCGCCACTGGAGCAGCCGCTACCGCACGCAGGACACCCGCAACCGCTCGCTCTGGTGCGGATTCTGGCTGGAATCCCGCGGTGGCCCCAAGGTGTATTTCGCGGGCGACAGCGCGCGCAGCGCCTGCTTCGCGGACATCTATGGGCGCCTGGGCGCGCCGGACGTCGCCATCCTGCCCATCGGCCAGTACCGCCCGGAGTGGATACGCCAGAACCACACCAGCCCAGCGGATGCCGTGGAGGCCTTCCTCACCCTGCACGCCCGCATGGGCATCGCCTGCCATTTCGGCACCTGGCAGCTCGCCAACGAAGGCTATCAAGAAACCCTCGACGACCTCGCCGCCGCACTCCGGAAAAACGGCGTGGACCCCGCCCGCTTCCCCGCTCCCGACAACGGACAAACCCTCCGCGGCTGACGGAATCATGTTGACTGCGCCATCACTTTGCGCTAAATAAACGCCATGAGAGAGGAAAAGGTTTGCTATCCCAACGGGGTGGAGGCGCGCGTCGGGGACATTGTGTGGTCCGACGAGGGGCGGAATGTGCGCAAGGTGGTGGAGGTGGTGGCAATGCGTGAGCAGTGCGCCCGGTGGGGCGTGGACGAGTGCGGCGTCATGATGGCGTGGCATATCGGCGCGTTTGATTTGGGCGGCATGTTGTACATCGGCCGCGCCTCCTTTGAGGAGGAGGGAATAGAACCGGTCGAGCCGCAATACATGCGCGAAATTGAGGAAATGTTCCATCGCTTGGGAGAATCGCTGGGCATCCCCATCTGGGGGAACCCGCAATACGCCTACTACCCGGCGCTCCATGTCGAGGACAATGACAGGGCGGTGTGGTATCTGTACTTCCAGCCAGCGGCGGATGCAAGGAATGCCCCGGAAACCGAGCGCTGCTTCCGCTGCAATCCCGGCAAAGGCGCGTTCGAGGAAATATCCGACCCCGCCCTGCATGCCGGCGTGCAGGGCTTGCCCATCCCCTGCGGCGGCGGTCCTGCCATTTAGCATGTCCGTGTTTGCACCCCATGTGTGTACACACAAGGCGTGCCAACAAACAAATCCCAAATCCCCATTCCTCCCCCGTGGTTTTGGCTTGAAAACGCGCCTGCGCGCTGGTATGCTGACAGGCACATATGATGTCTTTCCTTCAGGTTTTGGCGCAGTGGGCCCCGGATGCCTCCGAGGTGAACGACCTTTCCATGCGCGGCTTTTCCACGGCCATGGAGAACCCCACCACCATGCTGGGCATCTTCCTGCTGGTGGTGATGGGGGTTCTGGGAGCGGTGGTGCAGAAGAAGCTCATGTCCGTGATGAGCAAATACTCCCAGGTAGAGGCACCCGTCAGCGGTGCGGAGACCGCGCGCCGCATGCTGGAGCAGCACGGCATCCATGATGTGCGCGTGGTCAGCACCAAGGGCATGCTCACCGACCACTACAACCCCGCGGACAAAACCGTGAACCTTTCCCAGGTGGTGTACAAGTGCAACACCATTACGGCCATGGCCGTGGCCGCGCACGAGTGCGGGCACGCCGTGCAGCACGCCACCGCCTACCCGTGGCTGAAGTTGCGCACGTCCATTGTGCCCATGGTGATCATCAGCTCCCACCTGGGGCAGGTGGTGTTCATTGCGGGCCTGGCGATGGTGGGTGTCAACGGCAACACCGACGTGGCGTGGGCGGGCCTGGCGCTCTTCGCCTGCACCTCCATCTTCGCCTTCATCACGCTTCCGGTGGAGATCAACGCCTCCCGCCGCGCGCTCAAGTGGCTGGAGGAAAGCGGCCTGGCCAACGGTGCCATGCACGACCACGCGCAGACCGCGCTCAAGTGGGCCGCCATGACCTATGTGTCCGCCGCGCTGTCATCCCTGGCCCAGCTGGTGTACTACGCCGGGCTCATCGTTTCCCGCGCAGCCAGGCGCCATTGATTCCCTTGCCCGTCACACCATGTCGGAGGAGCCCCAGAACGACGACAAGGCCGCGCTTGCAGAACTGCGCGAGCGCGCCCGCGTGCTGGAGATGGAGCTCGCCGCCGTGCGAGCCAGCATAGGTGATGTATCCGCGCAGGTGAACGCCGCGGAGGAGGCGGACTGGGACCACCCCATCTCCATTGCCGCGCCGCCGCCCGGCGGGGCGGGGGAGGCGCCCTCCGTGCGCGCCGCCGCCTACCTGCAGCCCCTGCCGCCGTACGACGCCTTGCGCCTCAAGTGGGACCTCGGCTCCGGGCTGGAGGCCCGGCGCCCGCGTGCCGTGAGCCACCGCGACGCCCCCACCAACGCCGTGCTCCACCTCTCCGGCCGCCTGCCGGACGGCACGCCCTGGGAGACCCACATCCCGTTCTCCGAGATGGCGCGAGAGGACGGCATCGTCATCGGCCGGGAGCCCCGCTGTGCCCAGGTGGTGCTCAACCACGCCTGCGTCTCACGCGAGCACGCGCGCCTGGAGCTCACGGACGACGGCCTGGTCATCACGGACCTCGGCTCGCTCAACGGCATCGCCATCAACGAGCGCGAGTTCGGCCCCTCCGACTACCGCGTGCCCCTCCGCCACGGTGATGTCCTCACCGTCGGAACCATCCCCCTGCTCACGGAAATCATACGGTAGCGCCCCTCCCGCCCTTCCTACCCCAATGAACCATGAATGATACAAAACCCGCCACATTGCTTAAAGCCGCCGCCGCCGGGGATGTCGCCCGCGTGCGCAACCTGTTGGAACACGGCGCCAAGCCGCATGAAGAAAGAAACTTTTTTGGAGAAGGCCCGTTGTTCACGGCTGCCCAAAACGGCCATGCAGAGGTCGTTAAGCTGCTGCTGGCGTACGATGCGGACGGCAGGCTGCGCGGAGAGATGTGCTTGGATGCCTTGGAAACAGCTTGCGAGAATGGCCATAGGGATGTGGTGGAAATCCTGCACCGGGAAGGCGGAGACTCCCGGCTTGCGGATTTGATCATTGCCGTGCATGCGGGCGACGAGGCGCGCGTGCGAGAACTCCTGGCCACGGGCATGGCTCCCGAAAGGGCCACCGACCCGAGGTGGCACTCCCTCCTTTATACTGCGGTTGCCAAGGAGTACGCCGGCCTGGTCGGGCTTTTCCTGCGGCTCGGTGTCTCCGTGCATTCGGAGAGCCCGAGTTTCGAATCCCTCTTGCAGCGCGCGGCTACGAACGGGCATGCGGAAATCGCCGCCATGCTGCTGGAGCACGGGGCGGAAGCCGACCTTTACAATAAGGAACACGCTGAATCAGAGAACAATCCAACGCCGCTCCACATAGCGGCCAAGAAGGGAGATATCCCCCTGATGGAACTCTTCCTGGCCCATGGGTGCCCCGTGGATTGCGTGACAGGTAGGGGTATCACCCCGCTCCACGCCGCAGCCTCCGGTGGCCACACCGCCGCCGCGGCCCTGCTTTTGGAGCACGGAGCGGAGGTGAACAGGACGGACACAGACCACTTATTCCGGTATACGCCCCTGCATTTGGCCGCCCGATACGGCCACACCGCCATGGCATCCTTCCTGCTGGAACACGGCGCGGAACTGGATGCAAGAGTGGAGGGGAAGATGACGCCCCTGCATGTGGCGGCATTTGGGGGGCAGCTGGAAATGGTGCGTTTCCTGTTAGAGCGCGGTGCCGACCCCGCCATCAAGACACATGGCGGTTTTGCCATTGACTCTGCCGCATGGAACGGCTACACGGATGTGGTGGCGCTCCTGCTGGAGCACGGCGTGGACCCGAACCGTGGCGACCCCGGAGACACAAACTGCCTGGTCGCAGCTGCGAGGAGCGGCCACACGGAAACCGTCCGCATCCTGTTGGAACATGGAGCCAATCCTGATGCACATCCCGGCACCGCCCTGCATTCGGCGGTCCAGAAAGCCAGGCCGGAGCTCGCGGCGCTCCTGCTGGAGCACGGAGCCAACCCCGACGGCAGGGATGAGCACAATTGCACTCCGCTCCACTTTGCCGCGGGAGGGGCCGGCACCGCCATGGCAGCGCTCCTGCTGAAACACGGTGCCAATCCCAACTGCAAGAACGAGTATGACAGCACCCCCCTCCATTCGGCTTCGGCCGGCGGTGGCGTTGACGTGGCGGCGCTCCTGCTGGAGCATGGCGCAGAGGTGGATTGCATGGACAAATGGCACCGTACGGCGCTGTCCATAGCGGCGGAAGAAGGGCATACGGCTGTGGTGAAGCTGCTGTTGGAGCATGGCGCGAATCCCGATGGTGCGGATGCCTTTCCTCCGATATTCGAGGCCGCCTGGCACGGCCACATGGAGATTGTGCAACTCTTGTTGAAGCACGGGGCTTCCGCCCGTGCGGAATTCAGCGAGCACACCGCGCTGGAAGAGGCCCTGATGCACAACCATCTGGATATCGCCAAACTGCTCATGGAGCATGGCGCCGGCCTGCGCGACTGCGAATACAGCGAGACTTGCCTGCAGCAGGTGGCGGGAAATGGCGACCCGGAGGCGGTCCGCATGCTGCTGGAAATGGGGGAATCCACATCGGCCATGGGGAAATGGTGTACGCGCTCCCCCCTGCACCTTGCCGCCATGGCGGGGTCTGTGGAAAATGCCGGGGTGCTGCTGGAATACGGAGCGGATGTCAACGCCTGCGATGGGGACGGCAACGCGCCGCTGCATTCCGCGGCGGCATCCTGCAATGCGGAGGTCATACGCATCCTGCTGGAGCACGGGGCGGATGTGAACGCCCGCAACAACGAGGGCCGCACGCCCCTGTTCAATGCGGTGTCCGCGCCCCATCTGGAGATGGCGGATATCCTGTTGGAGCATGGCGCCGATATCCTTGCCCGCGACAACCAAGGCCGCAACGTCCTGCATGAAGCGGCGCAAGCTTCTTCGATGGATTCGGACATCCTCACCATGTCGGCCCTGCTGCTGAAGCACGGTGCGGACATGGCGGCGCGGGACAACGAGGGCAAGACACCGCCGGATATGCTGTGGAGCATCCGCATGCGGGACAAGATGCGGAAGCTGGCGGAAGGCGTACCGCTTGCCGAACTCCTCGACCCGGAGGAAGCGCCGCTTGTATTGAAGGTGACCATGGATGGCACCCCGCCTGAAAATGCTTGAAAAACGCGGGCAGAGCCGCTGATTCGGGAATCACCTTTCCGGCCAGAGCTTGCGGATGGCCTTGGCGGTTTCCTCCGCAATGATTCTTGCTCCGTTGGGGTTGGGGTGCAGGCCGTCGCCCACGGTGTTCTCCGGGTGGTTGACCAGCGGGGAGTACATGTCGATGGCGTGGCAATGGAGCTGCTGGGCGAGGCGTGTGCAGACGGCCTCCATCTCCGGGCGGCGGGTGGCGGTGTCCATCTCGTCGAGCGGGAAATCAAACTCCGGGTTGACGTTGCCGGGGAAGCCGGGCTCGCGGTTGACGCTTCGGAAATCCGGCGCGAGCTTGGTCCAGAGCATGATGGTGGCACCCTGCGGGCCGCGCCACGCGTGGATGAGCTCCGCGTAGTCCGCAAACACCTTTTCCGTGTCCCAGGTGCCTCGGTTGGTGTCGTTGATGCCGAGGTTGGCGATGTAGAGGTCCGCCTTGAAGTCCAGGGCCTGCCTGTGTTCGCGCTGCAGGCCGAACCACACGCCGTCCTTCACGCGGGCGGCGGTCTTGGCGGAGTTGCCGAAGCGGCCCACCTCGAACTTGTCGCCCAGGATGCCCTGCAGCTGTTCGGGGTACTTGTCATCTGCTTTCTGGATGCCCAGGCCGAAGGTGATGCTGTCGCCCACGCACGCCACCTTGAGGCGTCCCACGGCGGGGAATTTCCCCGGCGGCACGGCGCGGAACGGGATGTCACCCGCGTAGGATTTCGTGCCGTCGCTGCAGCGCCAGACCACGTTTTTCCTCTGCTCTTTCAGCGTGGCGTGGGATTCGTAGGTGAGCTTGACGGCACCGTCCTTCCACTCCGCCTGTGCGGGGATGAAGCGGCCGTAGCGCTGGTCGGCCACTTCAAAAGTCGGCATCTCCGAGGGGGCTGCCTGGGGCGTCTTGATGGTGAGTTCGCCGTTGCCGATGGCGGTGTCCGTGACGGTGAAGGCGTGTGCTGATGCGGCGGTGAGCATGAGTGCGATAATCCTTTTCATGGTTGATGTGATTCAGGGTTTCTTGCGGCCGGCGTGGGTGCCGGACTTGCCCTCCTCGCGCTCCTGTGCGCGCTGTTTCCAGAGGGGCAGGGGGGATTTGCGGCGGCGGCGCTGGCGGCGTGCGGC
>JAUNNT010000004.1:22146-47206 GCA_030531305.1 Akkermansia sp.
CCTGGCGCTGCTCGAAGACGGTCTGGTCGCGCAGGCGCTTCTCCTCGCGCTCGCGTGCGAGGCGCGCCTCCTCCATGCGGCGCTGGATGCGCGCGGAGTGCTCGTCCCCGGCGGGCGTGATGGTCCACGGACCCACGCCGCCGGATTCCGTGATGGGCAGGCACATCATCTGCGGGTCGATGAAGCAGATCTGGCGGTACAGCAGGTCGCGGATGGTGGAGAGCAGGGCCTTGGGCGGGAAGAGCCCGGTGTTGCCCAGCTCGATGGTGAAGGCCACGCGGATGTGCTTGGCCTGCTGGCTGAGGCGCGCGATTTCGCGCAGGGAGACGCCCTCCGGCGGCTCCTCCTCCGGCGCCACCAGTGCGGCCGTGCGCAGCAGGAACAGGGAATCACGCACCTTGCGGCACAGCTTCTCCACCAGGTCCCGCACCTTGGGGCGCGCGTTGAAGCGGTAGTCCTTCACCTCGATGAGCCACAGCTCTTTCTTGCCGGGATGGTAGAGGATGAAGTCCATCTCCTTGCAGCTGTTGCAGAAGTTCTGGGCGTGGCGGGAGTAGAAGGGAGAGCACTCGCAGCGGCATACCAGGTAGCCCGCCTCGAAGTTGAAGCGGTGCACGCCTTCCACGCAGCTGGTGCCGGGTTTGTACATGGTTGCCTTATCCTTCTTCCTCCGTGTCCTCCAGATGCATGGCCAGATAGCGGTCGGCCTGCTCCATCTCGGCGTCCAGGCTGTCGATGTATTCCAAATCGTTCATGCTCTCGCCGGCGGAGACGCGCACGCCTTCGCGCCCGCGGGCCTGGAGTTGCAGCCCCGTGAAGCGGCGGGACACCCCGCGGTTCTCCGGCGCCGCCAGCTGGATGGTCAGCTCGCGCAGCAGGAACAGGCTGTGCGTGGTCAGGATGAGCTGCACGCCCGCGCGCCCCAGCGCCATCATGATGTTCACCAGCAGCGGCAGGTGCGTGGCGTTGATGTTCATCTCCGGCTCGTCCCAGAACAGCGTGGTGCCCGCATGAACGGTTCCGTTGCCCAGCAGCAGCCCCAGCGTGCCGATGCGCTTGAAGCCCTCCGCAATCAGGTTGAGCTCAAGCGGCTCCTGCGCGTGGCGGTGCAGGTAGAAGTGCCCGTTGATGCGCATGAGATGCCCGCTGAGCATGCGCTCCACCAGGCGGATGGCTTGGTGGATGGCGCCCGCCGGCTGCTCCTGCGGCTCGTTCTCCAGCGCGCGGCAAAGCTCCCAGCTCGCGGAATCCAGCAGCTCCGGGTAGCGCTTGCCAGCCTGCATGTAGCACGGGTAGATGGACAGTATCTCCCGCGGCGGGATGAACACCGCGTTCTCGTGCAGGAAGCGGTCCGGCAGTGTTGCGATTTTCAGCCCGTCCTCCTCCCGCCCGGCGTGGAAGGTGAACTCCACGTCCGCCGTGCCGAGAGGCGCCTTCTCGCCCTCCAGGGATGCCTTCACCGCCGCCGTGCAATCCTTCACGCTGCGCGAGGTGACCGCCGTGAGCTCCGTGGTGCCGAACACGCGCAGCAGGTCCTTGCGCAGCCGCTTCTCCTCCGCCCAGGTGTCCGGCAGATCGCGCGTGGCGCCGCCGTGGCTCCACTTGCACACGGCGAAGCACAGCTTCATCAGGTGGCTCTTGCCGCAATCGTTCCCGCCCACGATGATGTTCACCCCCGGAACAAAGGAGAACGACTCCCGCTCCGGAAACACCGTCACGCCCTCCACCGTCAGCTTGCGTATCATACAATCGCCATTATAGCATACCCTTTTCCCCAAACCAAGAGGCAAGTGGATTTACAATTTACAATTTACGATTGACGATTTGGAAAGTTCGCGCGCCTCGCGGCGCGGGGGTGGGTGGGGTGTCACTTGGCGGGCTTGCCGCGGCCGATGTAGAGGAGGGCGGCCAAGAGGATGGCGCAGCAGGCGGCGCGGCAGATGATGAAGGTGGGGAAGAAGGCGCGCGCGGAGTCGAAGCGCGCGGGCAGGAAGCTGCCCCACAGCGGGTAGTTGGCGCCGTCCGGCAGGTAGCGCAGGGCGTGGAAGCAGCAAATGCCAATCACCAGCGTCACCACCAGACGCACCCCCACGTACACCACGGGCCGCATGTCGGACTGCGCCTTGCAGCACAGCCCCATCACCAGCAGGGAGAAGAGCGTGGCGTGCATCGTCGCCAGCGTATCGCACGTCTCTACCGCCGTGGCGTCCTGCACCCAGGGTGCGGCGTGTGGCAGGAGCTCGCGCGCCCAGATGGCCACGGGTAGGCTGAGGAGGCTGATGACGACGAACCATAGCGCGGCGCCCGCCAGGCCGGGGGCCTGCAGCAGGCGCGGGATGCCGGGCACGGCCAACTTGTCGTGCACGGGCAAGCGCTCGGCGGGCAGGATGGCCTCCAGAACGGCGGCGAAGGAAACCAGCCCGAGCGCGAAATCCACGAGGCTGAGCGGCTGCCCCCACAGCGTGATGGCGGGGGCGCCCGCCTGGCAGAGGATGGCGGACACCGCCACGGGAACGAGCATCAGCAGGCGCGGCGCCCAGGATGAATTGACGGATGCGGGCGCGTAGAAGCGCTTGCCGATTTCCAGGCTCAGCCCCACCACGGAGCATGCCAGTACGGCAATGGCGCACCATTGCAGCGGGCTGACGGAGGATTCGCTCAGGTTCCCCGTCAGCAGGCTGGGCAGCAGGTTGACGAGGAGGTTGAACAGGCTGAACACCGCGCCCACCAGAAAGGCGAAACGCAGGATGACGTGCAGGCGCGCCGCCAGCATGAACACCGCCGCGCCCACCGCGCCGATGCCCAGCAGCGTGGCGAGGATGCGCCAGTCGTCCTCCCCCGTGCCATGCGCCTGCCGCCACCACACCAGCGGCACGCACAGCAGCGCGAACAGCACGGCCTGCAGCACCGCGGACGCCCACATGGAGTACACGACGCAACGCGGGCTCAGCGGCGTGAGCATCAGGAAGTTGGTGCTCTTCACCAGGGTGTCCGCGCGCACGCCGGCGTAGGCGCGGTAGGGAATCCAGCCGATGAGGATGAAGCCCAGGATGGCGAAGACGTATCCGGTGTTGGTGGCGGCGGTGTCCGTGTTGAGCAGCTGCACCATCCACGCGCCCACGAGCGCCAGCACCAGCATGGTGACGTGCGGCAGGGTGCGCGCGGCCTGCCGCCAATCCTTCACGATGACGGCCGGGATGTAGTCTGAAAGGTGCCTATTCATGCTGCTGCTTCAGGACATTGACGAATGTTTCCTCCAGCTTTTGCGCGCGGCGGTGGAAATCGGTGATGAGGTGGGTGGCGCACAGGCGGCGCAGCTCCAGGGCCAGCGTCTCGTCGCCCTCCGCGGTGAAGCGCGCATCCAGCATGCCGCCGGGCAGCTCCGCCACATCCCGCCACGCGCTGCTTTCCCGCAGCTCCGCGGCCAGGGCGGCGGCATCCGCGGCGCGCATCTGCACGCGCACGCCGCCCTCGCGGCGCGCCAGCTCGTCCTGCGAGCCCTGGGAGATGACCTTGCCGTGGTCCATGAAGATCATGAAGTCGCACATTTCGGCCAGCTCGGTGAGGATGTGGGAGCTGATAAGCAGGGTCTTGCCCTGGCGGCGCAAATCCGCCACCAGCTGCTTGAGCTCCAGGCGCGCCTGCGGGTCCAGCCCGGCTGCCGGCTCGTCCATGACGAGCAGCTGCGGGTTGCCCACCAGCATGCGCGCGAGCAGGATTTTCTGGGTCTGCCCCTTGGAGAGGGCGTTCACGTAGCGCTTGGCCAAATCCGCCACGCCGCAGAACTCCAGCACGCGGCGAACCTCGCCCACGCGGGTGTCGCCGGTCAGCCCGTAGGCGCGGGCGTAGAAGTCCATGAACTCCTGCACGGTGGTGTGTGCGGGCGGCGCGAAGGCATCCGGCATCCAGCCGAGTTCGCGGCGCACCTTGACGGGTTCCGCCACCACATCCGTGCCCTTGTAGGTGATGCTGCCGCGGTCCGGTGTGTCCAGCGTGGTGAGCATGCGCATGATGGTGGTCTTGCCGGCGCCGTTGGCGCCGATGAGGCCGGCGGACTGCCCCGGTGCGAGGCTGAAGCTCACGCCGTCCACGGCCTTCACGGCGCCGAAGTGGCGCACGAGGTCGCGCACGGTGAGGATGGCGGGGCTATCCGGCATAAGAGGGGAAAATCAGTGTGCGGGGTAGGTTCGCCTGCCGAAGATGGCGGAGCCGACGCGCACGATGGTGGCGCCTTCCTCCACCGCCACGGGGAAATCGTGGCTCATGCCCATGGAGAGCTCCGGCAGCGGCAGCGGGCCGAGCGCGCGCAGTTGCTCCGCCAGCCCGCGCAGTGCGGCAAAGGCGGGGCGTGCGCCCTCCGGGTCTTCCGTGGGCGCGGGGATGCACATCAGCCCGCGGATGTCCAGGTGGGGCAGGGCGGTGAGCGCGGGCCAGTCATCGAGCAGTTCCTGCGGGGTGAAGCCGTGCTTGCTTTCCTCCGCGTCCACGTTCACCTCCAGCAGGATGCGCCCGGTGGTGCCGAGCTCGCCCGCGATGCGGGAGATGCTTTCCGCCAGGCGCAGGGAATCCACGGCCTCGATGAGCGCGAAGCCCTGCTCCAGGGCCTTGCGGACCTTGTTGCGCTGCAGCGGGCCGATGAGGTGCCACGTGCAGTCCGCCGGCATTTCCGGCATCTTGGTCATGGCCTCCTGCAGGCGGTTCTCGCCGAACGCGCGCTGGCCGTCGCGGTACGCCTGCATGATATCCTCCACGGGGAAGGTCTTGCTCACCGCCAGCAGCTGCACGCTGCCCGCGGGGCGACCCGCCCGCCGTTCCGCCGCCTCAATGGCCGCGCGTATCTCCGCCAGCTGGTCCTGAATGTACATGGGTGTGGGATGGGAAAAAGTAAAAATCCCCCGGCGTCCGTGTGAACGCCGGGGGATGGGTGATGTTTACTGCTGCTGCTCTGCGGGCGGCTCCGTGACCTCCACGGAAACGCCGCTCTGCGGTGCGAAGCTCACCTCCACCACGGGCTCCGCCGCGGCGGGCGCGGGGGCTTCCGCAGGTTCCGGCGCGGGGGCGGGGGCCTCAACGGGAGCCGGCGTCTCCGCGGGTGCGGGGGCGGGTTGTTCCGCCGGGACTTCCGCAGGGGCTTCCTGCTTCTGCTCGGCGGGTTGCTCGCCCTCCGCGGGGCGCTCGTTGGCGGCGCGAACCAGCAGCTCGCGCCCCATGAACGGCTGCCCGTGCAGCACGTCAACCGCGCGCTGGGCGTCCTCCTGGTGGCGCATCTCCACAAACCCGAATCCCTTGCTCTTGAAGGTGTGGGAATTGTAGACGATTTCCACCTTGCGGACGTCGCCGAAGCCCTTGAACAGGTCCTCGATCTCCGATTCCGTGGCCTCGAACGCGAGGTTGCCGACGTAGATGCGGCCGTTCTGGACCGGCTTGTTGTTCAGCTTGCGCTCGCGGCGGGGCTTGTCCTTCTTGGGGGTGGCACCTGGGTTGCCGCCCTTGTTGTTGTTGCTGCGGGGCTTGGCCACGCGAACCTTCTGCGGAGGTTTCGGCTTGCTCTCACCCTGCTGCTTGTTGTTGTTCTTGCGCTGCTTCTTGCTTCCCTCGTTGCCTTTCTTCTTCCCGAATCCAAAGAAATTGAGCACCTTGTCCACAAACGACGTCGAGCTCTCCTTCGGTTCCTCCGGGCGAGGCATACGGTGGCGGGAACCATAACTCCTGCGGTTCTTGTGGCGTCGACGCGCCCCTTGGCCGTCTCTGCCTTGCGTGTAATGTTCTGCCATGTCGTATTATTGTTGAATATGGCCAACGCGCCCGCCTGGCTGGCAATGCGGCGCTTGGCCCCGTTTTGCTGATGGAAAGTTGTACATGCCGCCTGTTCTTGCATTGCTGCGGCAAGTACAAGTTTCCGCGCCCATTCTACCCCCTTTTCCCGCACAAGCAAGCCAAATTCGCGTCAAGCCCAAGGCGAATTCACAAGCGCGTGGTTTTGTACCTGATTGTGCTTGACAGGGCAGGGGGGCGGGTGTATATTGCGCGCGCCCGTTTTCGGGCATGAGAAGGTTTACCAACCAAAGCCATGACTAAAGAGACGAAAAGCATATTGACGAAGGTATTGATAACGCTGCTGATATCGGCGGCTGTTTTCTTTGTTCCGTTTGAGGCGCTGGGGGTGCCTGTGAACTCCGTGCAGGTGAGTGTGATTGCCCTGTTCGTGTTCGCGGCCCTCATGTGGATTCTGGAGCCCATCCCGATTTGGGCAACCTCCGTCATGGTGATTGCCATCTGTTTGCTGGCCCTCTCCAACAAGGCCTTCAACTTCCTGCGCCCCGCCGCCAGCTACGACAAGGACGCCGTGTGTGCCATCATCCAGGATGTCGTCGGCAAGGACGGCGCCGCCAACCAGCAGTCTGTGAAGGACCCCCAGAAGGACGGCTCCATCAAGTGGATCACCCCGCTGGAGAAGATTGAGAAGGACGTCAACGAGCGTCTCACCAAGAAGGGCAAGTTCAACGAGGAGGAGTTCTACACCTCCATGAACTACGTCATCCTCAACACCGCCAACAAGGCTGAGGCCGTGGCCGCCAAGGCCCTGGCCGAGGGCGCGGCGGACAACCCCGCGGCCGACTACGCCGCCGCAGCCCAGCAGGCCGACACCCCGGAGGCCCTGGCCAAGAACATCTCCTACCAGCAGCAGCTGGCCATCGACCTGAAGGACGCCACCACCAAGCTGGTGGACAAGGACCTTCAGAAGCGCATCAAGGCGCTGGCCACGCACAGCGTGAACGTGATGAACTCCAAGAACACCATGGCCACGTTCGCGGACCCCATCATCATCCTCTTCCTGGGCGGCTTCTTCCTGGCGGCCGCAGCCACCAAGTACGGTCTTGACCAGAACCTGGCGCGCGTGCTGGTGCGCCCGTTCGGCACCAATCCCAAGCTGGTGATGCTGGGCCTGATGGTGGTGACGGCGCTGTTCTCCATGTTCATGAGCAACACCGCCACCGCCGCCATGATGATCGCCATTCTCACCCCGGTGCTCAAGCTCATCCCCGGCAGCGACAAGGGCCGCATCGCCATCGCCCTGTGCATTCCGCTGGGCGCCAACATCGGCGGCATGGGCACGCCCATCGGCACGCCCCCCAACGCGGTGGCCATCAAGACCCTGCAGAGCCTGGACCTCAACGTGAGCTTCGGCAAGTGGATGGCCATCGGCGTGCCGTATGTTATCCTGCTGCTGTTCTTCGCGTGGCTGGTGCTCATGTGGATGTTCCCCTTCAAGATCAAGGAGCTCAAGCTTGATATCGGCGGCGTGTTCCGCAAGGATTTCCACGCGCTCGTGGTGTACGCCACCTTCATCGTGACCATCTTCCTGTGGGTGACCGCGGACATCAAGATTCCCGGCTTCTTCAACGGCTGGGGCGTGGATTCCAACACCATCGCCATCATCCCGATTGCCGTCTTCGCCGTCACGGGCGTCATCACCGCCAAGGACCTGAAGCTCCTGGAGTGGGATGTGCTCTGGCTGGTGGCGGGCGGCTTCGCCCTGGGCGTGGCGCTGGAGGAAACCCAGCTTGCCAAGGACCTCATCAACGCCATTCCGTTCGCGTCCTGGAGCTTCTTCGCCCTCATGGTGGGTGCCTGCTTCATCAGCATGTTCGCCGCCACCTTCATGAGCAACAGCGCCACCGCCGCCCTGCTCATGCCCATCCTGGGCACCGTGGCGGGCGGCATGATGCATGCCGGCAGCATGGGCGCGCCGGATGCAGCCGGCCTCATGGTGGCCGTGGCCTTCAGCACCTCGCTGGCCTTCGCGCTGCCCATCTCCACCCCGCCGAACGCCATCGCGTACGCCACGGGCGTGGTCCCGCAGTCCTGCATGGCCAAGAGCGGCGTGGTGCTCTGCCTCATCGGCTTCGCACTGGCCATTGTGATGTCCTACATGCTCATCAACATTGGCTTCTTCTCCTGATGGGAAACCTCTCCGGGCGCAGCCGCCGAAGCGGCCGCCGGCCCGTTTTTTAACCACAACCTAACAAATCGATACCAAATAGTATGAATACGTATTCCATGATTGCCCTCTCCGCCATGCTGGCCGTTTCCGCCAACGCCGCGGAGGTTACACCGAAGGCAGAGAAAAAGGATTGGACGGATGCCGTCAAGAGCGCCCTCACCGTCTACCAGAACAAGGACACCTTCGTCCAGAAGGTCAAGTTCGCCTGGATGGAGCAGTTCCAGGTGGCGGACATCCAGCCCGCCGGCGGCAACGGCACGCACCTCAAGGACAGTGCCAGCCCCGTCAACCAGGAATTCCGCCGCTCCTGGGTGGGCCTGAACGTCGATTTCGCATCCGGCACCAAGTTCCACACTTGGGGCCGCATCGGCGGCCTGCCCTACCGCAGCTCCTACTCCGGCGGCCGCACCATCAAGAACTACTCCTACGCCAACCTCTTCGATATCTGGGTCTCCCAGGACATCAAGTCCGTCAAGGGCCTCGCCGTCAAGGTCGGCAAGATCAAGCCCCTCATCAGCACGGACTACTCCACCCCCTCCTCCGCCATCTACTGCGTGGAGCGCTCCATCGTCGGCAACCAGTTCGGCCTGGATTCCAACTGGGGCGTGGACGTGACCTACGCCCCCAGCAAGCAGGACAAGGTCTACCTGCAGTTCTTCGCCAACGACCGCGCCACCACCGACAAGAACATGAAGAACACCGACGTGTACCGTGACGGCCGCGGCCTGAAGGGCGAGTTCGGCTGGGAGGACCGCTGCTACGCCATCCTGGGCGGGTCCCACAAGTTCGCCGTGACGGAGGACGGCTTCCACGCCGTGAACGCCCAGTACGGGCACGACTTCAACAACGCGCGCCACCGCGGCTACAAGGGTGCCAACTGCTTCGGCCTCCACACCCAGGATGTCCTCTCCCTCGGCTACGAGTACAAGTACGACAAGTTCTACCTGCTCACCAACCTGGTGGCCTGCTGGGAGGTCAACGACGGCCTCGACAGCAGCGGCAGCCTCGGCAAGAACAACGTCGGTCTGCAGATCCAGCCCATGTACAGCATCTGCCCGCACGTGGACCTCATCTTCCGCTACACCGGCTCCACAGGCCACGGTTCATGCAAGCTCGGAGCGGACCGCTACATCTGCACGCAGACCATCGCCCCCACTTGGGTGGACAGCATCCACACCCTCTACTTCGGCGCGGATGTGTACCTCTCCGCCAAGGACAAGAATGCCACCAAGCTCATGTTCGGCGCAGAGTTCGCCCATGCCCGCAAGGGCGGCCAGAGCTGCTACGACGGCTGGGAGTTCACTACGGCGTTCCGCTGGAACTTCTAAGAATTTACAATTGACGATTTACGATTGACAATTTGTAAAGAATGCCGCGCCTAGCGGCGCGGGGAATTTTCAAAGCCCGTCCGGTGTTCCACCGGGCGGGCTTTCAGGCTTCCGCAATGGGGCGAGCCAGTTTTAGCCCGGCCTGATTCAGGCTGCGGAAGCCGTATTTCCTGTAAAAGCCCCTAACGACACGGTTTTTCGCGTCGACAATCACCAAGGCACCGGCTCCGTCGTATGCACGCGAGCGGATGTTGACGATGGCGTCATGTAGGAGCAACGCGCCCAAGCCTATGCCCTGGTACCGGCTGTCCACGGCCAGACGTCCTATCAGCCAAGCGGGGATGGGAAAGGGCACATCGTAGTAGCTTAACTGTTCGTCTGCCAGGAAATGGCGGGCCAGACAAAAGGGAGAGATGGAATAAAACCCCACCGCCCGCATGGTTTCCCGTTCCACAAGTAGCTTGGTGGCGCTAAGGCCCTTGGCTCCGAAGTCCGCCGCTTCGTGGACTAGGAAATGGTTTAGGGCATTTTCTCCGCAATCAAAGCAGTCAACGGTCACGCCTTGAGTGGCGAGTTTTGCGAATGCGATTTCCATGAGCTTAGCCGAGTTGAGGGACGTCGGCCCATTTTTCGGCGACCTCCCGTGCGGCATCGTTGGGAACAAAGGGCGTGGCGAGCATTTTTGCGGCGCGCTTGGCCTCCTGCTCGCTCAAGGCAATCCAATGTGCCTCTTTGGTGCGGCAGGCAGACGCGCGCCGCTTGCGCGGCTGCGTGGTTTCCCGTGTTTTGCCTAGGGTAGCTTTCATAACGGGGGATATCCTAACACGCGCGTGCAGGTCGTGCAAGCCGTAACTATGTCGTGCGCGAAATTTCAAAAAACTTGACTGCGTGGCAAGGCCGTGTAGAATGAGCTTAGCCGAATGGGAGTGATCAACTCCTAAAAAATGGCCCGCCGGGGAGCAGCCCGGCGGGCTTTATTTTCATCCCCTCTCTATCTGTTATCGTCATGGGAGGTTGACTGGAAGGGGCGGGGGTGGTATCATAACGCGCGTTTGGCGGTGGGCGTGGATGCCCGCCGCCGGATGAGAGAGAAAAACGCCATGTTGGAGAATCCCACGTTCGTATTGTTTGCGGTGCTCGCATTGGGCATCGCCCTGGGCAACATTGAGGTGAAGGGCATTTCGCTGGGCAGCTCCGGCGTGCTTTTCGTGGCCCTGCTGGCGGGGCATTTGGGGTTGAAGGTGCCGGAGGGCATCATGGGCATCGGCACGGCCCTCTTTGTGTACTGCGTGGGGCTGGGCGTGGGCAACCGCTTCTTCTCATCGCTGCGCAGCAAGGGCAACAAGCTGGTGCTGCTTTCCGTGCTGGTGGTGGGGCTGGCCTGGCTGGTGGCGTGGCTGCTGTCGTCCGTGCTGGGGATTGACGCCGGGATTGCCGCGGGGATGTTCGCGGGTGCGTGCACCAGCACGCCAGCCCTGGCCGCCGCCACCGAGGCCGTGCAAGAGGGCGGCGCGGATTCCGCGCTCGTCAACATCGGCTACGGCGTGGCGTACCCCTTCGGCGTGATTGGCGTGGTGCTTTTCGTGCAGCTGCTGCCGCGCCTGCTCAAGCAGAGGCTGGACGCCCCCGCCGCGGAGGAGGCCGGGCACGACCCCTGCAAGATCATCCGCCGCGTGGTGGTGGTGACCCACCCCGACATCCTGGGCCGCAACATCAACGAGTACCTGGGCGAGGGTCTGCTGCACTGCAGCATCACACGCAAGGTGCAGGACGACCTGCTGCTGCCGCTGGACGAGCAGGACATCTTCACCAAGGGCATGGAGCTGCTGATGCTTGGCGAGCGCCGCTACCTGCAGCGCGACGCCGCGCTCATCGGCCATGTGGACGCCACCCGCCACCCGCGCGCGTTCGGCGACGAGAAGGCGGAGGTCATCATGCTCAACCGCAAGCTCTGCAACAAGACCCTGCAGGAGCTCAACCTCCTGCACGCCTACGGCATCACCGTCTCCCGCGTCTCGCGCCTCGGCAACACCTTCGTCCCCACGCGCGACACGGAAATCATCCCGAACGACGTGCTCACAATCGTGGGCGCGCCGGAGGCCATCCGCCGATTCTCGGAGGCGTGCGGCCACCGCAGCTCCGCCCTCAACGCCACGGACATCTTCTCCCTGGTGCTGGGTGTGGCGCTGGGCATCCTGCTGGGCAGCGTCACGTTCAGCCTGTGCGGCGGCAAGGGATTCTCCCTGGGCATGGCGGGCGGCCCGCTGGTGGTGGCGCTCATCCTGGGGCATTTCGGCAAGGTGGGCCCGGTGGTGGGCTACATGCCGCGCCCCGCGCGCGTGCTGCTCATGGAGTTCGCGCTCATGCTCTTCCTGGCCGGCGCGGGCGTGGCCGGCGGCGCCAAGCTGGTGGAGACGCTGGCAGGGCAGGGGCTTTCCATGTTCCTGGCGGGCGTGGCCGTCACCCTGGTGCCCATGCTGGTGGCATATGTGCTCGCGCGCAAGGTCTTCCACCTTTCCCTGCCGGAGGCCCTCGGCGGCGTCTGCGGCGCCATGACCTCCACCCCCGCACTCGGCGCCATCACCGCCAAGACCGACCGCCAGGAACCCGTCATCGCCTACGCCACCGCCTATCCCGCCGCCCTCATCATGATGACCGTCCTCGCCAAGCTCCTATTGGAGGTGTTGGCCTGATACAACAAATCGGCCCCGCCGGGGGGCGGAGCCGATTTGTGAATTGTTGAACCTTCCTACTTGTTCCGAGCGTGGAATTCCTGGAGGGTGCAGACGCCGGGGGTCTTGTTCTTGTTGTGCAGGATGGCGGCTGCGCAGGCCTTGGCGCTGGAGAGGTCCGTTGTGTAGGAGATGTTGCTGGTGACGGCGGCGGCGCGGATGGCCACCTCGTCCTCGCGGGCGTCGTGTGAGCCGGGGGTGTTGATGACGAATGCGATGTCGCCGTTCTTGATGCGGTCCACGATGTTGGGGCGGTGGCCCTCCAGCACCTTGTAGGCGCGCTCGCACTCCACGCCGTTCTGCAGCAGGTGGATCATCGTACCCTTGGTGGCGCAGATGTCGAACCCGGCCTTGGCGATGTCGCGCGCGATGGGCACCACCCTCTCCTTGTCGCGGTCGTTCACGGAGATGAACACCAGCCCTTCCTTGGGCAGCGGGTTGAAGGAGGAAATCTGGCCCTTCATGTAGGCCACCTCCACATCGTCGTCGATACCCATCACCTCGCCCGTGGAGTGCATCTCCGGACCCAGCACCACGTCGATTCCGGGGAAGCGGTTCCAGGGGAACACGGCCTCCTTCACCGTGGAGTAGGGCGGGATGACCTCCTCTGTGAAGCCGAGGTCCTTGAGCTTCATGCCGCTCATGACCTTGGCGGCGAGCTTGGCCAGCGGCACGCCGATGGACTTGGAGACGAAGGGCACGGTGCGTGAGGCGCGGGGGTTGACCTCGATGACGTAGAGCTGCTCGTCCTTGATGGCGAACTGGCAGTTCATGAGGCCCTTGACGTTGAGGCGCGCGGCGAGCTCCTTGGCGGCGCGGTGCATCTCCCGGTTCATGGCCACGGAGATGCCGTTGGCGGGAATCATGCAGGCGGAGTCTCCGGAGTGGATGCCGGCGGGCTCGATGTGCTGCATGATGGCGCCGATGACGCTCGTCTCGCCGTCCGCAATGACATCCACGTCAATCTCCATGGCGTTCTCCAGGAAGCGGTCCACCAGCACCGGGCGCTCCGGCGAGGCGTCCACCGCCTCGCGCATGTACTTGCGCAGCTCCGCCTCGTCGTACACAATCATCATGGCGCGGCCGCCCAGCACGAAGGACGGGCGCACCAGCACGGGGAACCCGATGCGCTTGGCGACCTCCACGGCCTCCTCCTCGTTGGTGGCGGTTCCTGCCTCGGCCTGCTTGAGGCCGATTTCATCCAGCAGTGCGGAGAAGTACTTGCGGTCCTCGGCCAGCTCGATGCTGCGGGGGCTGGTGCCGATGATGGGCACGCCGCGCTCCTGCAGGGCGGCGGCCAGGTTGAGCGGGGTCTGCCCGCCGAACTGCACGATGACGCCGCAGGGCTTCTCCTCGTCGCAGATGTTGAGCACGTCCTCCAGCGTCAGCGGCTCGAAGTACAGCTTGTCGGAGGTGTCGAAGTCCGTGGAGACGGTTTCCGGGTTGGAGTTCACCAGGATGGTCTCGTAGCCCAGCTCCTTGAGGGCGAAGGACGCGTGCACGCAGCAGTAGTCGAACTCGATGCCCTGGCCGATGCGGTTCGGTCCGCCGCCCAGGATCATGATCTTCTTGCGGTCGGTGGGTTTGGCCTCGTCCTCCTCGCCGTAGGATGAGTAGTAGTACGGTGTGACGGCCTTGTAGGCGCCGGCGCAGGTGTCCACCAGGCGGTAGGTGGGGATGATGCCCTTCTGCTTGCGCTCTGCGCGCACCTCGTCTTCCGAGCATCCGCGGGCGCGGGCGATCTGGCGGTCGGAGAAGCCCATCTCCTTGGCCTCCTTGAGGTCCAGGTCCTTGAGCTTCATGCCGGCCTCCGCCAGCTGCAGCAGCTGGTCCAGGAACCAGGGGTCGATTTGCGTCAGGTCGTGCACTTCCTCCAGCGTGAAGCCGTGGGTGAAGGCGGTCTGTATCCAGAACAGGCGGTCGGCGTTCGGGGTGGCCAGTTTGGCGCAGATTTCCGCATGCGTGGGGTCCTGCGGCTCCTTGGCGTCGAACCCGAATCCCCAGCGCCCGGTCTCCAGCGAGCGCAGGGCCTTCTGCAGGGATTCCTTGAACGTGCGGCCGATGCTCATCACCTCGCCCACGCTCTTCATGGACGTGGTGAGGCGCTCGTCCGCCTTCTTGAATTTCTCGAAGGTGAAGCGCGGCACTTTGGTGACCACGTAGTCCACCGTGGGCTCGAAGAACGCCGGGGTGTCCTTGGTGATGTCGTTCTTCAGCTCGTCCAGCGTGTAGCCGACGGCGAGCTTGGCGGCGAACTTGGCGATGGGGAAGCCCGTGGCCTTGGAGGCCAGCGCGGAGGAGCGGCTCACGCGCGGGTTCATCTCGATGATGACCAGGCGCCCCGTCTTGGGGTCCTGCGCAAACTGGATGTTGGAGCCGCCCGCCGCCACGCCGATCTCGCGGATGACCGCGAACGAGGCGTCGCGCAGGATCTGGTACTCGCGGTTGGTGAGGGTCTGCGCGGGCGCCACGGTGATGGAGTCGCCCGTGTGGATGCCCATGGGGTCCAGGTTCTCGATGGAGCACACGATGACGCAGTTGTCCTTGCTGTCGCGCATCACCTCGATTTCAAGCTCCTTCCACCCCAGCAGGGATTCTTCAATCAGCACCTCCGACACCGGGGAGAGGTCCAGCCCGTGGGCCACGATTTCCTCGAACTCGTCCTTGTTGTAGGCGATGCCGCTGCCGGTGCCGCCCAGCGTGAAGGCGGGGCGGATGATCATGGGATAGCTGCCGATGACGTTCTTGGCGATGTCGCGCGCCTCCTCCAGGCTGTGGGCCACGCCGCTGGCCGGAAGGTCCAGGCCGATGCGCTGCATGGCCTCCTTGAACGCCAGGCGGTCCTCGCCCTTCTCGATGGCCTCCGCGTTGGCGCCGATCATGCGCACGCCGTGCTTCTTCAGGATGCCCAGCCGGTGCATCTCCATGGCGCAGTTCAGCGCCGTCTGGCCGCCCAGCGTCGGCAGCATCGCGTCCGGCTTCTCGCGCTCGATGATTTTCTCCACGTACTCCGGCGTGATGGGCTCGATGTACGTGTAGGGCGCCGTCTCCGGGTCCGTCATGATGGTCGCCGGGTTGGAATTCACCAGCACCACCTCGTATCCCTCCTGTCGCAGCGCCTTGCACGCCTGGCAGCCCGAGTAGTCGAACTCGCACGCCTGCCCAATCACGATGGGTCCTGATCCGATAACGAGAATTTTCTTGATGGAGGTGTCTTTTGGCATGGTCGGTGTAAACTGGCAGATATATGCCACATCTCACCCCAAATTGCAAGTCTTATTTGCGCGCCCGCGCGTGAACGCGCGCGGTTAGGCTTGAAACGCGGGGCGGGGTGTGGTATTTAGGGGGCATGAAGTTCTTTGTGGTGGCCGGGGAGAAGAGCGGCGACAAGCAGGGTGCCCTGCTTGTGCGCGAGCTGCTGTCCCGCTGCCCGGAGCTGGAGATTCAGGGCTTGGGCGGCCGGCAGATGCACGAGCTGGTGCCGGAGATAGAGGACTGGGCGGATGCCGCGGGGGTCATCGGCTTTGTGGACGTGCTGCGCAACATCCGCTTCTTCGCCCGCAAGCTCAAGGAGACTACGCAGCGCATTGCGGAGGAAAAGCCGGACTGCCTGCTGCTCATCGACTACCCCGGGTTCAACCAGCGCCTGGCGGAGCGCGTGAAAAAGGCGTCGCCCACCACGAAGATAGCGTATTTCATTGCGCCGATGGTGTGGGCGTGGCACCGCGGGCGCATCCCGAAGCTGGCGCGCACGCTGGACCTGATGCTCTGCACGTTCCCGTTTGAAAAACCGTTGTTCGAGGCGGCGGGGCTGCGCACGGAATTCGTGGGGCACCCGCTGGTGGAGGACATCCTGGCCAAGCGCAACCCGAACGTGCGCGAGAAGAACCTCATCGGCCTCTTCCCCGGCAGCCGCAGGCGCGAAATCGAGCGCCACTTCCCCATCTTCCTCAAAGTGGTGGCGGAGGCCCACACCCTCCACCCCGAATGGAAATTCATGACCTCCGCCAGCAACGACCAACTGGCCGACTCCATGCGCCGCATGGCTGACCGCGCCGGCGTGCCCCAGAGCGCCGTCAACATCACCCCCGGCCTGTACCACGACCTCATGGACCGCGCGGAGGCCGCGCTGGTGACATCCGGCACCGCCACCATGGAGGCCGCGCTGCACGAGCTGCCCTTTGCGCTGGTGTACCGGGTGGCGCCGCTCACCTACCTGCTGGGCCGCATGCTGGTGGATATCCAATGGATCGGCATGGTGAACATCCTTGCCAACCGAACCGTCACCACGGAGCTGATTCAGAACGATTTCACCGCGGAGAACTGCGTAATCGAGCTGGAGACCCTCACCGACCCCCACGAGCGCGCCCGCGTGCTCGCCGACATGCGTGATTCCGTCGCCAAACTGGGCCACGGCGGCGCCGCCGCCAAGGCCGCGGACGCCATTCTCAGCCTGTTTTAGCCGCGTGCGTTCCAAGGAATACAATGATGTTTCCCGCGCGGCGGAGCCGCGCCGAATTTTCCAAATTGTAAATCGTCAATTGTAGATTGTAAATTCCGAGCATACACGTTTTCGGCTTGCCATGCGCGGAGAAGCGGGTATACTCGCGCCGTCATGGCAGCTCCGGAAAAACCGATCTACACCATCTCCGTGCTCGTGGAAAACAAGTTCGGCGTGCTCTCGCGCATCGCCGGGCTCTTCTCCGGGCGCGGCTACAACATCCAGGCGCTCAACGTGGCCCCCTGCGAGGACCCCAACTATTCCCGCATGACCATCGAGGTGCAGGAGGAGAACGAGAAGCTCAACCACATCATCAAGCAGCTGGACAAGCTCGTGAACGTGGTGGAGGTGGTGGATTTCCGCAACGTGCCCACCGTCTACCGAGAGGTGGTGCTGCTGCGCGTGCGTTTCGGCGACAAGATGCACGACATCATCGACATTTGCAACATCTTCGGCGCCAAGGTGCTGGACGCCACGCACGACACGCTCTCCATCGAGTGCACGGGCGGCGTCTCCCGCATCAGCCGCTTCCTCAACCTCATGTCGGACTACCAGATCGACATGCTGACGCGCTCCGGCAAGATTGCCGTGGTGAAGCCCAAGGACAACGGCCCCAAGGAGGGTTGAGCCCCGTTGCGGGTTTCCCTATTCCCACAGGTAGGACTGGCGGTGGTCCACCAGTCTGCCGCCGCAGTAGAGGTCGATGCGCCAGGTCATGATATCCCCGCCCTTGGCGCGCTCCGGGCCTGAGAAGAAGAACTGCGTCTGGCGGCTGCCGGCCTTGGCGCGCGGCTCGTTGAACTCCACCGTGCGGGTGAGCACGGCCGCGCCCGTGAGCGCCTGCGTGTAGCTCATCACAATCTTCACCCGCCGCTGCGGCTCCGCATCGTACCAGTCCAGGTAGTAGTAGTCGCCCAGGCGCTCCTTGCGCTGGCCCGCGGTGTTGGCGCGGTACATGGCGTAGCGAGCGTTGGCGCGCAGGGGCGCCTTCTCCCAGTCCCAATCTGGCACGGTGGTGCTCTTGAGCGGCAGGTCCGTCAGGCCCGTGATGCGGGTGGTCTGCACCTGGGTGCAGGACACCGCCAGCAGGCAGGCGAGGCACAGCATGGACACGCGGAAACGCATGCCGCTATTGAACACCACCGCCGCGCAAATGTCAACGAGCGATTTCCCGTGAGATTTTGCGCTTGCAAATATGGGGGCTGTCTGGTAGAATCCCCGCGCCGCAAGCGCGGCTCCTTACTGCAACAGTCAAACAATCTCCTGTTTCCGATTATGAAAGAACTCAAAGGTGCATGCATCATTGGTCAGTCCGGCGGCCCCACCGCCGTTATCAACGCCAGCGTCCTGGGTGCCATCCAGACCGCTCTCAACGCCCCGCAGATCACGCGCGTGTTCGGTGCCGCCCACGGCATCACCGGCGTGCTCAACCAGCAGCTCTACGATATGAGCATGGAGGACCCCGTGGAGCTTGAGCTTCTCAAGTTCACCCCCTCCTCCGCCCTGGGCACCTGCCGCTACAAGATGAAGGACCCCGATGTGGACCCCACCGACTACGAGAAAATCCTGGAAACCTTCAAGAAGTTCGATGTCCGCTACTTCTTCTACAACGGCGGCAACGACTCCATGGACACCTGCAACAAGATTTCCAAGTTCATGCAGAAGAGCGGTTACGAGTGCCGCGTGATGGGCATTCCCAAGACCATCGACAACGACCTCTTCGGCACGGACCACTGCCCCGGCTACGCCTCCGCGGCCAAGTACATCGCCACCTCCTGCATGGAGGTGAAGCATGACGCCAGCTGCTACGACACGGGCATGGTGACCATCATCGAGGTGATGGGCCGCCACGCGGGCTGGCTCACCGCCGCCGCAGCGCTTGCCAACTACGCCGGCGACGGCCCCGACCTGATCTACCTCCCGGAGGTGGACTTCGACATGGAGTCCTTCCTGGACGATGTGGAGCGCATCTACAACGCCACCACCAAGTGCATGGTCGTGGTCTCCGAGGGTATCCACGACAAGGACGGCAAGTTCATCTCCGAGGCCAAGACCAACGGCAAGGACGGCTTCGGCCACGCCCAGCTCGGCGGCCTCGCCAACAAGCTGGCCGATGTGGTGCGCGAGCGCATCAAGTCCGCCAAGGTCCGCGCCATCGAGCCCTCCCTGCTGCAGCGCTGCGCCACCCACCTGGCTTCCACCACGGACGCCATGGAGGCGTACCTGGCCGGCAAGACGGCCGTTCAGGCCGCCATTGAGGGCGACACGGACAAGATGGTTGCCTTCGAGCGCAACACGCTGTACGGGCAGTACGCCTGCAACACCAAGCTGCTGCCGCTGGAGAGCGTGGCCAACTTCGAGCGCAAGGTGCCGCGCGAGTGGATCAACGCCGCCGGCAACGGCATCGAGATGCCCTTCATCGACTACGCGCTGCCGCTGATTCAGGGCGAGACTGGCATGAAGACCGTGCAGGCCCTGCCGCGCTTCGCCCGCCTCCGCAAGGTGCTCGCCACCCCGGAGGGACAAGCCTGATTTACTAGGTACTAAGTACTAGGTACTATTTAAAAGCCCGTCTGGCGGAAGGCCAGGCGGGCTTTATTATGGGGTGTTTTCTTGGAAACGGTTATTGGATGGCGGCCAGGGCCTGCTGGAGGTCCGCGATGATGTCCTCTGCGTCCTCGATGCCCACGGAGAAGCGGATGAGGTCCGGCTTCACGCCGGCCTCGATGAGCTGCTCGTCGGTGAGCTGGCGGTGGGTGTGGCTGGCGGGGTGGAGCACGCAGGTGCGGGCGTCCGCCACGTGGGTGACGATGGCGGCGAGCTTGAGGCTGTCGATGAACTTGATGGCGCGCTCGCGGCCGCCCTTGATGCCGAAGGTGACCACGCCGCAGGAGCGGCCGGCGTCGAACTGGCGCATGGCGAGCTGATGGTACGGGTTGGAGGGCAGACCGGAATAGTTGATCCAGGCTACGTCCTCCTGCCTCTCCAGGAACTCCGCGACCTTTTGGGCGTTCTCGCAGTGGCGCGGCACGCGCAGGTGCAGCGTCTCAAGACCCAGGTTGAGCAGGTACGCGTTGAACGGGGACGGGATGGAACCCAAATCACGCATGAGCTGCACGGTGCACTTGGTGATGTACGCGCCCTCCCCGAACGCCTGCGTGTACACCAGGCCGTGGTAGGACTCATCCGGCTTGGTGAGGCCGGGGAACTTGTCGGCGTACCTGTTCCAGTCGAACTTGCCGCTGTCGATGACGGCGCCGCCCACCTGCTGCGCATGGCCGTCCATGTACTTGGTGGTGGAGTGCATCACGATGTCCGCGCCGTGCTCGAAGGGGCGGCAGTTGATGGGGGTGGCGAAGGTGTTGTCCACAATCAGCGGCACGCCGTTGCGGTGCGCGATGCGCGCCATCTTGTCGATGTCCAGCACCTTGAGCGACGGGTTGGAGATGGTCTCCCCGAACACGCACTTGGTGTTCGGGCGGAAAGCCTTCTGAATCTCCTCCGACGGCGCGTCCTGGTCGATGAACGTCACATCGATGCCGAGCTTCTTGAATGTGACGGCAAAGAGGTTGTACGTGCCGCCGTAGAGCGCGGAGCAGCAGACAAAGTGGTCGCCGGCCTCGCAGATGTTGAACACGGAGTAGAACGAGGCGGCCTGGCCGGATGCGGTGAGGATGCATGCCACGCCGCCCTCCAGCTCGGCAATCTTCTTGGCTACGCACTCGTTGGTGGGGTTCTGCAGGCGGGTGTAGAAGAATCCGGACTCCTTGAGGTCGAACAGGCGCGCCATTTGGTCGCTGGTTTCGTAGCGGAAGGTGGTGGACTGGTAGATGGGCAGCACGCGGGGCTCACCCTTTCCTGGCTGCCAGCCACTCTGCACGCAGATGGTGGATTGTTTCATGGAATAATGGAAAGGGTTACTGTTGCTCGGAGGGGGTGTCATCTTCCTCCCCGTCGTCCTCGTCGTCATCCGCCTCGATGGTGCGGCGCATGCGGCGGGTGAGGAACGGGCGCACCACCAGGCCGTAGAGCAGGTAGCACAGGAAGATGATGGCCGGGGCTATCCACGGCAGGGCGATGAACGCGCACACGGCGGCCACCGCCAGCAGCATGGCCGTGATGGTGCCCTTCTTCTCCAGGTTCACGTGTTTGAAGCTGGGGTAGATCACGCGGCTCATCATCAGCAGGGCCACCACGGTCATGATGACTGCCATGGTGATTTGCCAGCCGAGGTGGATTTCCAGGTTGCGGTTGGTGGTGATGTCGATGACGAGGTACATGGTGCTCACCACGGCGCCGGCGGCCATGGGCACCGGCAGGCCCACGAAGTCCATGCTCTGGTTGGGCTTCTTGGGTGCGGCGGCCATGCAGTTGAAGCGCGCCAGACGCAGCGCCGCGCACAGCAGGTACAGCACCGCTATGGCGTCTCCCAAATGCGGAACCGGGATGTTGAACAGCACCGCGCGCGCCAGCAGCATGGCCGGCGCGATGCCGAAGGACACCACGTCCGCTATCGAGTCGAATTCGCGCCCGAAGGGGCCGTCCACCTTGCACATGCGGGCCACGCGGCCGTCCAGCAAATCGAAGATGCAGGCGGCGAAGATGAAGTACGTGGCCTG
This sequence comes from Akkermansia sp., assembly GCA_030531305.1. GTDB lineage: Bacteria > Verrucomicrobiota > Verrucomicrobiia > Verrucomicrobiales > Akkermansiaceae > Akkermansia. Next base: position 43,332 of record JAUNNT010000004.1, read on the forward strand.
CTGGTAGTACATGAAGGCCTCCTCCGTGCCATCGGGGAATCTCATTCCCTTGAAGATGGTGAGGATGGAGAAGAAGCCGCAGAGAAGATTGCCGGCTGTCAGCATGTTGGGCAGCACGGGAATCTTGGGTTCGTCCGGGTATACGGGGGGATTGGGTGACATGATTGTATGTTTGGGGTTAGGGGTTGCTTCAGTGTTGGTTCATGGCCTCGATGGCCTTGCCGAGAAGTTCGTCCACATCGGTGTCCGGCTTGCCGGAGCCGCGGGCCATGTCGTCCTTGCCGCCGCCTTTGCCGCCGGCGAGGGGCGCGAGTTTGCGCATGAGCTCGCCCGCCTTCAGGCCGGCCGCCTGCGCGGCCTCGCCGCAGTACGCGCCCAGCAGCAGGGTGTCCTCGTTGCCCACCACAATGAACATGGCGGCGGAGAAATGGCGCTTGCGGAGCCCGTTGAGTATCTCCGTGAGCAGCTCGTTGCCGCCTTCCTGGTAGAAGACGCCGTTGCCCTCGCACATGCCGCCGCAGGTGGCGTCCTCGAGCATCTGGTCCGCCTGGCTGGCGGCGGCTGCGGCCACGGCCTTCTTCACGCGCTTGTCGGCCTCCAGCGCGGCGTCCTTCACGGCGTCGCAGTAGGCCAGGAAAGCATCCATGGCGGCGGTGAGGGTCTCGTAGTCGCGGGCGTTTGCGACTGCCTCGATCTGCTGCTCGTCGGCGGGTTCGGGTTCCGCGGGCTGGTTCAGTTCCGTCAGTTTGACGTTGGCGGAGGCGAGTTTGGCGAGGAAATCCGCGGTTTCCGCGGCGTGGGCATCCACCACGGACTTGGCGTAGGCGAAGGCGGCGGGGCCGCAGGCGGCCTCGATACGGCGCACGCCGCTGGCGATGGCACCCTCGCTCATGATCTTGAACACGCCCACCTTGCCGGTGGAGGCCACGTGCGTACCGCCGCAAAGCTCCATGGACACGCCGTCGAACTTGCCGGGCTCGCCGCCCATCTGCACCAGGCGCACCACGTCGCCGTACTTGTCGCCGAAGAACTGGCAGACCTCCTTGTGTTGCTTGATTTCCGCCATGGGGTATTCCCTGCAGACCACGGGAAGGTCCTGCTGCGCCCAGCGGTTGACGATTTCCTCCACCATGCGGAGGGCGTTCTTGGAGACGGGGGCGCTGTTGAAGTCGAAGCGCAGGCGGTCCACATCCACCAGGGAGCCCTGCTGGGCAATGTCCTCGCTCACCAGCTGGCGCAGCGCCTTGTGCATGAGGTGCGTGGCGGAGTGGTGCGCCTGCAGGGCATCGCGCCGGGCGGTGTCCAGCGTGAGCACCACGGTGTCGCCCACGGCGGGCGTCACGCCTTCCGCGGCGGAGATGAGATGCGCGCGGGCCTTGCCGATTTGCTGCACGCCGATGACCTCCGCCTGGCTGCCGGAAAGCTCCAGCGTGCCGCCGTCGCTCACCTGGCCGCCCATCTCGGCGTAGAACGGCGTCTTGTCCGTAATGACGAAGAGCACGCCGTCGTTCTCATGCACCTCGGTCACCTTGGCCTCGCAGCGGGTTTCCGTGTAGCCGGTGAATTCGGTCACGCAGTCGGTCTTGATGTCCAGCGCGCGCACCACCTGCTTCTTCTGGGCGGCCTTGGCGCGCTTGCGCTGCTCCTCCATCAGCTCATCGAAGCGTGCGGTGTCGATGCTCAACCCGCGTTCGCGGGCCATGAGGGCGGTGAGGTCGATGGGGAAGCCGTAGGTGTCGTACAGCTTGAAGGCGAAGTCGCCGCTCACCTGGCCGGTGGCCGCCACTTCCTTGTCGAAGAGCTCCAGGCCGCGGTCCAGCGTCTCGTTGAAGCTGGTTTCCTCGCGCAGCAGAACCTCCTTTATCGTGTCGCGGCGGGCTTCCAATTCCGGGAACACCCCGCCCATCTGCTCCACCAGCGTGTCCACGATTTCCGAGAGGAAGGGCTTCTCCAGCCCCAGCGTGCGGCCGTAGCGCACCGCGCGGCGCAGAATGCGGCGCAGCACGTAGTTGCGCCCGCCGTTGCCCGGCAGGATGCCGTCCGCTATGCTGAACGACAGCATGCGGATGTGGTCTGCAATCACGCGGAAGGCGATGCTTTCCTTGAGCACGGCGGCCTGCTCCGCGGTGGCGTCCGCAGGGTAGATGTCCACGTACTTGTGGCCGGAGATTTCCTCGATCTTGTCGAAGAGCGGGCGGAAAACGTCCGTGCTGTAGTTGGAGATGCGGCGGGAGGTGAAGTCGGTGAACCCGTTGGTGCACTGCATCATGGCGCAGGCGCGCTCAAAGCCCATGCCGGTGTCCACGTGGCAGGCGGGCAGGTTGCGGAAGGTGCCGTCCGTCTCCGCGTTGTACTGCATGAACACCAGGTTCCAAATCTCGATGCACTTGTCGCTGTCCTGGTTCACCAGCTTGCCTTCCGTGTTGCCCTCCGGCGTGAGGTCCACGTGCAGCTCCGAGCAGGGGCCGCAGGGGCCGGTCTCGCCCATCATCCAGAAGTTGTCGTGCATGTTGCCGTTCACGATATGCACCTTGGGGTCCATGCCCTTGCTCTGGAAGAGCGCGGCCCAGGCGTCGTACGCCTCCTGGTCGAACTCGCCGGGGTTGCCGGCCGCCTTGTCCGGGCAGTACACGGTGGCGTACAGGCGCTCCACGGGGAACCCCCAGCGCTCCACGATGAGCTCCCACGCCCAGCCGATGGCCTCCTTCTTGAAGTAGTCTCCGAACGACCAGTTGCCCAGCATCTCGAAGAACGTGTGGTGGTAGGAGTCCTGCCCCACGTCCTCCAAATCGTTGTGCTTGCCGCCCGCGCGGATGCATTTCTGCGTATCGGACGCGCGGCCGGGCTTGTACGGCGCCTCCATCACTCCCAGGAAGTACGGCACAAACTGGTTCATGCCCGCATTCGTGAACAGCAGCCCCGGGCTCTGCGGCAGCAGGGACGCGGATGGCACGATGGTGTGCTGCTTCGACTGGAAGAAGTCCAAGAAGCTCTGGCGGATTTCGGTGGCGGTCATCATATCGGTTCTGGTGTGAAAAATTGCTCGCCGCAAAGGATACTCCCCCCGCGCGCGCATGTAAAGCGCAAATCATGGGCGCTCCGGTGAAACTTGCTTAACTTGCCTTAATTAAAAATTCCGCGCCGTTGTGTCATGGCGGCGCATGGGGAATCCATGCTGAAATGATAACAACTGGGATTTTATACAAATATTGCAAATAAACGAATTGCGAAAATTAAAAGTATGATTATTCATTCAATGTGCATGCACCGAAAATAAATATATGATACTAAAAAATGCGGTCTAACACTTGACAAAATGGGGGTGATGGCGTATGTTGCGCGCGGCCATGAAAGGAATCTTCGCCATATTGTTCGGAATTATGATGTGCGCATCCGTGTATGCGGACACCGTGTCCGACCTGCGTCCCGCCATCAAGGCGGCGGCGGACGAGAACGGAATCGACCCCGTGCTCATGGAGGCTATCATCCGCCACGAGTCCGGGCACGCGCAATCCCACGCCGCCCGCCACAAGAACAACCTGGCCGGCATCATGGGGCGCCGTGGCCAGCGCACATACGAGACCAAGGAGGCCTGCGTGGCCGACCTGGGGCGCATTTTGGGCAACTACAAGGCGCGCGGGCGCGTGACCACCGCTCAGATTGGCCGCGTGTACTGCACCGTGGGCGGCTGGGCCCGTCAGGTGAACGCCCACATGGCCGCCATCCGCTCCGGCCGCCACGGCTCCCTTGAAGCCTACGGCGAACAGGCAGCCCAGCCCGCCCAGGAGGGGAAGTGAGCCTGGTCCCCCCTGTATACACAGGGGAATTAGTCAACAATCATTTTGCATTTTTCTGAAAAAATGCAAAACATGCCT
>JAUNNT010000005.1:0-10627 GCA_030531305.1 Akkermansia sp.
CGCCCTTCCAGTAGCGGTTGTTCTCCAGGTTCTTGGTGACGATGACGTTGCTGCCGTCGTAGCTCAGGGTGAACCTCTTGGACTTCAGGCTGGCGTGGTCGAAGATGTCGCTCAGGTCAACCTCATCAGTATACTCCGCGCCCGCGAGCGTGAGCGCGCTCACGCCCGTGAAGATATTGGTGGAGGCCTGCGGGGCCAGCGCGTTGAGCGTGCTCCACAGGGTGTCGGAGATATCGATGCCGCTAGCCAGCGAGAGCGCATGGGTGCCCAGGGCGACGGGTCCGTCTGCATCCAGCGTGGAGCCGCCCGCCATGGTGAGCGCGCTGCTCACTCTCGCGCCGCTGCCGAAGCTCGCCGTGCCGTTCACGGTGATGGTAACGGCCTTGCCCGTGTCCTCGCCAACCAGACGGCCGGCGGCAAGCGTCAGGTTGCCCACCGTCAGCTCGCGCGTGTCCGTGCCGGAGTCCGCAGGCGTGGAGATGTAGATGTCGCCGCCCTGAGCGTTCAGCTCGGCGTACTCCGCATTGGCGGAGATGTCGCGCATGGTACCCGTGCCGGCGTTCACCACCTGGCTGGTGGCGTCAATCACGTGGCCCATGTCAAAGTTCGCAGTGGTGTCAAGGGTGACGCGCGCACCCGTGATGCCGTACTCCGCAAAACTGGGGTCGTACAACGGCAGGTATTCGTCGGAGGTCACCTTGATGGTGGCCTCCGTGCCGCCCTCCACCGTGGCGAAGCTCACCTCGTTGAGCACCAGGGAGGACCCCTCCTTGAGCTCCACCGTGGCGTTCATAATGGTGGTGAATGAGGTGTCGTGCAGCAGCTCCACCTTCACGCCTTCATCAATGACGAGGTGGCTGTCGAACGCCACGCCCAGGCCGTCCACGAGGACGGTATGGTCCTTGCCGGTGATGGTCAGCGTGCTGGCCGCCATCGCGTCCGCATCGCCCGCCACAACGGTGCCGATGGTGGCGTCCGTCGTCAGCGAGATGGTGGAGGAACCCTCCGCCGTGTAGATGGTGACCGCGTTGTTGGCGTCGATTTCCAGCGCGGAGCTGTCGGCCATGGTCAGGATGAAGCCGGCCAGGTGCTCGCCGCCCAGCATGGAGGTCTTGAGCGTGGTGCTGTCGTTGGTCAGCTCGAGGCCGTCGGCGTTCACCATGATGTGCGCCAGCGTGCCGGAGTGCTCCGCGGCGTAGTCCATGATGGCCTGCACGGCGTACTGGGCCTCGCCGTTGAGCTGGTAGGTGGTCCAGTCCGCGCCGCTCATGCTGATGTCGCCGTCCGGGTTCACATCCGACAGCTCGTAGGTATCGGAGCCGTGGACGATGGAGGTGATGTTGGCAAGGCTGGCGTGATCCGTATCGTAGACATGCATCACGCCGCCCTGGCTGAAGCCGTTGCCGGTGTCGCTGTCCTCCACGTCCACAAGGTCGCCGTCCACGGCGAAGTCGTCAGACAGCGTGAGCACACCGCCGTCAACGGTGCCGCTGGTGAGCGTGCTGTGGATGATGACGTTGCCGCTGTTGGTGACGGTCTGGGTGATGGCGGAAAGCACGTTGCCGACGGTCATGTCAAGTGTGGCGTCCTCCGCCACGGTGATGGCACCGCTGCCGAGCGCGCCCGCGGCGGTGGCCTTGAGCGTGCCCTCGTTCACGGTTACATTCACCGTGTGGGTTGAGGTGCCCGTGCCGGGGGAGCCGGCAACGGTCAAGGTGCCCGAGCCGTTCTTGACCAGCGAACCCGCGCCGCCAAGATAGCCGCTGATGGTGTAGTCCTCCGCGGCGTTGAGGGTGGCCACCTTGCCATTGGCCACGTTCACCTGGGTGGCGTCAATGGCCTTGTTGAAGGTGATGTCGCTCTCCACCATGAGGTTGAGAGTGCCAGCACCGCTCTTGAGGATGGTGGCGTTCACCTGGGAGACGTTGTCCTTCAGGGAGAGGTTGGTGGTGTAGTTGCCGCTGGCGTACTCGAAGGTTCCGGTCCAATCCGCGATGTCGCCGGTAAAGGTGAAGGACTGGTTGTAGTTGCCGGTCTTCACGAACCGTCCGTCGCCGGATATCTTGCCGGAGAGCGACAGGACCACGGGGGTTGTTCCGGTAGTGCCGTTGGTCCAGGTCCAGGCGGCGGTGTCACCGTTGTCTTTTAGGCAGATGTTGGCGGTAACGGTGCCGTCTATCCACTCCGGCAAATGGCCGCCGGTGATGCCGTTGATTTCCAGGATGGACTTGTCGCCGTTGACGAAGGAGTCCAGGTGCGTGTCGTTGCCGGAGGCGAACCCGCCGATGCGGACCGTGCCGGTCCAGCCTTCTGCTATGTTCAGGGTCATGGCCTGGGCAGCTCCGGCATCGTACCTTCCGCTGCCGTCGATTGTTGCGGAATCGGTGGTGGCCGCCGCCGTTGAACTGTTAACCAGAGTGGTGTCATTGCCAATGACGATGGTTCCCGAGCCAGTCACGGTTCCGGCGGACAGCGTGCCCGCGCCGGTGAGGGTGAGCGTCTTGTCCTTGGTGGTGACGGTGAGGGTTTCAAACGACACATCCTTGGAAAGCTCCACATCCGCGGAGGCATCCGCGCGCACCACCAGGGTTCCCAGGTCTGCCGCCTGGTCTGCCGCCAGCTTGGTGTTGTTGGCCAGGTTCACGGTGGTGAGCTCGCCGCCGCCCTTGGTCACGGCGTTGGCCAGGCTCTCCGTGGAGCCGTCCACATTCACGTAGAACGTGGTCAGGGACTTCATGTCCTCCAGCGTCACGTCACCGTTGTCGTCCATGGTGACATCCGTTCCGTTGAACGTCACCTGCACGCCCTCATGGGAGAGGGTGGTGCCGTCGCCCACGGCCACCACATCCACGGTGCCGCCCATGGTGGCAAAGCCGTTGCCTGAGTTTTGGCCGTCGGAGTATTCCTTGACGGTGATGCCGCCCATGTTGGAGATGTCCAGCACGGCGGCGGTGACATCAAGCGTGCCCTTCTGCAGGTTGATGGTGTGGGTGAGGGCGTTGTTGTCGCCGGAGAGTACCAGCGAGCCGTCGCCGGTCTTGATGATGGTGCCGTCGCCCGTGATGTTGCCGCTCACGGTGATGGTGGCGGCTGCCTCGCCCGCCTCAATCTCCTTGGAGTCGGCATCGCCGATCCAGGTGTACATGGCGGTGTTGAAGGTCAGGTCGCCGCTCGTGGTGAAGCTGCGCCCCACCACGGTGCTGCCGGCATACGTGCCGATTTCGCCGTTGGCGAAGGAGATGGTCCACGTGCCGGGCTCTTCCGTAATACCCGTGTCGCCGAGGATGAGCTTGCCGCCGTCCATGGTGAAGGTGTGGGCGCGCGTGCTGGTGGCGCTCGTGGTGGCAATGCCCTTCACGGCCATGGTGCCGCCCGCGATGTTGACGGTGGAGCTGGCGTCGTTGCTCATGAACGCGATGGCGTTCTCGGCGTAGAGCTTGCCGCTGATGGTGGAGGTCACCACCTGGTTCCACTCCGCCAGCTGCAGGGAGGTCTTCTTCTGCGGGTTCGCCTGGTCGGAGCGCACGTTCTCCGCGCCCTGGATGACGACCTTGCCCTTCTCGCCGATGGTGAACGTGCCTGTGCTGCCGTTGGTGTCGCCGAGCTCCAGGCGCGTGGTCACCAGGGTGGCATTCTCGGAGCCCGTGCCCACGTTGATGGCGTTTTCTTGGCTGCCGTTGCCGGTGTACACGGCGCCGGTGACGGTGGTGACACCGCCCAGGATGTTGATGGAGCCGCCCGTGCCGCCGTTGATGCACAGGCCGTTCTGGTTGTTGCCCATGGTGCCGTCACCGCCGCCAATCACGTTCAGGTTGGAGGAAATGTTGATGGCGCCGCCCTTGCTGCGCATGGTGGCAACCTCCAGAGTGCCGGCGCCCGTCACCTCGAACGAGGTGCCGGATGCCACCTCGACGGGCGTTGAGCTCGCTGCCACGCGCGCGCCTTCGCCGATGCTCAGCGTGCCTTTGTTCACCAGCTCCTGCGTGGAGACGGCACCCGCGCCGTTCACGGTGAGCGTGGAGCCCTCCGCAATGGTGAGCCTGCTGCTTTCCACAAAGCCGGATCCCGTGGTGTTGAAGGTGTAGTCCGCGCTCACGGTCACCTTGCCCGCCGTGACGCTGGAATCGATGGTCACCTGCTTGTAGACGGCGTCTGCCGTGAACCTCGCGTCACCGCCGTCCGTGAACATGGCGGGGGCATCTTCAAGCAGCCAGATCTCGCTCACCGTGTCCCACGTGCAGCTTGCGGAGCCTTCCGAGTTCCAGATGTAGGCCGGCGTCACCAGCACATGGTCGTCAAGCTGGTAAAGGACAATGTTGGCAAGCTGGTGCTCACCCGGGTTGCCGTTGCACCAAATGTGGCCGCGGGAGCCGGAGACCAGCGCGGTGTCCGCCAGGTCGGTCACCTGGTAGCTTTCAGACTGCCCGTTGGCGCTCAGCGTGAACGTGCCTGTGCCGAGCGCGCCGCCATCCCCGTCCACGTCCCGCACAAACTCGAAGGTGATGGACTGGGCGGAGCCGATGGTGAAGGCATCGGTGAGCGTGATCACCGAGGTGCCGTTCTTGCCGTTCACCCCCAGGCGCAGGTTGGATCCTTCCGTGCCGATGGCCCAGCCGGCTTGCGCGGTGTTGTTGTTGCTGCTGATGTTGAAGAAGTCGTTGGCGTTGCCGTTCGTGGTGGTCAGGTCCAACGTCATGCGCCAGGAATTCAGGGTGGCGTCACCACCCGTCCAGGTGATATTGACGTTGCCGCCCGATTTCTCGGTCGGGCTCACGGTCAGGAGGGTTTCCGCCGCATACGCCTGCGGCAGGGTGAAGCCAAACGCGGTGATGGCGGCGATGAGAGCCGCGCGAAGTCCCTTGGGGAGATGTAATTTCATATCGGATGTATTGTTGATTTATTGTGGAGATGTCTGCGGGGGGTGTACAGTACTCCCCGCCATATTCAAAGGAATTGTACCACTTTCCCCCCGCGCCGCAAGCCAAAAAACAAAAAAAGTACAATGTACAATGTACACTGTACCAAGGGGGACGTGGAAAGTTCGCGCACGCGGTGCGTGCGGAGCAAACAGACGCGCCCGCGGGCGCGGTGTGGGGCGGGGTTGGAGACAGCATGCCTCAGAGAGATGCCACCCTTGGTTCTAATCCACCCCGCACGGAGGCGGGGTTATGTGGTGGGATGTATCGAGCGTGGTTACCCCCACGCCTTACGGCGTGGGCTGGAAAAAGTGAACGCCGACAAGGCGGCTTAAAGCATGCGCGCCATTCGGCGCGAAGCGTATATGTTTCATCTGGCGTTTCGCCAGATGAAACTTGTATCTTTGCGCGGTTTTACCGCGCCTATATTTGAGCCGCCTAGTCGGCGACAACTTTTTCCAGCCCCAGTCGTAAGACTGGGAGGTGTCCCCCTCCGCACTTACAACTAACGCAAAGCGCCCGACGGCCCCCGAAGGGGCGCGCCGCTTGCGGCGCGGTAAGGGCGATTGGCCAGCCACGAATGTGGCTGCCCGCAGGGCGAACCGCCGTGAGGCGGCGGTGAGGCAACCCCGCCTTGCCTGCCTCGGCGTAGCGCAACGCGCGAAGACGGGTGCGGGGTGGATACACGCCAAGGGTGGCGGCTCTCATACGCACGCTGCCACCAATGACGGCAGAAGGCCCGTCTGGCAGCATGCCAGACGGGCCTTGGTAATCTTCGCGGCGTAGCCGCCTAACTTACTAAATAGTACCTAGTACTTAGTACCTAGTAAATTAGTGGCGGCGGCGGCGGGCGGCCAGCGCCATGAGCGCCAGCAGGCTCAGTGTCCCCGTGGTCGGTTCCGGCACGGAGCTGAACTTCTGCAGGCCGAAGCCATCGGTCGAGTCGAACACGATGTTGAAGTCGCCCTTCAGCTCGTAGTCGCCCTCGTGGGCGGTGCGGGAGAACACTTCGTCGAACCAGGTATCCTCACCGGTCGAGCCGCCGTAGAGGAGCTCGCTGCCTTCCGCGGCATCGATCAGCCAGAAGTAGGCGCCGACAGCCAGGCCGTCCAGAGCCTGGAGCGTGGCTTTGTCCAGCGAGATGTTCGAGCCCATGGTGAGCGTGCTGCCCACGTGCAGGGCCTTCTCCACGCCCCCGGTGAGCAGGGCGGAATCGTTCTCCATCACCAGGTTGGCGCGCAGCGTGCTGTCGCCGGCGGTCAGGACACCAGCCGCATCGATGGTCACCGTGCCTTCCGTCGCCTTGGTAGCGTCCGTATAGACGCCCACCGTGGCGCCGCCGCCGATGGTCAGTTCCGAGAGCGTGGTCGCCGTGATGCCCTGGAGAATCAGGTCGGCGGTGTCAGTCTCAACAACGTTCAGCGCATCGCCGTTCACGTGGGCGAGCGTAAGTTCGCCCGCGCCCTGGTGGGTCACCGTGGAGACGGAGAGCTGGTTGTTGACGACGTACTCCTCATTGGCGCTGGAAGAGAGAGCGTCTGCCTCCACCGCCATGGTGGCGTCATCCAGGCCGCCGTATGTGGCAGCGGAGCCGCTGTTGTTGGTCACGCTGACACCGTCCAGGCCGAAGACATACACACCCTCGGTTGAACTGATGCCGTAGGCATACTTGACCTCAGCCCCTGCGGCAATCTCAACGCTTTCCTGAGCCTGGCTTCCCTTCACCGTGGCGCCGTCTTGGGCCTTGATGGTGGCCGGGGTGCTAGTGTTCACATCCAGCACACCGCCGTGCATCACCTCGATGAACCACAGCTCATCAGCGTGTTCGCCGTTGGTGATGTCCTCGACGGAGGTCTCGCCGCCCACGTAGTAGGTGTTGTAATCGACCTCGTCCTCACCCACAACGGCCCTGCCGTTGCCCTGAAGGTCGAAGGTACGTCCTTCGTAACCAACAGTGCCGGAGGAGGTGCCGCCGTTAACCACCTGCACGTAGTCGCCGGTAACACCATTGTAGTAGTTGCTGCTACCGGTCTCGCGGCCGTCCAGGTCAAAGTGGGCATCCTCGCCAACGTGCCTCCCCATGCTGCTCACGTCAACCCCCGACAGGGTGACGGTGCCGGAGTTTTGGATGGTCTGATCGCCGATGTAGCTGCCCTCCGTCAGCGCGAGGCTGCCTTCCACGGTAATGGCGTTGTCTGCACTAGCTATCAGATGATTGCCCAGATCCACATTGCCGGTCACCGTCAATGAAGTCCCGTACTCCAGCATGAGCGTGCCGGTGAAGTTGGTGTCACCATCCGCCGAAGAGGTGGTGGTGCCCGTCAGCGTGAGATCGTTATACATTTCCACTTCGCCGGCGCCAATCAGGGAGCCGATGGAGGCAGTGCCGTTGAACGTGGCTCCGGACCCTTCCGCCACCGTCAGGCTGGTGACCCCGGTCACGTCTCCGTAGAACATTGCATAATTTTCAACAATCAGCTTGAGGGTGCCGCCATTGCGGGTGATAGCTGCGTTCACGGTCGTGGCATCCTCACGGAAGGCGAGGCTGGTGCCGCCGTTGTTGCCGCCGGAGTTGGTGACCTTGAACTCGCCGTTCCAGTCATCGAGGTTGCCCGTGAGCACATAGTGCTGGGTGGCACCGCAGTTCAGCTCCCACGTGCCGTCGCCGGAAATATCGCCGGTGAAGATGTACTCGGATTCGTTGCGGGAGTACCCGTTCGCAATCTTGAGAGCCGGGGTGTCCCCGTCGTTCACCAGGTGAATATTGCCCTCGTAGGTGGCGTCCGTACCTTCAGCCAGGTTCTTGAAGTAGCCGGAGAGTCCCTTGAACTCCACGTTCGCGCTGCCCAGGTTGCCGTCCAGGTTGATGTCGGTGATATTGCCGCTGAGGCGCACGTAGCCGCCGTAGTAATCGACATTCACGCTGCCGAGGGTCTGCGTATTGGCAGCCAGGGCGTAGGTGCCGGAGCCCGTGAGCTGGACAGCCTGGGTGCCGCCGGCGGCGGTGACCACCACGTCCTCGTCAATATTCACGGTGCCCTTGGAGGAGGCTGCCACCACAGACATGTCCATATCCGCGTCAGCCTGCAGGACGGCGTCCTCCGCCACCACGATACCGCCGGTGAGCTCCTGATGCTGGGCGGCGACTTCGATGATATCGCTGTAGGTCTCGAATTTCTCGTTGAGGAAGTAGGTGGCGTAGTCCGGCTCGCTGGAGGTGGTGACCTTGCCGGTAGCGTGATCCAGCGTGCCCGCCACGCCCTTGATGAGGAAGGTGGCGGCGTCGGATTCGGCCGTGATGGTGCCCGTGGCAAGCTGCACGGCAATCTCCAGGGTGGCATAGCCGTTGCCGTCGGACACGCCGTCCTTGTAGGTGGGCTGGGCGTCACCGGCGAGGTGGCTCACATCCCAGGTGCCGGCAAAGCCGACGGTGTCGCCATCCTTCACCTCGATGGTGTTGTGGAGGGTGGAGGTTCCGCCCGCCACGCCGAGGGTGATGGTGTGGCCGTTGGCATCCACCGCGAGGTCGCCGCCCGCGTAGTCGGAGGCGTGGTTCCAAGTGATGTCGCCATCGGAAAGGTTCTTCACCAGGAGGCCGGAGGTGGTGACCGCGGTGGCGGCGCCGGTGCCGGTGAACACATCACCGGCCTGCGTGACCTCCACCGTGGCGTTGGTCAGGCTGAAGGTGTTGGCGGTGGTGTCGTCCTGAAGCAGGATGTGGCCCACGGTGAGGGTACCGCCGTTCACCACGAGGTGGCCGGGGTTGCCCGCCTGCTTGTGGCCCATGGCCAGGGTGCCGTCCACAACCAGGGAGCTGCCCTGGTTCACGTTCACGTGCACCTTGGATTCCAGGCGCAGGGTGCCGGCCGCCTTGAGGGAGCCGGTGCGGGAGCCGTCGCCAATATTAAATATATGGCCGTAGCTGCCGGCCACCCAGCCCTTGCCGTTGAACTCGGCATCGGAGAAGCCTTCCAGCGCGGTGAGCACGGTGGTGGTGCCGTTCTCGCTGAAGGAGAGCTCGCCGGTCGCCGCAATCTTCACCGAGCCGGCGCCGGTCACGTTGGCCGCAATGGCCTCGATGGCATCCGGATTGGAGGTGTAGCTGCTCAGGTCCAGCACGGAACCCTCGGCCACGGTAACTTGCGAACCGGTGGTGAACGTGGGCTTGGTGAGCACCTTCACGCTGGCGTCCTCCGCCAGGGCGAGCTTGCTGCCGGCACCGAAGGTGACAGCGACGACGGTCAGCTGCTCAGTGCCGGAAACCGTGGTGTCGGCGCCCGCGCCCAGGGACAGGCTGTTCAGGATCATCCCGGTGGAGTCGGAGGTGATTCCGGTGTCCGTGCCCTTCACGACGATGTTGGCAAGCGTGCCCTCGTGCGACTGCGCCTCACCGGCGGCAGCGGCAATGGACACGGTGGCATCGTCGTCGTTCAGGTAATAGGTGGAGTAGTCCGCCTCGTCAACGTTGACCTTGTTGTTCGTGACAGTCAGCGTGGTGGTGCCGTACTGGACGGCGGTGAGGTTGCTGGTGCCGGTGCCCTCGATGAGCGTGTACTCGGCGGAGGTGACGAAACCGTTGTTGCCAGCGGAGTAGACGACATCGCCGTCAAAGCCGTCGAAGCCCCCCACGGCCACCGTGCTGCCGAAATTGATGGTGCCGTTGTTGGTGATGGTGTTGGAAAGCCCGGTCACCGCGCCGGCGAACTTCAGGGTGGCGCCTTGCTGAACCTCCAGGGTGAAATCGGAGGCCATGGCCGCATTGCCCTGGGCGAAGTCCACCGTGCCCTCGCCGGTGACGGTCAGCGAGCCGGTCATGGCGATATCCCTGTTGGACTTCAGGGTGAAGGTCTTGCCTGCAGCCACATCGAAAGTCTCAGCCCCGCGCAGGTTCAGCGTAAGGCCGCCGGTGGTCTTGTTGATGGCGAAATCCTCGTGAATCTCGTTGTAGGAGGCGGAGCCGTCCTTGTTGCCGAGGAAGAAGGCGCGGTTGTTCGCACCGCCGGATTGGATGGTGAACCCGGTGGCTCCCTCTTCCACAATGATGCCACCCACGGTGAAGGGAGTGAACGTGTAGCTAAGGGTTTTCACGCTCTGGCCGTGCTCGCTGTCGAAGCGCAAGGTGTTGCCGGTCTGGATGGCGTCGCTGGCAAAGATGGCCTGCACATTGCCCCAGTTGCCGGACCTGCCGGAAATCACCTCATCGGTGACGGTGGGGTTTCCCTGTTCATCATACGTCGTCTTGGCGTAGTTACCGAATGCGGGGTCACTCCCGCTCGTGGTGTTGTCCCACGTGTAGACTGTGCCGGTGTAGGGGACATCGGCATTGGCGCTGATTGCCGCGCAAGCGGAAAGCAGGGCCACGGCGAGCATTTTGGGCAAATGCAGTTTCATGGTATCGTTGTTTCTATTGTTTTTGGATTTCGTATGGAGACGAAAGGCTCTGGGCGCACCACGCGCCACGTACGCGAAACATTTTATGCCGGGAGAGGATAAAATGCAAGCGCAAATTTTCAAAAAAATGTTGAAACTGCGCATTTTCGGCGGAATATAGCCGAATTTTGGCAGCAAATTGGCTGGCATGCCCCCAAACCACCCGCGCCGCCCAACCACCAACGAGGCCCATCCGGCAGCATGCCGGATGGGCCTTGGAAATTCCGCGCGCGGAGCGCGCCGCACTGGACAATAGTACCTAGTACCTCGTACCTAGTCAA
>JAUNNT010000005.1:10637-46677 GCA_030531305.1 Akkermansia sp.
CACCTTGGAGGTGATGACGGAGAGGCGTACGCCGGTCATGCGGTTCTCGCGGTAGAGCTTGCGGATGAAGGCCTTGATGTTGGTCTCTCGGGACTGCTTGGCGAGGCGTACGATGGCGGCGTAGAGCTCGTTTTCAGAGACGCCGATGTTCTCCTTGCGGGCAATCTCCTGGAGGGCGAAGTAGACGCGCAGGTTGCGCTCGGTCTCCGTGCGGCACTCGGCCTTGAAGTCGTCGCCCTTGGACTTTTCGATCGCGTCGTACTCGCCCTTCTGGATAGCCTCGTAGACCTTGCGCTGGACGGTGTTTTCGTTCTCGCGCTCCACGAGGTCGTGGGGCAGGGGGAAGGAGAGGGCGTCGGCGAGCTTCTCGGAGATCTGGTCGGCCTTGGCCTCGTTGATTTCCTGCTCGCGGCGGTCCTTGAGGTTGCCGCGCACAATCTCGCGCACCTCGTCCAGGGACTTGCCGGGCAGCACCTCGGCAAAGAGTTTTTCATCAATCTCCGGCACGTGCTTCTCCTGCACCTCCTTGGCGGTGCAGTGGAAGACGACCTCCTTGGAGGCGAGCTCGGCGATGGGGAAGTCCTCCTTCATGGTGAGGGTGATGTCCTTGGAGTCGCCTGCGGAGAGGCCGACGAGGCCCTCTGCGAGGCCGGGCATGAAGGCGTCCTCCTGCATGTGGACGGGATGGCCCTCGCGGCCCTCCATGAATCCCACGGGCTTGCCGCAGAACTCCGCGGTGGGCTTGCCCTCCACCGTGGTCTTGAAGTCGATGAGCACCATGTCGCCCATGGCGGCGGCGCGCTCCACCTTGTCGTACGTGGCGGAGGATTCCGCGAACTGCTTGAGCGCGTCGTCCACCTCGTCGTCCGTGATGTCGGCGGAGGGCACCTTGACCTCCAGGCCCATGTATTCCGGCAGCTCGAAGTTGGGAACGATGGTGAGCTTGGTGGCGAACTTGTAGGAGCCGTCCTCCTGGAAGGAGGCCTCCGGCTCGCCGAAGTCCAGCACCTTGAGGTCCTCGTGCTCCTGCAGGCTCTTGTCCTGGATATCAGACTTGAGGCGGTACTCCAGCTCCTCCTTGATGGAGTCGGCGTAGCGCTTGGCGACCACGCTCTTGGGGGCCTTGCCGGGGCGGAAGCCGGGGATGTTGGCGTTCTTGATGTAGGTGGCGGTGATGTTGTCGCGGATGGAGGCGACCTCCTCTGCGGAGGCGTTGGCGGTGAGGGTGGCCTCGCACTCGCTGGTCTTGTCAATCGTGATATCCATGGTTGAGAGGTGGTAAATTTGACGTGGGCGGCATTGTACACCACACTCCCCCGAATGGCAAGCGCGGAGTTGCGGAATGACACAGGCGCGGGGTTGGTACAGGGGAAACGCGCTGAGAGCTGCCACCCTTGGTGCCCCGAACCTTTCCGAGCGTTTTTTATGGGTTCGTCAATGATCGCCAATCGTAAATTCCCTTGACATCCCCCGCCGTTCCCCTATCATAACCCCACCTACCCTCCCAAATACCCCATGAACAAGGCGCAACTTGAACTGAACAACCGTCTGCTCGCCGCCGCCAAGGCCGGTGATGCAGCGGAGCTGCGCGCCCTGCTGGATGCCGGCGCCTGCGCGCTTGCGCACGATGAACACGACTGCTGCGCTTTGACCCTGGCGTGCAGAGCCGGGAATTTGGAGTGTGTGAAGCTGCTGGTGGAACACGGTGCGAATGTGAACGACAACAACGGGTATTTCACGCCCCTGATGGCGGCATGCAGGGAAGGCCATGTGGCGGTGGCCCGCTATCTGCTGGAAGAGACGGATGCCGATGTGAGGGCTGAAGAGTGCGAAGACTGGACCGCATTACACTACGCCGTGTACAGCGGCTCCACGGAATTGGTGGAGCTGGTGCTGTCTCACGGTGCGGAAATAAATGGCTGGACTCCGGATGGAACAGAGTTTGCCCTGGCATGCCGCGAAGGTGATGTCCCCATGGCCATGTGCCTGCTTGCGCATGGCGCGGATCCCCTGGCTGATACCAGAACACTCTGCAGGGCGTGCTCCGGCGGGTCCTTGGAGTTGGTGCAGTTGGTGCTGGAGGCATGGAAAAGGACAGGCAAGGACTACGTGCGGGTGCTGCAATCGGAACACCCCATGGAAAGCATTGTTGTATGGTCGCACGGCTTCAACCCGGACATTGCCCAACTGATATATGACCATGGTTTCCGTTTCGATGGCATGCACGGCGAAAACGGCTGGTGGAATCAATACAAGGACCGCATCGACGCACAGGCAGAGAAATGGCTGCGGGAGCACGGCGCGTTCGATGAATCGCAACTCCCGCCGCCGTGGTCCAAGCGTGACCTCCTTCCTGTGGCGGAGGCCGCAGGGCAGGGGAGGGATGCCCTGCAAAGCCTTATTGATGCCGGCTGCGATGTGAACGCAACCGAATTCCCGGGTGGCCCCACCG
This sequence comes from Akkermansia sp., assembly GCA_030531305.1. GTDB lineage: Bacteria > Verrucomicrobiota > Verrucomicrobiia > Verrucomicrobiales > Akkermansiaceae > Akkermansia. The sequence continues at coordinate 13,090 of JAUNNT010000005.1, forward strand.
CCCTCTGCAGGGCGTGCGAGCGCGACGACGAGGCGGCCATCCGCACCCTTCTCGCCGCCGGGGCGGATGCCGGTGTCACCCCGTGGAACGGCAGGTACAACGTGTTCACGCTTCCCTATTATGTCAACGAGAGCTGCATCTCCCTATCCTGCCTGGATTTGCTGTGCCGGCACGGCGCGGATCCTGATTTCCACGGATTGGACGGAAATACCCCATTGCACAGGTTCCTCCAACGAAGGAGGCCGGAACACGCCATGCGGCTGTTGGAAATGGGTGTGGATATCGAGGCGCGGAATGAAGAAACGATCGCACCCGGCCCCACCCCTTTCCTCTTGGCCTGTTGGGAGGGGCTCTTGTCCGTTGCCCAAAAACTGGCCGAAATGGGCTGCGACACACATGCGGTTGATAACGAAGGCAACACGGCGCTCATACTCGCCGTTCGGTGCCTGGGCGCGCGCGGGAACGAGGAGGAGCGCCGCTTCTTGACCTTGGTCAAGTGGCTTCTGGATACCGGAGCAGATGTGAATGCCGCGAACCATGAGGGCAAAACCGCGCTCATGGAAGGCGGCACTCCGGAAATCGGCATGCTCCTGCTGGACCGCGGCGCGAGGGCGGATGCCATCTCCCGCCGCGGCTACACCGCCTTGCATAACTATTCCGACCCCGTCATCCTGCAGAGGCTTTTGGACATGGGCTGCCCGCTTCACGATGCCTCGGATAGCGGTTCTCCCTTGGAATGTTTTGTGCGCGCAAGAAACGTCAAGGCGGTTTCCATGCTGATTCGTGCGGGAGTCAATGTCAACACCCGTTGCAAGAGCGATTTCGGAACCCCTCTGCATTGGGCGTGCTATTCGTGGTATGTCCCTGTTTCAACGGAAATCCTGCGCATGCTGCTGGAAGCCGGAGCCGACCCCAATGCACAGAACGACCACCTGTATACTCCGCTTATGGTACTTTGCAAACTGAAAGAAGCCTCTCTGGAGCATGTGCGCCTCCTGCTGGAACATGGTGCCGACCCAACCTTGGAAAACTTGGACGGAAAGACTGCGCTGGATATTGCCAGGGATGCAGAGGAACAAGAAATCGTGGAATACATGCAATCCCTGACGACACCCTATCACCCGATATGACACCCGAACTAGAGACAGCTGCCCGGAATTCGCTTGTCGCCATTCGGCATGGCGATGCAGCGGGTTTGCGCGCCCTGCTCACGCCTGAATTGGTGGCGGCGCGGGGAAAAAGCCTGTTGCGCTATGCATGCCGCATCGGGCAGGTGGAGTGCATCCGCTCCTTGATGTCGGAACTCACCCGTGGAAAGACCATGGAAGGTCGCATGCTCCACGCGCTCTGCACCGCCGGGCGGGCAAAGTATTTTTCCTCGGTTGTATCGGTGTGCGGCAGGGAAGGGCTATGCTCCGGCGCCGTGCCTGTGGTTCACCGTTTCGCGCGGGTTGGCGACACCGCCGCCGTGCAGGCCCTGGTGAACGAGGGCGTGGATACGGAAATCCGCGACCGCGATGGAATGACACCGTTGATGGCCGCCGCGTACAAGGGACGCCTGGATTGCGCGCGCAGGCTGGTGCAGATGGGTGCCAACGTGAACGCGCAGGACAAGTTCGGCAACACCCCGCTCATGGCGGCCGTTTCCGCGCGCTGCCCCGCGCTCGTCCGCTTCCTGCTGGAGCATGGCGCCAATGTCGACATGAAGGACCGCGGCGGCCGCACCGCCATGGACGATGCTGCGCGTGCATTCCGCCCGCGCTGCCGCGCCATCCTCGCACATCACCAAACCCGCACCGACGAATGAAAAAGGGTCGCAAGAAGAGAAGCCCCAGGCACACCACACCGCCCGAATTCGCCGAGGCGGAGAAGGTGCGCGCAGAGGATGAGTGGAAGGAGCGGATGGAGCGGATGCGGGAGCGGCAGGAGAGGTTGCGGAACCGCAAGATGCCGGCGCACCCGGCACCGCTTCCTAAACCGGATCCGTGGGATCCGCGCTTGCACCGGCCGGCAGGCAAGGCGTGAGGGCGCGTGGTCCGGCGCCGCCACGGCATTGCCTACCAACCACACCCGTTGCCACCCGTCATTGCACGCCAATTATTTCCTCCCCCTGGGGTGGAAGGAGCGGTGGAGGTTGACGAGGCGCTTCTGCTCCACGTGGGTGTAGATTTGGGTGGTGGCGAGGTCGGCGTGGCCGAGCATGTCCTGGATGACGCGGAGGTCTGCGCCGTTCTCCAGGAGATGGGTGGCGAAGGAGTGGCGCATGATGTGGGGGTAGACGTTTTCCGGGAGCCCCGCGGCGGCGGCGCGTGCCTTGATGATTTGGCGGATGCGCTCGCGCGTGAGCTGCGCGCCGCGGTTGGAGAGGAACAGCACCTCCGTGCGTTTCCCTTGGCGCGCCAGCTTGGCGCGGCCCTCGCGCAGGTAGTTGCGCAGGGCGTCTGCCGCCACGCCGCCCAGCGGCACGTAGCGCGTTTTGCCGCCCTTGCCCGTGATGCGCAGGAACATTTCCTCCCAGTCGATTTGGTCGGCGCGGAGTGAGACGAGCTCGCTGACGCGCAGGCCGCTGCCGTAAAGCATCTCCAGCATGGCGCGGTCTCGCGCGCCGAATGGGATGTCGGCGGGGTCGATGCTTTCCAGCAGCTTGCTGACGTGCTCCGCGGTGAGGGTTTCCGGGATGGTGCGGCGGACGCCGCCAGCCACCAGGAGGGCGGCGGGGTTTTCCGACAGCGCCTTGGTGGCGGCCAGATAGCGGAAGAAGATGCGCAGGTGCACCATGGCCACGCGGCAGGAGGACGCGGCCAGGCCGTCCGCGCGCATGGAGCGGTGGTAGGCGGCCAGCAGGGGCTCCGTGAGCTGCTCCGGCGTCAGGTTCTGCGTGCCGCACCATTCCGCCAGGCGCGTGAGGCTGCGCCGAACGGACATGCGGTAGTTGGCGCTCAGCCCGCGTTCCGCCGCCAGGTGCAGCAGGAACTCCTCAATCAGGGCGGGGAAGGGGCGCGTGGGCATGTTGCGTTACATGGCCGGGGCCGCGTTGGACTCCGGCAGGTCCGGTATGTCGTCCGGCGAGGGCAGGGGAGGCTGTCCCGCGTCCTGCTCCGGCTTGGGCTCCGGCAGCGCGGCGTCCTTGCCTTGCGGCTGGTCTGCGCCCTCGCCCATCATGGCGCGCTTGCGTGCCTCGAAGGCGTCGCCCTTCTCGGTGGTCTTGGTGGACACCACCACGGTGCGGCCGGCGGAGTTGGTCATGAGCTTCTGGTTCTGGTCCAGCTCGATGGGCTGTCCCTGCACGGCGGTCTCCTCCGGGAAAAGCACGCCGCCGCCCGGCAGGGGCATGCCGTCCGGCCCCAGCTCCGGCATCAGGCCCTTCTGCACCAGGCGCTGCGGGTTCACCAGGTCCGTTTCGCGGATGTAGCCCTTGCTGCCGTCGTCAAGCTCCACGTAGTAGTACATGCCTTCGCAGACCACAATGGTGGCCTTGTTCGCGCTGACCATGCCGCCGCTGGTCTCCTTGTCGATATCCGGGTTTCTTCGGAAGACGTAGACCTTGCCGCCCTGCACGTCGAGCTGCTCGCCGGGCTTGTAGGCGCCGTCCTTCACGCGCTTGGCGCGCTCCGCGGCACGTGCGGCGCGCATCCCCGGCGGGTCGTCGGGGGAATCCGCCTGCAGGTAGGCGGGCGTGGCCACAATCTTGCCGGTGCTCTTGCAGCAGGGCACGGCGAACAGGCAAAGGCAAAGGGAGGCGATGGCGATGCAGGGTTTCATACGCGCGTATCCTACCCCGCTTGTGCTCGGGATGCAAGTTGTTTTTCCGTCACGCGCCCCGTGCGGGCGCGCATTCGCTTTGACAGTTCCGCGTGCGTGTGGTAACATGCGCGCACTTCCAAGGACAAGAAAACGCACGGCAATGACCTTTTACGAAGAACTGCAATGGCGCGGGCTGGTGAACCAGATTTCCAGCCCGGAGTTGATCGAGAAGCTCAACAAGGGCGGGATGACGTTCTACATCGGCACGGACCCGACGGCGGACAGCCTGCACCTGGGGCACTATTCGAGCTTCCTGATCACGCGGCGCATGCAGCGTGCGGGGCACACGCCCATCCTGCTGGTGGGGCTGGCCACCGGGCTGATAGGCGACCCGCGCGGCACGGTGGAGCGCGAGCTCAAGCAGAAGCAGGAGGTCATCCGCAACTACGAGGCCCTCAAGGCCCAGGTGGAGCGCCTTTTCGGCTTCGAGGTGGTCAACAACTACGACTGGATCAAGGAGCTCAACGTCATCGACTTCTTCCGCGACTACGGCAAGTACATCAACGTGGGCTACATGCTCACCAAGGACCACGTGCGGCGGCAGATGGAGAGCGGCATCTCCTACGCGGAGTTCTCGTACATGCTCATCCAGGCCATCGACTTCAAGCTCCTGCACGAGACGCGCGGCGTGGACCTGCAGGTGGCGGGCAGCGACCAGTGGGGCAACATCACCACGGGCATCGAGCTGATCCGCAAGACCACGGGCGACGAGGTGTACGCGCTGACCATGCCGCTGGTGACGGACTCCCAGGGCAACAAGTTCGGCAAGAGCGAGGGCAACGCGCTGTGGCTGGACAAGGAGAAGACCAGCCCGTACGAGCTCTACCAGTTCCTCATCAACACAGAGGACAGCTGCGTCATTTCCTACCTCAAGCGGCTCACCTTCCTCACCCCGGAGCAAATCACCGAGATTGAGGCGCAGCACGCGGAGCACCCGGAGCAGCGCATCGCCCAGAAGGCCCTCGCCCGCGAAATCATCACCGACCTCCATGGCGAGGAAGAATACTCCCACGCCGTGGAAATCAGCGAAAAGCTTTTCGCCGGGGATTTCAAGAGCCTTAGCCTGCGGGACATCAAGGCCGGCATGAAGAACGTGCCGCACGTGGGCATCACCCCCGGCCCGCTGGCGGATGTGCTGGTGGGCGCGGGCATCTGCTCCTCCAAGCGCGAGGCCCGCGAGTTCATCGGCAACGGCGCCATCTCCATCAACGGAGAGACCGTGAAGGATCCCGCCTTCATGGTGGACGCCGCGTGCGCGCTGGATGGCTCCGTGCTCATCATCCGCCGCGGCAAGAAGAAGTTCTACTTCGGCGAAATCGCCTGATTGTTTCCATGACGCCGCGCACGCTCATCCTGGCCGCCCTGGCCGCGCTGCCGCTGGCCGCGCAGGAGGGGCCGTGCGCAAGCATGCCCGCATGGATGCTCGCCGTGAACGGCGTGGAACCCTACGTCACCGTGGCCGCCGCGCACTTCCCCCTGCCGCCCACGGAGGCGCAGGTGAAGGCGCTGCCCCCGCTGCAGCGCCTGGAGCAGGCCACCGCCATCAAGAGCGTGCTGCTGCTGCGCCAGCTGCAGCGCAAGGCGGATGCTGGGCGCATCACCGACGCCAACAACTTCGCCGCCGCCGGGTTTGCTCGCTCGCTGGGATGCCCCGCCGCGTTCACCGACCTGCTGCAGGCCATGGGCAACGGCAACCTCAGCGGCGCCCAAAGCTACGCCGCGGAACAGGCGTTGGAACACTGGGTGGAGCTCTTCGGCATCGATGTGCCCTCCATGGGCGTGATGGCGCAGTACGCCGACATCCCCGCGGAGCAGTATGAGAAAATCATCACCTGGCTGCCCATGCCCGTGCTCTTCCGCATGCTGCCCGCGGATGCCGTCTCCAAGCCCTACACCGCGCAGGAGACCGCGGAGCTCGTCCGCATCTTCAACGGGCTCACCAAGCGCTACGAGGCCATTCAGGACCTCCCCTCCGCGGAAGCCGCCGTGCCCGCCACCTTCGCCGCCATCGCGTACCTGCAGCAGAGCGGCCTGCTGGCCAACCACGCCCCGGAATCCGTCACCAACGAACTCCGTGCCGCCGCCGAGGCCTACCAGGCCCAGCGCGTCCGCCTCATTCACGCCAAATTCTTCGGCTCCGTGCGCCTCCGCGCCGTGGATTTCTTCATCTTCTAGCATTGCCGCCCCATAAAAAACGCTCGGAGAGGAGCAGGCGTTGGTGCCTCGAACCACCCCGGCAAGCGGGGTTATGGGGATTGGTTGGCATGCGGGGACACCCCACAGGTTGACACCATGTGGCTACGTATAAGATTGCGCCGCCCCCTACGGGTGGGGCGCCTGTATCTAGCCGCGCTATCCGGCGCGGTCGCGGGTGGGTTTCATCTGGCAGCATGCCAGATGAAACATGATACCACGCGCCGACAGGCGCGCAAACATTGAACCCCACCCTGCCGCAGGCAGGGGGCGGTGTTCTCCTATGCGTAGCCACCTGGTGTCAACCTGTGGGGTGTCCCCCTCCGCATTTCAATCCCCATAACTCCGCCCGTTAGGGCCGGAGTGGTTCGTGGCACCAAGGGGTGCAGCTCTCATGCGCTCGTTTGCACCAATCATTGCACACCAATCCTTGTCACGCCGTAGCCCGCAGGGCGTAGGCGGAACGCCATTTTCCAATTTTCATTGGGATGCGGCAGCCGAATTTCTCACCCCGCAACCATGCGGGTTTGCGCTCCGCTAGAGGAGCGCTATGGGATGGCAATGATTTTCTAGGAAGAATCCTCACTCCGCCAGCCATGCGGAATCCGGTATCTCCGCACGCGGCGTGTTTGGGCCCTCCCATTCCAGCTTGACCTTTCCCGGTGCGCCCTCGCCCTGCACGATGGTGAAGTCAACCGCGTGCGGGCCTGCGGCCAGGGGGATGCCTCGCTTGCCGGTGGAGGCGGCGATGGCCTCGTCCGCGTTGATGGCGGCGGACTCGTTGACGGTGGAGCCGGGCTTGTAGTTGAAGTCGGCGTCAATGAGCTGGAAGCGGTGCATGCGGAGGTAGGCCTTGGAGCCGTCCACCTGGTTCAGGGTGAGGTAGAAGTGCCACACGCCGTCCGCGGGGATGTTGATGAATCCGCGGAAGTTGGTGATGCTCTTGGCGGGTAGCTCCGCGGCGGCGGGGTTGGGGACGGTGGATTTCACGGCGGCGGCCAGCGCGGGGGCGGGCAGGGTGTCGAACTCCGGCACCCACGGGCACGCGAGCCCCTCCACGCGGCGGCACTTCAGACCGGGCGCGGCGGGCTTGGCCTCATCCGCGGGGACGTTCAGGGAATCGTAGGAGCGGCTGCCGACGCAGGCATTGTTGCGGGCCCCGGCAGAGCTGTCGCGCGTGTAGTCGTACGCGCGGCGGTTGTAGAGCGCCAGGGCCTTGAGGCGCGGCTGCATCTGGGCGAACTTGGGGGCGAGGTTGTGCTCCTCGTGCGGGTCCGCGGCGGTGTCGTAGATTTCAAAGTCCTCGTTTCCGGTGGAGATGTTGCAGCGGATGGCCTTGAGGGTCTTGCCGCCGGGGGCCTGGAAGAAGAGGACCTGCTGCTCGCCGCGCTGGCGGTTGCGCTTGTTGTCCGCGTAGTCCCGGTACACGGGCATGCCGCCGCCGAAGTTGTACTCCGTGTAGACGGTGTGCGGCTGCACGCCCTTCTTCTTGCCCTTCAGCACGGGCAGCAGGGAAACGCCGTCGCAGCGCATCGGAACCGGAACCCCCGCCAAATCCGCGAACGTGGCCATCCAGTCTTGGAACTGGCTGGGCGTCTTGTCCTTCAACCCGCCTTTCACGATGCCCGGCGCGTACACCAGGCAGGGAACGCGCAGGCCGCCGTCCCACACGTCGCGCTTGATGCCGTCCGCCCCGCCGTAGCTGCGGAAGAAGGCGGGGTTCTGCGCGGGCGCGGGGTGGCCGGGGGATGTACCCGCGGCACCGCCCTCGTTGTGCGGGCCGTTGTCGGAAATGAAGACGATGAAGGTGTTCTTGTCAATCTGCAGCTTGCGGCAGGTGTCTACCAGGTCGCCCATGGCGTCGTCCACGCGGGCGATCATGGTGGCGTGGCGCTGCTCGGCCTCCAGGATTCCCTGCTCGTTGCCGAGGGCGCGGGCCTGGTCCTTCCATTCCGCGGTGTCGGCCAGGTGCTTCACGCGGGGGTCGATGAAGGAGTCCCAGTTGCCCTTGGCGGTGTTGATCATCTGTCCGGGCTTGCCGAGCCATTTGACTCCGCCCTTGGGGTACGGCGCGGCGGGGATGGCCAGGCGCGCGTGCGGCGCTATGAGCGTGAGCGCCACAAAGAACGGCTGCTTGGGATGCGCCGCGCGGTGGTCCTGTATCCACTTCTTCGCGCGCGCCGTGAACAAATCCGTGCTGTAGCAGTTGTCCAGGTCCTTGGTGATCATGTCCTCCATGTCCCAGATGGCGTTGGCGTGCATATCCGGGTCCGCGTTGTTCTCCTCCTTGGGATAGTGGCGGTGTCCGGCGATGTGGTTGTGGTAGCCGAAGAAGTAGTCGAACCCGCGCTTGGTGGGCCAGGCCGCCGCGGTCTTGGGCGTGCCGCCGCCCTCTGCGCCGCCGCCAATGCCCCACTTGCCGATGAGCGCCGTGGCGTACCCGGCCTCACGCAGCACCGTGGCCAGCGTGTGCGAGTTCTCCAGCGCGGCGTCGAAACTGTTGTTGCGAACCACCTCCGCGTGCCCCTGGTGCACGCCGGAAAACAGGGAGGCGCGCGCGGGCGCGCACACCGGAGCCGCCGTGTAGTGCCGGCTCAGCAGCGCCCCCTTCTTCGCCATATCCGCCAGCCGCGGCGTCGGTATCGCCGGACCCTTGCCCGTCAAATCCGGGCAGAAGGATAAATCGCCCCACCCCATGTCGTCCACCAGCACCAGGATGATATTCGGCTTCCCCGGCGCATCCGCTCCGCGGGAAACACCGGCCAACACCAGCAGACCCATGATTGCAGCTGTGCAAAATCTGAACATAAGGCTATCCTACCCCATGCTGGTGCGGTCTGTCAATTGATTTGCTCCTTCGCGGGTGTCAAACCAAATGTGTTCCATAGAAATCTTTTCTGCCTTGGAGGGCGCAGATGCTCATGATTATGGAAATTTGCAAAAATGGAGGCCCCCTTCCTTATATGGCGGCGAAAAAACGCGCGGAGAGCTGCAATCCTTGGCGCTCATCCGCCCCGCCATTTGGCGGGACTCCGTTAGTTGTAAATGCGGAGGGGGACACCCCAGGCCTTCCGGCCTGGGCTAACCTTGTGTCGCCATCGGAATGGCTCAAATATAGCCGCGCCTGTTGGCGCGGAGATGACAAGTTTCATCTGGCTTGCTGCCAGATGAAACATGATACCACGCGCCGATAGGCGCGCTAACATTGAACCCCACCCTGCCACAGGTAGGGGGCGGTGTTCGCTTATGCGTAGCCACATGGTGTCAACCTGTGGGGTGTCCCCCTCCGCATGTCAATCCCCATAACTCCGCCCGTCAGGGCCGGAGTGGTTCGGGGCACCATGGGTGGTCTCTCTCATGCGCTGGTTACCACCAATCATTGCATACCAAGCTTGTTTTTCCAAGAAACCATTGGGACACATGCACCGTGCGGGTGTGATGGACATGTTCCGCCTTGACAAAAGGCTTGTGTGCGCGTATAAGGCGCGGCGAGATGGAAAAGGACCCCAAGTTGATAGCCTTGGAGACGCACCCCGTGGGGCGGCTCCTTTTCCAGTACTCGCTGCCGGCCATCATCGGGATGGCGGCCATGGCGGTGTTCAACATCGTTGATTCCATCTACATCGGCCAGTGCTGCAACGCGTACGCCATAGCGGCCATTGCCCTCATCTTCCCGCTGATGAACCTGGTGGGTGCGGCGGGCACGCTGGTGGGGCTGGGCAGCGCGGCGTCCGCCTCCATCTTCCTGGGGCAGCAGAAGTTCGAGAACGCGTTCCGCGTGCTGGGCAACTGCCTGGGGCTGAGCTTCCTGCTGGGCATCCTGGTGGGCTGGGTGCCGCTGCTGTGGCTGGACGAGATACTGCTGTTTTTCGGTGCGGACGAGAACACGCTGGGTCCGGCGCGTGATTTCACGCTGGTGCTGCAGCTGGGCTGCCCCATCTCGTACTTCATGTTCAACCTGAACCACCTGATGCGCGCGAGCGGCTACCCGCGGAAAGCCATGGCGAGCCTGCTCATCGCCATGGTGGTGAACATAGCGGCGGCGCACGTGTTCATCTACTGGCTGGGCTGGGGCATGACGGGCGCGGGCATCGCCACCATCGGCGCGCAGTTCGTGGCCCTGGCCTGGATCCTGGCCCACTACTGCGGGCAATCCCACATCCTGCACTTCCGCCGCGGCATCTACCGCCCGAGCGTGAAAATCATCCGCCGCATCTGCACGGTGGGCATGCCGCCCTGCCTGCTCAACATCGTGGGCTGCGTCATCGTGGTGGTGTTCAACAAGCTGCTCATCCAGTTCGACGGCCAGCTGGGGCTGGCGGCGTTCGGCATCGTGAACCGCGTGCTGTTCCTGTTCGTGATGGTGGTGCTGGGCGTCACCCAGGGCATGCAGCCCATTGCCGGGTACAACCTGGGCCTGGGCAACTACGCCCGCGTGAAGGGCGTGCTCTACCGCGCCATTGCCGCAGCCGTCTGCATCACCACCGTCGGCTGGCTCATGGCGGAGCTCATCCCCGGCACCGTCATCGCCGCCTTCATCAACGCGGACGACCCGCACCACGGCGAGCTCACGGAGCTCAGCCTGCGCGGCATGCGCTACATGGCGCTGGTGTTCCCGATCGTGGGCTCCCAGATAGCCATCGGCAACTTCTTCCAGTCCATCGGGCGGCCGATCATGAGCATCTTCCTGAACCTTTCCCGCCAGTGCCTGGTGCTGCTGCCCTGCCTGCTGATACTGCCGCGCTTCTTTGAGGACGACTCGGGCGTGTGGCTCTCGCAGGCGGTTTCCGACGGCTTCTGCGGCGTGGTGAGCATCCTGGTGCTGCGCCGCTTCATCACCCACGTGCTGGACAAGCAGAAGCCCGCGCAACAATCCTGAACCATGAAGAAGATACCACTCGTCGTTGCCACCAAGAACGCCCACAAGGCCAAGGAGATAGCCCGCATCCTGCCCCCGCGGTACGAGCTGCACACGCTGGACGAATACCCCGGCATACCCGACCCCGTGGAGGACGGCACCACCTTTGCCGCCAACGCCGCCATCAAGGCGGAGGCCGTTTCCGCCCGTGTGCCGGGCCTGGTGGTGGCGGATGATTCCGGCATCTGCGTGGATATCCTCAACGGCGCGCCCGGCGTGATGTCCGCACGCTTCTGCGGCGAGCACGGCAAGGACGACGAGAACAACCGCAAGCTCCTGCGCGAGCTTGCCGCCCTGCCCGGCCAGGCCCCGTACAAGGCGCACTACGCCTGCGTCATCAGCCTGGCTCAGGACGGCAAAGAGATTGCCTCCTTCCCCGGCACCGTGGAGGGACAGATCACCCTCAACCCCATCGGTACCGGCGGTTTCGGGTACGACCCCCTCTTCATCCCGGACGGCTACAAGTGCACCATGGCGCAGCTCACCGCGGAGGAGAAGGATGCCATCTCCCACCGCGCCCGCGCCCTGCGCCTGCTGGCGGATTACCTCGCCAACCACTAACCGCGCCCGCCGACTTTTCAAATAGTACCTAGTACATAGTACTTAGTAAATCACTTCAGTCCTTCTTTCTTCAGCAGGGCGTCCGGCTGGGGATCGCGTCCCATGAAGTCGCGGAAGATTTGGGCGGCGGGCTTGCTGTCGCCCTTGGAGAGGATGGCCTCCCTGTAGGCGGCGCCGGTGGCGGGGTTGAGCACGCCCTCCTTGGCGAAGCGCGAGAAGGCGTCCGCGGCCAGCACCTCCGCCCACTTGTAGGAGTAGTACCCGGCGGCGTACCCGCCGGTGATGCAGTGGGTGAGGTTGCGCATGATGGAGCGGGAGGGCACGGTGGCGGGCATGCGCCACGCGCCCACCAGGGCGTTGGATGCCTCGTCCAGGTCGCGTCCCTTGAAGAGCTTGTCGTAGTTCATGTGCATCTCCAAATCCAGCTTGGCGAGGGCGAGCTGGCTCATCTCATCCGTTGCGGGCATGTAGAAGCGGCTGTCGTTGAGCTTCTTCACCAGCTCTGCGGGCATGGGCTCGCCGGTCTTGTAGTGCTTGGCGTAGGTGGCGAGGGCCTCCGGTTCCCAGGTCCAGTTCTCGTTGAGCTGGCTGGGCAGCTCCACAAAGTCCCAGGCCACGCAGGAGCCGGAGTGCGCCAGCAGCTCGGTGTCGCCGAGCATGTTGTGCATCATGTGCCCGAACTCGTGGAAGATGGTCTCCACGTCATAGTGGGAGTAGAGGGCGGGCGTGTCGTCCGTGGGGGCGGTGAGGTTGCCGCAGAGGGCGGCCAGGTGGGGGCGGTGGGGCTTGCCGTTGGCGCTGGGCTCGCCGAATGCCAGGGGCATCACCCAGGCGCCCGCGCGCTTGCTGGGACGCGGGTAGAGGTCCATGTAGAACGAGCCGAGATGGGCGCCGGTCTTGTTGTCGCGCACCTCGAAGAGGCGCACGCCGGGGTACCAGACCTCCGCCTTTCCGGCGGGCAGGTCCTCGCCGGGCTTGAGGCAGACGGTGGGCACCTCCTTGAAGCTGATGCCGTACAGCGTGGAGGCGAGGTTGAACATGCCTTGGCGCACCTGTTCCGCCTCAAAGTAGGGGCGCACGGAATCGGGGTCGAACGCGTAGCGCTGCTTCTTCTGCTGGTATGAGTAGTAGGGGATGTCCCAGGGGTCCATCTTCTCCACCCTCTTTCCGGTTTCCTTGGCGTAGAAGTCAAGCAGCTCCCGGCATTCCTTCTCGAACGCGGGCAGCACCTGCGCGGCGAGGTCGTCCACAAAGGCCATGGCCTTGTCGCCGCTCTCCACCATGCGGTGGGCGGTGGTGAGGTCCGCGTAGGTCTTGAAGCCGAGCATCTCCGCGAGCTCCTTGCGCAGCTGCATCACCTCCGCCACAATCGCGGTGGTGTCGTACTCCCCGGCGCCCACGCTCTGGCGGCCCTCCCAGCACGCCTTGCGGGTGGCGGGCACGGTGCAGTTGCGCAGCACCTCGACGACGCTGTCAACATCCAGCGTGACGAGCCACTGCGGGGCGTCCTTGGTGCCGAGGCCCTTCTCCAGCGCGGCCGCGGCGGCCTTGGCCATCCAGGCGTCGCTCATGCCGGCCAGCTGCGCCTTGTCGGTCACCACCAACTGCCATGCGTTGGTGGAATCCAGCACCTTCTTGCCGAACTCGTGCGTGAGCGTGCCCAGGCGCTCCATGATTTGCGCCTTGCGTGCCTTCTGCTCGGGCGAGAGGTCGGCGCCGCTCTCGCGGAAGGAGTCCACCACCTGCTGCACATAGCGCTGCTTGGCGGGGGAGAGGGTTTTCACCCAATCCTGTGCGGCGGCGTTCTTGACGACCGCCCAAAGCTTCTCGTTGGCGACGATGGAGGCGGAGAAGGCGGAGAGCTCCGGGATGAGCTGCTCCTCCACCTCGCGGATTTCCGGGGAATCCATATTGCTCCCCAGCACGCTGATCATGCTTTCCGCGTAGTCCAAGTCGCGGCCTATCTCCTGGTAGGCTCCGAAAACGCTTTCAAAGGTGGCCTTGTCCGGCGTGACGGCGCAAAGGGCATCAATGTTCTGCTGGGCGCGCTGCAGGCCGTAGCGCATGTCCGCCAGCACCTGCTTGGGGGTGATCTTGCTCCAGCGCGGGTACTCGTTCCAGGCGCAGGCGGGGTGTTCCGCCGCCACGGGCGTGGGGGACATGGGAGCCGCGCTTTCCTGCGCGGCGAGCGGCGCGCCCAGGGCAAGCCCGAGCGCCAGCGTCAGCATGATGTCTTTGGTCGTCATTTTCGGTTGTATTTATGAAAAAGGTACACATCATCCGCCCAGCGGATGATAGGCTGTTTATAGCATGGGACGGCACCGCTTGTCAAGCCGTTTCACAGCGCGGGCACGGCGGCCAGGAGGGTTTGGGTGTAGGGATTCTGCGGGTGGTTGAAGACGGCATCGGCCGTGCCGTACTCCACAATCCTGCCGCGCTGCATCACCGCTATGGAGTCCGCCAGGTAGTGCACCACGGACAAATCGTGCGAGATGAAAATCATGGTGAGCCCCAATTCGCGCGTGAGCTCGGTGAGCAGGTTGAGTATCTGGCTCTGGATGGAGACGTCCAGCGCGGAGACCGGCTCGTCCGCCAGCAACAGCGCGGGCTGCGGGGCGATGGCGCGTGCAATGGCGATGCGCTGGCGCTGGCCGCCGGAGAACTCGTGCGGGTACTTGTACATGTGCTCCGGGCTGAGCCCCACGCGCTCCATGAGCTGCGCCACGGCGGCCTCGCGCTCCCGCCGCGGCAGGGGCTCGCGCTGCGAAAGGGCTTCCACCAGCGTGGAGAAGATGCTGAAGCGCGGGTTCAGGGAGGCGTACGGGTCCTGGAACACCATCTGGAAATCCAGCCGCCGCCGCTGCACCTCGCGCGCGCTCATGGCGGTCAGCTCCTCGCCGTCCAGCGTGATGCGGCCGGAGGTGACGGGCTGCAGCTGCATGACCGCGCGGGACAGCGTGGACTTGCCGCAGCCGGATTCCCCCACCAGCCCCAGGATTTCACCCTTCTGCACGGAGAGGGAAACGCCGTCCACCGCGCGCACCACGCCGCCCGCGGCGCCCCATGCGTTGCGCACCGGGAAGTGCACGCAGACGTTTTCCAGCTCCAAATATGCCATGCGGGCATTCTACCAAAGGGGTACCACCCCGTCAAGGGCGGGTATTACCACAACATGTTGTGGTGGCTGGCGGCAATCTCCCAAAAATGTGGGGCGGGGGCGAAGATTTTTCTTGCGGTGCGCCGCGCGCGGGTATAGAATACCTTTCAACAAAGGACTGGATATGAAATTCACATTAGCGAAACAAGTTCTTCTTGATGGCTTGAACAAGGTGGCGGGCGTGGTATCCACGCGCCCGAGCATGCCTATTCTCTCCAATGTGCTGCTGGCTGCGGCGGAGGGCGAGCTCAAGCTCACCACCACCAACATGGAGCTCACCATCGAGTCCAAAATCCCCTGCATGGTGGAGAAGCCCGGCGCCATCACCCTGCCCGCCAAGAAGCTGCAGAGCATCATCCGCGAAATGCGCGACGGCGAGGTGAGCGTGGAGGTGGCCGGCACCGTTGCCACCATCCGCTGCGACCGCGCGCAGTTCAAGCTCAACGGCCTGGCCCCGGAGGAATTCCCCGGCCTGCCCGCCGTGAAGGAGGCGCGTGAATTCAAGGTGCCGCAGGCCATGCTGGCACGCGGCTTCCGCTTCACGGAATTCGCCATCTCCAACGACGGCACGCGCTACGTGCTCAACGGCATCTACACCTGCTTCCAGGACGGCAAGCTCACGCTGGTGGCCACGGACGGCCGCCGCCTCGCGCTCTTCGAGAACGAGCTGGAGTTCCCGGAAAGCTCCTCCGTGTGCATCGACATCCCGAGCCGCGCCGTGGCGGAGGTGCACCGCCTGCTGGGCGACGCCGGGGACGTGCTGGTGCGCATCACCAGCAACCAGGCGTTCTTCGACTTCGGCGACACGCTGCTCATCACCAAGCTGATTGACGGCAACTACCCGAACTACCGCCAGGTCATCCCCAGCCGCTACAACGAGCGCATCACCATGCCCGCCACGGACCTCAACGAGATCGTGCGCCGCGTCTCCCTGCTCTCCGCCGAGAAGTCCAACACCGTGCGCTTCCGCTTCGCCCCCGGCTCCATGGAGGTGCAGTCCAGCGCCGCGGATGTGGGCGAGGCCCATGAAGAGATGCCCATCGACTACCAGGGCCGCGAGCTCGCCATCACCTTCAACGCCGATTTCATCCTGGCCCCGCTCAAGGCCGTGGGCGACGGCGAGGTGGCGCTCGACCTCATCGACGCCTCCAGCCCCGGCGTGCTGCGCGTGAAGGACGAGTTCCTCTACGTCATCATGCCCATGCACTCCTGATAGGGCTTGCAAATGGTTTCCGGGCCGCGCGGCGCACATGCCGCGCGGCTCTTTTTTCTTGCAGCGGGGGAGAAATGTGGTAGAGTGGGGAAAGTATGAAGACAGCCCGCATCCGCAAGCGTTACGGTTTCACGTTGATTGAGCTCATGGTGGTGATAGCCATCCTGGCGGTCATCGGCGCCATCGGCGCCGTGGCCATTTGGTCGCGCGCCGGTGCCGGCAACGACCAGGCGTGCAAGGAAAACCTGGAGCAGCTCAGCAAGCTGGGCATGATGTACGGGGACGACCGCGCGCACAGCGCGCTGCTGCCCACCAGCGGGATGGACGACGACCCGGACACGGAGAACGTGATAGAGACGCACGGGTGGTGGATAGCGCTGGCGCAGCTGGATGCATGCGAGGCGCAGCTGCCGAGCAAGCCCAAGGGCAAGATCAAGCTGCCGACCTACTTCCACTGCCCCGTGGACAACCGAGCCCAGGTGGGCAATGAAAAGATGTTCACGGCGGACTACAAGAGCGTGTCCTACGTGTCGTGGACGGATGCCAGCGAGGACCCGGAGAACCCGAACTCCTGCATCCGCACCAGCGCCAAGCAGCGTCTGGAAAGCCTGCCGTGGCTGACGGACGGCAACCCGGAGAAATCCCAGAGCGTGCACGACTACGCGGGCTTTGTGAAGATGGTGATGCCGGCGGTGGGGCGCCACAAGGGCAACATCATGGTGCTGTACGCCAGCGGCGCGGTGAAGGCCGTGCCCGCCACGGACGAGATGACGCCGGAGGAAATCTTTGCCGCCGTGGCGCCCGACATGGCCAAGGCGGAAACGGCCCAGCCCGCGCCCAAGGCGGGCAAGAAGGACGCCAAGGGCAAGGACAAGAAAAAGAAGAAGGATAAGAAATAATCCTTTATGCAGGGAACGGCAGAGCTGCCCCTGCTGCCGGAATGCCTGCCGCACCTGGACGGGCGCACGGTGGTGGCGGGGTTGAGCGGCGGGCGCGATTCCGTGGCGCTGCTGCTGGCCCTGCGCAACCGCGGCTGCCGGTTGCTGGCATGCCACGTGCACCACGGCATCCGCGGCGCGGAGGCGGATGCGGACGCCGCCTTCTGCAAGGACCTTTGCGCGCGCCTGAACATCCCGTATGAGGAGCACCGCGTCTCCGTGCCGCAGCTGGCGGCGGAAAGCGGCGAATCCCTGGAAACCGCCGCACGCCGCGCCCGCCACGCCATCCTGGCGGAGGCCGCATCCCGCTGCGGCGGCAACACCGTGGCCCTGGCCCACCATGCGGACGACCAGGCGGAAACCGTGCTGTTCCGCCTGGCGCGGGGTTCCGCGGGAGCGCGCGGCATGCTGCCCGTGCGCAACGACGGCACCACCACCTGGGTGCGCCCGCTGCTGGAAATCCCGCGCGCGCAAATCACCGCGTGGCTGGAAAGCCAAGGGCAGGATTGGCGGGAGGACGCCACCAACGCCGTGCCGGACGCCGCGCGCAACCGCATCCGCCTGGAGGTGCTGCCCTCCCTCTCACGCGCGCTGGGGCGCGATGTGGCACCCGTGCTCAACCGCAGCGCGCGCCTGCAGCGGGAAACGCTGGAGGCGCTGGACGCCGCGCTGGCGCTGCTGCCGCTCACGGACCCGCAGGGGCGGCTCTTCCTGCCGCTCGTGCTGGAGTTTCCCGCACCGCTGCGCAAGGCCGCGCTGGCACGCCACCTGCGCACCGCCGGCGTGCCGGACTTGGCGGAGGAGCATGTGCTGGCCGTGGATGCCATCCTGCCGCCGGACGCCCCCACCGCGCGCGCCAACCTGCCCGGCGGGTTCACCGCCTGCCGCAAGGAAAAGCGCCTGGTCATCCTCGCGCCCCACGCCGCTGCGCACGTGGTGCAGGCTTGACATGGCGGCGCGGCAAGCCCATAGTGGAGCGCATGAAGAACAGCATCCTTCTCACCGCCGCCGTGCTCGCCCTTGCGCCCGCTTTTGCCCAGGAAACCGCTCCCGCCGTTCCCGCTGCCCCGGCGGAAGCCGCCGCACCCGCAGATGCCGCGAAGTTCGAGGCCGCCGCACGCAACCTCATGAACTGCATCAAGGAGCTGAACGACGCGCTCCAAGGGGTCAAGGACACCGCGGGCGCCGATGCCGCCGCTCCCAAGGTGAAGGAGCTGGTGGCCAAGATGGACGCCGTTTCCGCGGAAAACGAGAAGCTCGGCGAGCCCTCCCCGGAAATCCAGGCCCAGGTGGAGAAGGCCATTGGCGCAGAGTTTGAGCAGACCATGAAGGCACTGGGAGAAACCATGCGCCCCATCGCCATGAACGGCTTCTACGATTCCCAGGCGCTCATGGAGGCCCTTGCCCCCGTACTGCGCATGAACTGAAGCCGCGCCTCACGCAAAGGGCCGGATGTCGTCCATCCACTGGCTCACGCTCTGGTAGCGCTCCTGAATGGCGGGGCGGATGGCGTGGTCGATGCTGCGCAGCAGGTCGATATCGAAACTCTTGAGGAGCTTGGGATGCGCGGCGAGCGGCGTGGCGGCATCGTACAGCTCGCGCTGGCGGCAGCCCGGCAGGCACGTGCCCGTCAGCAGGTAGTACAGCGTGGCGCCCAGCGCGTACAAATCCGTCCACGGCCCCATGTTGCCGTCCTTCTCCCCCTGCTCCGCCGGGGTGAAGCCCAGGGATTCCACCACGGACACGTTGCTGTCGCCGTACTTCTCGCGCGCGGCGCCGAAGTCGATCAGCTTGGGCAAGCCGTTGCGTGTGATGAGCACGTTGTCAGGCTTCACGTCGCGGTGCAGCAGCTTGCGCTCGTGCAGGTAGTCCAGCGTGTCCAGCAGGCGCGCCATCAGCCCCACCAGCGATTCCTGCGTGATCTGGCTGCGCCCCAGCGCGTAGTCCTCCGCCACCTGGGCCAGCGACACGCCGTCGATGTACTCCGTGGCGTAGTAGGAGGTCCGGTGCGCCTCGAAATAGCTGTACACCTTGGCGATTCCCGGGTGGTCGAACCCGCCGAGCAGGCGGGCCTCGCGCAGGAAGTTGCCGCGCCCCCATTCAAAGAGCTCCCTGCCGCTCTCCGGGTTGTTGAGGCACACGTCCAGCGTGCCGGCCTGGCGGTAGCAGAGGGTGGCGGGAAAATTCTCCTTGATGACCACCAGGCGGCGCAGGCGGTTCTCCCGCGCCAGGTAGGTGATGCCGAATCCGCCGCTGCCCAGCGTGCGCTTGATGCTGTACCCGCGCAGCCCGTACCCGGCCGGCAGCTCCTTGGGCGCGATGTCGCAATCCTTCTCCGCGTCCGCCGCCTGCCGGCTGTCGATTTCCGCACCGTGCGCCGCCTCCAGGATGTCCTGCATGAACGAGCCCACGTCTCGCGAGGGCTCCAACGGCGCTATGGGGCGTGAATCAGGCATGGGAACAATTGTAGTGCCACGCGCGCGGTATGTCGAGCAGAAACGCCGTTTCCCCTTGACTTGGCGGCGGCGGGTGGTATCATACACGCACCATGACACAGAACGCCCTTCTCAAGATGTTGGAGACGGATGCCCGCCTGAGCGACGAGCAGATAGCCGCGCGCCTGGGGGTGGAACCCGCGGAGGTGGCGGCCATGCGCGCCAAGCTGGAGGCCGAGGGCCGCATCGTGGGCTACCAGGCCATCCTGAACGACGACAAGGAGGGCGTGTCCGCGCTGATAGAGGTGCGCTGCACGCCGGAGCGCGGCGGCGGCTTCAACCGCCTGGCGAAACGCATTGCGCGTTTCGACGAGGTGCGCAGCTGCTTCCTGATTTCCGGCGGGTTTGACCTGCTGATATTGGTGGAGGCGAATTCGCTGCTGGAGGTGGCGCGCTTTGTGAGCGAGAAGCTGTCCAGCATGGAGGGCGTGCTCTCCACCGCCACGCATTTCCGCCTCAAGACCTACAAGCAAAACGGCCTCCTCTTCGACGAGGAGGAATCCGATGAACGCATCAGCGTCGCTCCATAAGCCATGAACTGGGACCGCATGCTCTCCAAACAGGTCGTGGACCTGCCGCGTTCCGGCATCCGCGAATTCTTCGACCTCGTCACCGGCAGCAAGGACATCATCTCCCTCGGCGTCGGCGAACCGGACTTCGTCACCCCCTGGAACATCCGCGAGGCCGCCATCTTCTCCCTGGAGAAGGGGCACACCACCTACACCAGCAACTACGGCCTGTTGAGCCTCCGCCGCGCCATCGCCGCCTACGTGGAGGGATTCTTCCACGTGGCGTACGACCCCGCCTGCGAGATCCTGCCGACCGTGGGCGTGAGCGAGGCCATCGATTTGGCGCTGCGCTGCCTGCTGAGCCCCGGGGACGAGGTGCTGTACCACGAGCCGTGCTACGTGAGCTACGCGCCATCCGTTAAGCTGGCGTACGGGGTTGCCACGCCGGTGGAGACGAGCATCGACGACCTGTTTGCGCTGAACCCTGCGAAGCTGGAGGCGGCTATCACGCCCAAGACGAAGGTGCTGATGCTCAACTTCCCCACCAACCCCACCGGCTCCATCGCACCGCGCGAAACCCTGGAGAAAATCGCGCAAATCTGCGTGAAGCACGATTTGTTCGTGCTGACGGACGAGATCTACTCCGAGCTGCGCTACGACGGCGAGCCGCACACCAGCATCGCCTCGCTGCCCGGCATGAAGGAGCGCACGCTCCTTCTGCACGGCTTCTCCAAAGCCTTCGCCATGACCGGGTTCCGCCTGGGCTACGCCTGCGGCCCGCGGGAGCTCATCGACCAGATGGTGAAAATCCACTCCTACACGATGATCTGCCCGACCATCACGGCGCAGGAGGCCGCCATCGAGGCCCTGCAGAACGGCACCAACGCCATGCACGAGATGCGCGACAGCTACCATATGCGCCGCGACTACATCGTGAAGCGCTTCAACGAGATGGGCATGGACTGCCACCTGCCCGGCGGCGCGTTCTACACCTTCCCGAGCGTGAAGCGCTTCGGCATCAGCTCCAAGGATTTCGCGCTGCGCCTGCTCAAGGATGCCAAGGTGGCCGCCGTACCCGGCACGGCGTTCGGCGCGTGCGGCGAGGGCTACCTGCGCTGCTGCTACGCCACCGCGTTCTCCCTGCTGGAGGAGGCGTGCGACAAGATGGCCCGCTTCTGCGACTCGCTCAAGGGCTGAACCGTTTTTTCCTTTCCCCGCCATGTGCGACCGCGAGACAGCGCGCCGCGAACCACCGCCCGCCGCGGGCGGCGAGGGTGCGCTTTTCCGCACCTACGCGGTGCCGTTCATCATCTTCCTGGCGTTCAACCTGCTGCTGTGGGCGGTGGAGGGCGCGGTGAAGTGGGACCACCCGAACGCCGCGTGGTGGCAGCGCATGCCGGAGCTCCCCGTGTACACGCTGCAGGTGCTGGTGTGCGCGGTGTACCTGTGGCGCGTGCGGCGGCATGTGGAATGGCGCTGCAGCGCGGGAAGCTGCCTGTGGGGCGCGCTCGCGGGCGTGGTGGGCATTGCCGTGTGGCTGGTGCCGTACCTGTTCGGCTGGGTGCCGCGGGAGGGCGGGTTCATACCGGAGACGGTGTTCGGCGCGGGCTCCGCGGGAACTTGCGCGGCGTACGCGCTGCGCTTCGCGCGCGCCGTATTGATTGTACCTTTCATTGAGGAATTCTTCTGGCGCGGCTACCTGATGCGCTGGTGCATCAACCGCGACGAGCCGCAGACCGTGCCGCTCGGCCAAGGCAGCCGGCTTTCCTACCTGGTGGTCACGCTGGCGTTCATGCTGGTGCACAACCCGGCGGACTACGCGGGTGCGTTCCTGTACGGCTCGCTGGCGTACCTGCTGGTGGTGCGCACCCGCCAACTCACTCCCGTCATTGTCATGCACGCCGTGGCCAACCTCGTCATGGGCGTGTGCGCCATTGAACTCAACCTCCCACACCTCTGGTAACATGGACTACATGCAACTCACCCTCGCCCTCGTCATGGGCGTATGCCTGTCCGCCGCGTGCGGGTTCCGCATCTTCGTGCCCCTGCTGGCGGTCGGACTCGCCGTGCGCTTCATGGGCCTCCACGCCACCCCTGCCCTCGCCTGGACCGCAACGGACCTGGGCCTGGTGGGCCTTTCCGCCGCCACGCTGGTGGAAATCCTGGCCTACTACATCCCCTGGGTGGACAACGCGCTGGACACCATCCACGGCCCGCTGGCCCTGGTGGCGGGCACGCTGCTGGTAGGCGGCCTGCTGGGCGATATGCCGCCCGCGCTGCAATGGGGGCTGGGCGTGGTGGCGGGCGGAGGCGCCGCCGGAGCCGTGAAAACCGGTGCCGCCACCGTGCGCGCCGCCAGCACCGCCACCACAGGCGGGCTCGGCAACTGCATCGTCTCCACCATGGAGAACGGATGCGCCACCATCGGCTCCGCGCTGGCGGTCGTCGCCCCCGTGATTGCGGCCGGCTTCCTCATCCTCATGGTGGCCGGCATGTGCGTCGTCGTCAACAAGATCCGCCGCCGCAGGGCTGCCGAGTGATTCCACCCCCTACGCCATTTTCACCATGCAAGCGTTCATCCTGGGAGCGGGACTCGGCACGCGGCTGGCGCCGCTCACCAGCATCTTGCCCAAGCCGCTGATGCCCGTCTTCCAAAAGCCGCTCATCCACCACACCATGGACCACTTCATGCGCTACGGGGTGGATTCGTTCATCGTGAACACATCCTGCCTGCCGCTCATGTGGGAGCGCGCCTTCCCGGAGGGAACCTACCGCGGAAAGCCCGTGCTGTTCAGCCATGAGGACGAGCCGCTGGACTCCGGCGGCGGCGTGAAGAAAATCCGCCCCCTGCTGGCGGACCCCGCCGCGCCGCTGCTGGTGCACAACGGCGACATCTGGACGGATATCCCCGTGGACGAGCTGCTGGACGCCCACCGCGCGGGCGGGCACTGGGTCACCCTGGCGCTGCGCAGCGTGGACGGCAAGAAAAACGTGGGCTTCAACCCCGCCACCGGGCTGGTGACCGATATGCGCCACGCCCTCGGCGTGGATGCGGGGGAGTACCAGTTCGCGGGCATGTACATCATGGAGCCGCAGGTGTTCGACCTCTTCCCCGCGGATGAAAAATTCTCCGTGGTGCCCACCTGGCTGGAACTCATCAAGCAGGGCAAGGTGGGCGGCCACGTGTGCGACTGGGCCAACTGGCGCGAGCTCGGCTCTCCCCAAACCTACCTGGACGCCGTGCTGCAAACCAGCTCCCGCGAGCGCATCCACCCCACCGCCGTCATTGCCGCCACCGCCGACATCGGCGAGGACTGCGCCATCGGCCAAGACGCCCATATCCCCGCCGGTTGCACGCTGGACGACTGCATCGTCTGGCCGCGCACCCACGTGGAGCCCGGCACCTACCGCCGCTGCATCATCACCCCCCGCATCACCGTGCAAGCCTGACCTTCAGGCCTGCGTTTCCTCAATCACTACGATGCGGAGCTTGCCGATGGTTTCCGCCTTGCGGCCGGGGATGTAGCACTGGCGCCATTGGGCGGGTGTGCGGCGGGGTGCGCGGCGGTAGGTGGCAAAGACCTCTCCCGTGTCGGCGTGCACGAGCGCGAACTTGGGCGGGTGCTTGAGGCGGGCGGGGGTGAAGTCGTCGCACGGGGTGGTGACGGTTTCGTCCACGAGGCCGAGCTTGCGGCAGTAGGCGCGCCAGGTGGCGCCGTGGCCGGCGTGGCGGCGGTGCACCCAGGCGAGCGCGTGGGCCAGCTCGTGCAGCAGGGTGTGCCAGATGAGGAAGCGGTCCTTTTCCAGGTACGCCTCCACGAAGTAGTGGGAGAGGGTGATGCGGCGCTCCTTGAAGCGGCAGCAGCCCAGGCGGTGCAGGGCGCGGTCCCAGCCGAAGCTCCAGCCGTCCAGGTGCAGGGATTGCAAACAGGCGGCGGCGTAGGCCTCCACCTCCTCCAGGCTGTGCCATTCCGTCATCTGCGGCACGCTGCACGCGGGCGCGGCGGAGTCCGCCGATGCGGCGTCCGCACGCCCGGTGGCGCTTTCCAGGAGCTCGCGCCAAAGGCGCTCCCAGGGCTTATTCTGCGATTCCATCCATCTTGGCGCGGACCTTGGCCTCAATCTCCGCGTACAGCTCCGGATTGGTTCGCAGGGCCTCCTTGGCGCCGTCGCGCCCCTGGGCGATCTGGCTGCCGTTGTAGCTGAACCAGGAGCCGCGCTTCTGCACGATATCGAACTCCATGGCCAGGTCCACCAGGCTTCCGGTGGAGGAGATGCCCTCGTTGTACATGATGTCGAACTCGCACTCCTTGAAGGGCGGGGCCACCTTGTTCTTGACGATTTTGAGCTTGGTGCGGTTGCCGTTGACGGTGCCGTCGCTGCCCTTGATTTGGCCGATGCGGCGAATATCGCAGCGCACGGAGGCGTAGAACTTGAGGGCGCGGCCGCCGGGGGTGGTTTCCGGGTTGCCGAACATCACGCCGATCTTCTCGCGTATCTGGTTGGTGAAGATGCAGATGGTGCGGGCCTTGGAGATGAGCGAGGTGAGCTTGCGCAGCGCGGCGCTCATCAGGCGCGCCTGCGCGCCCACCGTGCTGTCGCCTATCTCGCCCTCCAGCTCCTGCCGCGTCACGAGCGCCGCCACGGAGTCCACCACGATGACATCGATGGCGTTGGAGCGCACCAGGGCCTCGCATATTTGCAGGGCCTCCTCGCCGCTGTTCGGCTGGCTCACCAGCAGGTCGTCCAGGTTCACGCCCAGCTTGGCGGCGTACGCCGGATCCAGCGCGTGCTCCACGTCGATGAACGCGGCGAGCCCGCCGGCGCGCTGCGCCTGGGCTATCACGGTGAGGGTGAGGGTGGTCTTGCCGGAGGATTCCGGGCCGAAGATTTCCACCACGCGTCCGCGCGGGAAGCCGCCCACGCCCAGCGCGCGGTCAATCAAAATGTTTCCGGTGGGAATCACTTCCACCTCCATGGTCTTCTGGTCGCCCAGGCGCACGATGGCGTTCTCGCCGAAATCCTTCTGGATTTGCAGCATGGCGGCGTCCAGGGCGCGCTGGCGCTGCGCCATGACCTTGTCTTGTTCGGGTGTTGTCTCTTTGCTCATATCAGCGTGCATTGTAGCGGTTCCGCAGGGTGCATGCAAGCCAAAACTGCGTGGGCGGCGCCGATTGCGGCAATGCAAATCGGTTGACTAACGGGGCGGGTTGTGGCATGATGGCGGGCGTGAAAGCGGCGTACAAGCTCCTGCTTGCGGGAATCCTGCTGGCGGGCCTCACCGGGTGCGATGAATCCGACGAGGTCAAGGCGGAGCGCGCCGCGCAGTTCACCACGTCCACCAAGCCCGCACCCAACCCGCAGCTGGAGTCCATCGAGTCCATGGTGCGCACGGATGTGGCCGCCGCCCCCACCGGGCTGAGCTCCGCCCCCAAGTATGAGCTGTACAGCGCGTACAAGGGGGACGACATCAAGCAGGTGACCGGGGTTTCCGGGCGCAGCCTCATCCTGTGCTTCACCGCGCCGTGGTGCCCGCACTGCGCCAAGATGAAGGAGGCGCTGCGCGCGCTGGCGCAGGCGGAGAAGGGCAACGTGCAGGTGGTGGATGTGGATGCGGACGCCTACCCGGCGCTGGCCACGGACTACGGCATCACGAAGGTGCCCACCACCGTCATCTACACGGAGGGCGTGAAGCTGCGCACCATTGAGGGCGCGTACACGGCGGAGAGCCTGGGGCGCTTCCTGCACGCGCTGCTCACCCAGGGCGACAGCCCGGCCGACGAACCGAAATAACCCTTACCACCAACACGTTTCCACCATGAGATTCCTTACAGGATTGCAACCCAGCGGACAGCTCCACATCGGCAACTACTTCGGCGCCATCAAACCCGCCGTGGAGCTGCAGGAGAAGGGAGAGGGCTTCTACTTCATCGCCAACTACCACGCCATGACCACCATGGAGAGCGCGCAGGCCCTGCACGACAACACGCGCGCCCTGGCCGTGGATTTCCTGGCCTGTGGGCTGGACCCGGAGAAGAGCGTGTTCTTCGCGCAGTCCGCGGTGCCGGAGGTGAACGAGCTGGCGTGGATTCTCTCCACGGTGTGCCCGATGGGGCTGCTGGAACGCTGCCACTCCTACAAGGAGAAGATGGCGCGCGGCTTTGCGGCCTCGCACGCGCTCTTTGCGTACCCCGTGCTCATGGCGGCGGACATCCTGCTGTACAACAGCGACGCCGTGCCCGTGGGCAAGGACCAGAAGCAGCACCTGGAGGTCACGCGCGACCTGGCGGGCAAGATGAACGACGCCTTCGGGGCGGACCTCTTCAAGCTGCCGGAGCCCATCATCAGCGAGGTGACTGCCGTGGTGCCGGGACTGGACGGCCAGAAGATGAGCAAGAGCTACGGCAACACCCTCCCCATCTTCGGAGAGGAGAAGGCCATCAGAAAACTCATCAACAAGAAGGTGGTGACGGACGCCACCCCGCTGGAGGACCCCAAGCCCACGGAAGGCTCCATCATCCTGGCCCTCTACAAGCTTTTCGCCACGCCGGAGCAGTATCAGGCCATGGTGGACGCCCACCATGCCGGCGGCGTGGGCTACGGCCAGTTCAAGAAGGACCTCTTCGAGGCGTACTGGGAGTATTTCCGCACCGCGCGCGAGCGCAGGGAGTGGATCCTCGCCCATCCGGAATACGTGGACGACGTCCTCAACCGCGGCGCAGAGAAAGCGCGCGAGGAGGCCCAGACCACCCTCGCGCGCATCCGGAAGGCCGTCGGCCTGGGATGGCAATGAGCCGTATTCGTTAGAAGCGGTAGGTGAGCGCGATGTCGCTCACGATGGCGAACTCGCGGAAGGGCACGATGTAGCTCTTGCCGGTGTACACCTTGAACTCTGACTTGGTGTTGGCCTTCATGGCGCCGCGGCCCGCCCAGTTGAAGGTGACGCCGGGTGTGAGAATCCAGTTGTGCGTGATGAAGTACGGCGCGGTCAGCTTGATCCAGTAGCCCTGGGAGCCGTTCTCGCATGCAAAGTAGTGGGAGCGGAAATAGTCTGCCGTGGCGGACATGCCGAACTGCAGCACACCCAGCCAGCGGATGTTCTCCACATCATCCGCGCTGCCGATGATGGGGAAGCGGAAGTTCACGTACGGCTCGAACCACCAGCCGCGGATGCCCACAAAGCTCAGGCGCACCGTGCAGCCCGCCGCCAGCCACTTGTACGGCGTGTACTCCGGCGTGATGAAGAACTCGTGCACCACGGAGGAGCCCTGGTCGCGATAGTGCTTGGCCATCACACCCAGGATGCCGCCGTGGATGAAATCATGCCCCAGCGTGACGTTCCACAGCTCGCTCTCGCGCTTGAACGAGGTCACCACCGCAAACTCGTTCTCCATGTTGCACTCCTTGATGGACTTGCCCGCCAGCGCACCGATGTACTGCTCCTGCACCTCCTGCGGCAGGTGGTCGAAATTCGGGATGCGCTGCCGCAGCACAACCGCAGCGCCGCTGCGCGAAAACGGCGGGTTGCCGTACAGGCGGTGCCCCGCGGAGAAGATGGAGTACGCCACCGTCTCGTTGAACGTCCAGCCCCCCTTGTCGCCGAAATCATACGTGAACTTGAACGCCGCCGTCTCCAGGCCCTCTCCCTGTTCCGCCTCCTGTGTGGCCACCAGCCCGCGCCCCCAGTAGAACGACCGGTACATGCCCGTCAGGCTGCCTTCCACCCTTTGCGCGGAATCGTACGGCAGGTCCTGGAAACTCTGCGGCCTGTTGCTCTCATGCACGGGTACGGCCACGGCCGCGCCTACGGGCGCTGCCGCCAGGGCCAGGGCAATGATGATGTGTTGCGCTCTCATGTTCGCTTGTGGTTTCTGATGATGCCTTTTTACCCTACCCCGCGCCTTTTGTCAAGCAAAAATCTAGAGTGCACTCTAGATTTTTCTGCGGGTAGGCAAAAAAAGAACGCGCCCGGCAAAGCCGGACGCGTTTGTAGGTTGGGGAAGTGAACTTCCCGATACCCTTACTTCTTGGCGGGCACGACGGGAGTCTGAACGGGCTCCGTGGGCTGCACCTGCTGCTGCTGGCAGGAAACCAGAGCGGCGGCGGTAAGAGCAAGAATAGCGATGGTCTTCATAATTATCTTACTAGTTTTGATTTTTGAAGCGCCCCAGCAACCAAGGATAGGCTGAGGGGTTGAGAGAAGTGTACCAAATCCATGGTGCAATGCAAGACTAAAATCAAATTTTCTGAAAGATTTTTTGGCAGGGGGCGGAACGGGAGAGCCCAACAAGCCTTGAAACCCGCATGGCTGCTGGATTTTCAGGCGTTAGCGCAGTTCGGCGAAAAAGGCGTCATGAAAGCCCTCCGCATTGAAAATCGTGTTGTGGGCGGCGTGGAAGGTCTTCTCCGTGACGGGACGCTTGAAGCTCTCGCGCAGCGCGTCCGTGCGCGGCGGCAGCACGATTTCGTCCTGATCCGCGCGCAGGATGGCCACATCGCACGTGACCCGGGGCGCGTAGTCGGTGGAGACGAACTTGTCAACGACCACCGCGTTGGGGACGGCGGGGATGAAGTCGCACGCCACGTTCACCAGGCTGTCGAACGGGCAGATGAGCACGAGCTTGTCGGGATTCTTGGCGGCGGCCACCTGCATGGCCACTCCGGTGCCGATGCTGAATCCCACGAGCGTGGTGGCGGCGGGATTGCCGAGCTTTTCCTTCGCTTGGTCCAGCACGGCGCAGGAATCCGCCACGATGTCCTTCTCGCTGGGCTCGCCCTCGCTGCCGCCGTAACCGCGGTAGTTGACCAGCAGGTAGGAGCGCGCGGTGTCCTCGTCCGCGTAGTCGGAGAAGTCCCCGGCGTTGATGGAGTTGCCGCCGTACATGACCACGAGCGGGGCGTTGGGGCCGCGGTTGAAAAGCCAGCCGCGCAGCACGGTGCCGTCCTGCATGGTGAAGGACACGTATTGCTCCGTGTGCCCGTACTTGGTGTCGGGCGAGCACCCGCCGGGCTGCGCCCCCGGGAACACCAGGCTGCGCACCGCGCACATGGGAACCAGCATCACCACCAGCAGCAGCGCCAGCGCGCGCAGAATCCATTTCCTCTTCATCCCCCCATTCTACCAGTTCCCGCCGCCGCGCGCAAGCGCGCGTTTGCATACCTCTTGACACCCTGCGGCGGCGTATGTACCATGGCTCCATGAACATACCTCCGTACTGGGTGCGCAAGGAGCAGAGGATAGGCGACTACACCTGCCGCCTGACCGGGTTCTCCCATTCCTCCATGCAGGCCGCGTGGAAGATGCTCCAGCAGCACGCGGACATCATGCAGAAGTTCTTTGCCACGGTGCCCACCGAGGCATCCGCACAGCGCATGCGCGCCGCCCTGCGCAAGCTGCGCGAGCAGGACGGCGACACCTACGAGGCGTGCCTGCTGGAACCCGTGTGGCGCGCGGTGGACGCCGCCAACGTCATCACGCGCAACCGCTACGGCGCGCTGGTGGTCAACAGCACGGACACCTGCTTTGCAGACGTGGACAAGGCGCCGGCAAGCCTGTGGGAGATGGTGAAGGGGCTGTTCGGCGCGGACACGCCGCCGGAGCGGCGCCTGCTGGACGTGATGCGGCAGATACACGCGGAGCAGCCGAAGCTCTCCATGCGTCTGTACCGCACGGCCAAGGGCTGGCGCGTGCTGCTCTCCGGGGAGGGCGTTGAACTCGGTTCCCCGCTGGTGGACACCCTGTTCCGCCGCCTGCACGTGGACCCGCTCTACCGGAACCTCTGCCGCAAGCAGGCGTGCTGGCGCGCGCGGCTCACACCCAAGCCGTGGCGGCTGCACCTGCCGCGCTGCCCGCAGCCGGAATGCTCCGAGGACGCGGCATCCGTGCAGGCGGAATGGGTGCGGGAATACGAGGATGCGTGCGAGGGTCGGGCCGTCTGCCGTTTGGTGGAATCCTTCGGCCCGCGCCTGCAGGGCGGCATCCCGGAGCTGCACGACGAGCTCACCGGCGTGCACCTGCACCGCGACACGCTGGCGTGATTGTTAGGTTGACGTGCGGGGGTGTTTTGATACAATGGCGGCATGACGCATGGAACACACGGAGCAACCCGCCTGGCACTGGCGCTGGCAGCCGCATGGGCGCTGCTGGCCGCCTGCGAGTCGCCCGTGATTCCCAAACCGGGCAAGCCCGACGTGGAGTATGCGCTCACGCGCGAGGCCCTCTCCGACCGCATGCTTGTGGACCAGCTGCGCCATGATTGGCGGGAGCTCAAGCGCGCCGACCTCGCGCCGGAGCGGCGGCAAGCCGTCATCGACCGCTACAACAGCCGCTTGGAAACCCTGATGGCGCGCCTGCGCTACGATGTACACGGCGAGGGCAGCACGGGCGCCACGCCGTTCCATGAGATTGTGGACTTCTCCCACACCGGGCTGTCGCTGCCTTCCCTGCGGATGGTGTACGAGGACATAGTGCCCGCCAGAGAGGTGGAGTTCGAGTACCTCGATGAGCACTACGCCGCCCCCGGATTGGGCGTCCCCCTGGTGGGCGTGGTGCCCGCCGACGTTGCGAAGAAGCTGCAGGACAAGGATGCGGCCCTGGCCTCCGCCCACACCCAGGGCACCGTGGTCACGCTCACCGCCGTGCTGGATTTCCCGGATTCCCCGCGCAACGCACGCCCGGTCCTGCGCTTCATCCCGCGCCTGGAGCAGGAGACCATCGACGTGGGCAGGCTGTGCTACCAACTGGCGGCGGACCTCTCCGCCCCCATGGAAATCTACTGGCGCCTCACCTATGAGGACAAGAACCGCTTTCTGGGCCTGCTGCGCCCGCAGAAGATGCGTGAAAACATCGGCCTCACCAGCCTGCAGCCCTACAACCCCAACAAGATACCCGTGGTGCTCACCCACGGCCTGCTGTCGGACGCCAGAACCTTCGGCCAGCTGGTGAACCGCCTGTACGTGGACCCGGACATCCGCAACAACTTCCAGTTCTGGTACTTCAACTACCCCACCGGCCCGGCCTGGGTGTACAACGCCGCGGCGTACCGCGGTGCACTCGCCGCCGTGCGCGAGAAAGTGGACCCAAAGCACCGCAACCGCAATTGGGACAACATGGTGGTGGTGGGACACTCCATGGGCGGTCTCATCACGCACTACAGCCAGTGCGAAGAACCCTGGAACATGCTGGTCAACGCCGAGGTGGTGGACCCCGCACGGCTCGCCGAGCTGGACAAGAGCCACATCGACAAGCCCTTTGAGGACCCCGCCATGGAGCAGTTCCGCCAACTGTATTTCTTCAAGCCCGTGAAGGCCGGCATGGTGGTGTACTTCGCCACGCCGCACCGCGGCGCCCCCATGGCGGATTTCGGCATCGTGCGGCTCCTCACCGGACTTATCGAGCTGCCCTTCGCCATCGTAAACGAGACCATCAACATGGTCACGCTGAACCCGGACCTCTTCCTGCTGAACCCGTCCGAGATGACGCGCTGGTTCACCAGCGTGGACCAGCTCTCGCCGGAGGGATACTCCATCCGCGGCCTGCAAGGATTGAAAACGCGCGACGTGCCCACCTTCTCCGTCATCGGCAACCGCGGCAGGTGCGGTCTCCTCGCCCGCAGCTCCGACGGCGTGGTGCCCTACTGGTCCAGCCACATCAACTGGGGCGACGAGGAGTTCATCGTCCCGGAATCCCACTCCGTCCAAAAGCACAAGGACACCGCGGAATACATGAAGATCATCCTGCACGAGTACCTGCAGGAACATCCCGCCATCCGCTACACCCGCGGCTCCATCGTCAACATCAACCAAGAAAACGAATAACCACCCCTCTCCCGCCATGCCCCACCGCAAAAACACCATTAAACGCAAGGTCCACAACTGGACCACCGCAGACTCCACCGACCTCTACGCCGTGGAGGACTGGAGCAACGGATACTTCAACGTCTCCAGAAACGGCGAGGTCAACGTCGTCCTCCGCGATTCCAACGGCGACAGGAAGCCCGTCTCCCTGCGCAGCATCATGGACGGCCTGGCGGACCGCGGGACGGACGCGCCGGTGCTGCTGCGCTTCAACGACCTGTTGCAGGCCCGCGTGGAGGAGCTGAACGAGAGCTTTGCCAAGGCCATCAAGGAGGTGGACTACAAGGGCGTGTACCGCGGCGTGTACCCCATCAAAGTCAACCAGCAGCGCCAGATCGTGGAGGAAATCGTCTCCTGCGGCAAGCCGTACCACTACGGCCTGGAGGCCGGCTCCAAGCCGGAGCTCTTCGCCGCCATGGCGCAGATGACCGACCCGGAGGCCTTCCTGATGTGCAACGGGTACAAGGACGACGAGTACATCGACCTGGCGCTCATGGGCCAGCAGATGGGGCTGAACATCCACCTGATACTGGAGATGCCCAACGAGCTGCCCGCCATCCTGGACCGCGCGGAGAAGCTGGGCATCGAGCCCAACCTCGGCATCCGCGTGCGCCTCGCCGCCAAGGGCTCCGGCCATTGGAGCGAGTCCGCCGGAGACAAATCCGTATTCGGCCTCAACGCCGCGCAGGTCATCGATGCCGTGGACCAGCTCAAAGCCGCCGGAAAGCTGCACTGCCTCAAGGTGCTGCACTACCACCAGGGCTCCCAGATTCCCAACATCTCCGTTATCCGAGAGGGCCTGACGGAGGCCGTGCGCATCTACGTGGACCTGGTGCGCGAGGGCGCGCCCATGGGCACGCTGGACATGGGCGGCGGCCTGGCCGTGGACTACGACGGCTCGCAGACCAACTTCCACTCCTCCTGCAACTACTCCGTGGCGGAGTACGCGCGAGACGTGGTGGAGGTGGTGGGCGAGATGTGCACCAAGGCCGGCGTGCCGCATCCCACGCTGGTGACGGAGAGCGGCCGCGCGGTGACGGCCTACCACGCGGTGCTGGTGTTCAACGTGCTGGACGTGACGAGCGCGCCCGGCCGCGAGAGCGTGCCGCCCGCCCTGCCGCAAGGCGCCAGCGAGACCCTGCGCGCGCTGGACGAGACCCGCCGCATCCTCACCCGCAAGAACATCCAGGAGTGCTACAACGATGCCAACTACTACCGCGACCAGCTGCGCATGCAGTTCTTCTACGGCAACGCGTCCCTCCGCGAGCGCGGCATCGGGGAAGCCATCTACTGGCACATCATGGGCCTCATCGCCCAGCGCATCTCCGAGATGAGCGAAATCCCGGAAGACTTGAAGGAGGTATCCGACAACATGGTGGACTTCTACTACGCCAACTTCTCCCTCTTCCAGAGCCTCCCGGATTCCTGGGCCATCGACCAGCTCTTCCCCGTCATGCCCATCCAACGCCTCTGCGAGCGCCCCACACAAAAGACCGTCCTCGTGGACATCACCTGCGACTGCGACGGCAAGGTCGACAAATTCATCGACCGCGAGGACGTCGCAACCTCCCTCCCCCTCCATGAGGTGGAACCGGACGAGAACTACTACATCGCCGCCTTCCTCGTCGGCGCCTACCAGGAGACCCTGGGCGACATCCACAACCTGCTGGGCGACACCAACGTGGTGAGCGTCCACTTGGAAAACGGGCGACCCGTCTTCACCAACGAGGAGGAGGGCGACTCCGTGGCGGACGTCCTCTCCTACGTAAAGTACGATTCCAAGGACCTGGTGGCAAAGTTCCGCGCCATCGCGGAAAACGCCGTCAACAACGGCCTGCTCACCCCCCGCCAGCGCCGCAACGCCATGGAAGCCTACAGAAACGGCCTCAACGGCTACACCTACTACGAGCTGTAATGCAATTTACAATTGACGATTGACAATTG
>JAUNNT010000006.1 GCA_030531305.1 Akkermansia sp.
TTGCCGACATTGGGGCGGCCGACGATGGCGATGGTGGGACAGGACATGGTGATTGACGAGGTACTATGTACTAGGTACTATTTTTTGATTAAAGGGGGCGTTCGGAGGTGGAGTGGAGCTTCTCCCTCTGCTTCTTGGCCTCAGCCTTGGGATCGTAGGGGGTGAGGCCGACGGGGCGGAACCCCTTGCCGGTGTTCATGAGGTCCACGGGCACGCCGGGGACGCGGCGGTACACCTGGTAGGAGAGGCGCTGGCCGCGGTTGTTCATCACGGAATAGGTGAAGAACTCCGGCGTGGACTGGCAGAGCACGTGCAGGTTCTGCGCGCCGTCCAGCAGCACGCGCGGCTGCATGAAGTTGATGTAGCGCCCCATGTAGCATGCGCCCACGGCGCGCTTGGTGTCCATGTCCACCACCTGGCCGAAGATGCCCTCCTGCTTGGCGGTGCGCACCAGGCGCGCGCTGATTTCCAGCCTGCGCCCGCGGGACTGGATGGGGAAGCTGCGGATGGTGCCGCCGGTGGTGATGTTGAAGAGGGCGCGGTTGGAGGTGTAGGTGGTGTGGCCGTCAGGCAGCAGGATGGTGGCGATGGCGCGGAACGCGCCGGGCGTGTCCAGCGCGTACTTGTCGCGCAGGTTCACGGTGATGGTGCGCTGGCTGCCGGGGCCGATGCTCATGGGCGGGAACCCGGAGTTGTCCTTGGGGATGACGGGCCCGCCCATGCCGCGCTGGGTGAGGATGATGTTGAGCCAGGAGTGGCCCGCCACGTCCTTGAGGTCGAGCGTGGTGTCGGTGTGGTTGGTGACGGTGAGGCTGAGCCCCACGCCCTCTCCGGCCACGTAGTCCGTGCGGTTGGGGGTGAGCTGCACTTCCACCTGCGCGCTTGCGGGCAGCTGCAGCAGCAGCGCCGCAACCAGCATGAGTACGAGGGTGATGAGCTTGTTCATGGCGGTGATGGTGTTGAATCAGTCTTGCGGGATGGCGATGCGGAAGCCGAGGGAGTGCGAGCGCACCTCCGGCGATTTCACGGGGATGAGGCGCGGCTCCGCGCCGCTGCCCAGGATGAGCGGGCTGGCTTTGCGGTACAGGAAATCCAGGTCGCGCGGGGTTTGGGATTTGGTCCACTCCTCCACGCCGGAGGTGGCGGTGTTCTTGCGGACCAGCTGCAGCGTGGGCGCGGCGGCCAGGTCACCGCCCTTGAAGTGGGCGTAGGCGAGCGCATCCCAGTAGCTCACGCCGGTGACGGGGCTGTCCGCCTTGAGCGTGCGGCCGTGGAAGGAGCCGCGCATCTTGGAGCCCTGCAGCTGCTCGTCCCACTCCTGCGGGGTGTGGTTGCGGGCGTCCGCGGGGATGCCGATGTGGATGCGGTCCAGCTCCGCGGGCTGCATCTTGTCCAGCTGCTTGAGGAATTCCTCATACTGGGCGATGGTGACGGGGGAGTCCGCCACGGCGAGCTTCTGCGCGCCCTGCTTGCAGAACACGGCGCCGTCGTGCGCGGCGGGGATGGCGTGCACCACCTCGGACGGCGTGAGCAGCATGCCGAGCGCGGCGATGCCTCCCGCCAGCGCTGCGGCCAGCCCGCCCACGCGCGCCCAGTAGAGTATCTTGCGGCGCAGGTTGCGGCGCTGGCGGCGGATGGCGCCCTCGCTCTGCGGCGGCTCCGGCATTTCCAGCGGCGGCTCGCTCTCGTTCAGCTGGGTGATGACCGTGCTGGCGGTGATGCCGATGCTCGCCCAGTCGTAGCTCTCCGCCGCGGCGTCCTTCTGCATCCAGCGCAGCAGGCTGGCGCACCGCGTGGAGCCGGACACATTCAGCGGGCGCGTGGGCGCCAGCACGCGGGACAGCGCGTTCATCTGCGCCGCAATGTCCGTGCCGCGCCCCGCCGCCGTCACGGGGGAAAGGAAGTCCGTGCCGCCGTCCGGGCTCAGGAAGAGCATGGCGGGCGTGATGTTGATGGAGTCCAGGTTGCGCTTCTTGCAGTAGGTGTAGACATCTGCGGCCAGGGCGATGATGCGGCAGCAGTGGTGCGGGGAGATGCGCTGCTTGGCCGCCAGGATATCCACGTAGGAGTAACCCTTGGGCTTCTCGTGGGTCATGAACCACACGCCGTCCTCCTGGCGGGATTCCAGCACCTGCGCCACGTGCGGCAGGCCGGACGCCGACACCCGCAGGCGGCCGGACTCCAGGAAGTCGCGCACCGCGTCGTCCGGGGAGTCGGGGCGCAGCACCTCCAGGATGACCTCTCGGTTCACGAGGTCCTGCACGGCGACGTAGAGGTCGGCGTGCGCGCGCGACTCCAGCAGGCGCGTGAGCTTGTAGATGCCGAGGGTGTGTGGCAGATCTGTGAAGATGGCGGGCATGGTTACGGTGTGGTCAAATCGTTGAGGAAATCGGAGACGGGCAGGGCTTCCTCCGCGCCGCCGCCGGGGGCCAGGCCGTCATCCGGCAGCAGGCCCTCGTGGTAGCCGCCGCGGTTCTTGCGGCTGTTGAGGCGCTGCTCCTGCAGGATGAGCGAGGAGGGCGTGCTGATGCAGTCCAGGGGCTCACCCTTGTAGTAGAGCTTGGCGGTGAAGCCGTAGTAGCGGAGGCTGCCGTAGGCGTCCTCCTCCTCCGCGGTGAGGGGCGGCACGCTGTAGGTGATGAGCAGGTTCTCCTCCCACTCGTCCCAGGTGGGCTTGTCGTTCTGCCAGTTGAGCTGCGGGCTGGCCATGCGGGAGAACTCGATGCGCCGCCCGTCCACCAAATCGAAGAACTGGATGGTGATGTAGATGTCGTCCGGTTGCACCTCCTCGCCGGGGGCGAGCAGCACGGGCAGCAGGATGTCCACGTGCTCGCCCTGGTCCTCGTCCGTGGTGTGGCGCAGCTGGTACGGGCCGAAGGCGAGCTTGCCGCGCATGGCCACCGCGCTGTCGAACCCGAAGGAGAGCCTCTTGGCCGCGCGCTGGAAGTACTTGCCCGCCTTGTCGCGCATCTCGAACACCCGGGTGTAGAAGTCGCGCGCCTTCTCCTGGTTGTCCAGCTTGTCGTACGCCAGCCCGTAGTAGTACAGCAGGGCGGGATGGT
The DNA here is from genome assembly GCA_030531305.1 of Akkermansia sp. GTDB lineage: Bacteria > Verrucomicrobiota > Verrucomicrobiia > Verrucomicrobiales > Akkermansiaceae > Akkermansia. The sequence goes on from JAUNNT010000006.1 coordinate 3,063, forward strand.
TCGGCGCAACGGCGCGCCCCTGCTCCAGGCTCAGGATGCACAGGCGCATGTCCCCCGCGGTGAGGGCGGTGACGCCCTGGCGGATGAGGCGGTCCAGCTCCTTGCGGTCTTTCTGGGTGAGCCCGGCGAGCACGCTGGCGGTGGCGTCCGGCACCGCATTCACGGCGGGCGCGTCGTCCTCACCGCCCAGGTCGATGCCGCCGTTCTGCGCCAGGAGCATATTGGTGTCCATGGAGCGCAGGGGCGGCGCGGTGTCGCTGCCGGGCGTGTTGTCGTCGGCGGGCGGAGGTGTGTTTTCAGCGCCCTCCGGACCGGTGCCGATGCTGCCGGAGCCGGAGTTGCGCATGTCCTGCAGCTCCTGTGCCTCGATGGCGGCAATCTGGGCTTCCGATACGCGCAGGGCCTCCGCATTGGCCAGCTCCAGGCGGCGGGTGACCCCCACGGCCATCACCGCCAGCTCCACGGCTATCACCGCCACCAGCAGCGCCGTGTTCAGGCGGCGCGACAGCAATGCCCCGCCCGCCGCGCGGCAGGCGTGCCCCAGGCGGTGCAGCATGGCCGCGCTGTCAGGATTTCCCGGCATCGTCGCGCTCGTATTCCAAAATCTCTCCGTGGTACTTTTCCAGCAGGGCGTGCATGAAGGCTTCCGCGTTGCCATTCTTGCCGAATCCGCCGTAGGTCATGCCGTCCATCTTGATTTTCCTGCCGTTCACGGTGGCGTAGGCGACGCCCTTCACGCCCTTGCCCCACCACTGGCGCAAATCCAGCCGCGTGATGTCGGAAACGGAAAACTCCCGCCCGACCGCCTTCACGGTGTCGCCCTGCAGAGCCAGCACGCGGCCCTTGGTGCGGACCATGAGCCAGATGATGATGAGGCTCACAATCATGCATCCGGTTCCGGCGTACCACTGCTCGCGGATGGCCCCCTGGTCATGCGGGTGTTCCCCGGGGTTGGACGGGTAGTGCATGCGGGCGGTGTAGGCGAGCCAGCAATCGTTCCAGCCTTTTTTCATGGCGTGGTAGTCCTGCACCTCCGGCGGGCAGCTGCGCGCGGCCTCGCAGTCCTTGGGCAGCGGGCACAGTATTTCACACGAATACACAATCGCGGGGCCGTCCTCCAGCTGGATGGCCGGCAGCAGCGGGGTGGACGAGGTCATGGCCTTCCACGAGGCGGGGGCGGATTTCTCCACCTGCTGCCCCAGGTTGGCGAAGGCCTCGTGGCTGAAATACACCTCGTTCTGCAGGCGGTAGCCCACCGCCCCGTCGTAGAAAAAGTACAGCCCGAATCCGAAGAATGCCGCCAGCACAATGGCGAAGCGCACAAACGTATCCAGCGTGGGTCTGCAGATGATGTCCTTCTCTTCCATGCGCGAACATTCTAACACACCGCACCCGCGCACCTCAATGCAAAACTGCGCCCGCCGTTCCACCCGCGCGTTCGCGTTTTGTCTTGACGCGGCGCTCGGCGGCGGGTATGATGTCAGGCAGCCATGACAGAACGACGAATCGTAATCACCGGGATGGGTGCCGTGACGCCCCTCGGCCTGAGCGTGGATGAAACCTGGGCGGCCATGAGGGAGGGCCGCTCCGGGATACGTCTGGTGGACACCTTTGACACATCGGAAGTGCAGGCCCGCGTGGCCGGCCAGGTGCGGGACTTCGACCCCGCGCCGTATTTCAAGAAGGACCCCAAGGCGCCGCGGCGCTGCGACCGCTTCGAGCAGCTGGCGATGGCCGCCGCCGTACAGGCGGTGGAGGACGCCGCGCTGGACCCGGAGAAGGAGGATTTGTCGCGCATCGGCGTGATGATCGGCTCCGGCATCGGCGGGCTGCGCATCCACGGCGAGAACATGCGGGTCATGCTGGATTCCGGCCCGCGGCGCGTCTCCCCGTTCTGCATTCCGTACATGATCACCAACATGGCCAGCGGCCTGGTGGCCATGGAATACGGCTTCGGCGGACCCAACATGAGCATTTCCACCGCCTGCGCCACCTCCAACCACTCCATCGGCGAGGCCTGGCGCATCATGAAGTTCGGCGATGCGGACGTGATGCTCTGCGGCGGCTCGGAAGCCCCGGTGGAGCTCATCGGCCTGGCCGGCTTCGCCAACATGCGCGCGCTTTCCACCCGCAACGACGACCCGGCCACGGCATCCCGCCCGTATGATGTGGACCGCGACGGCTTTGTGATGAGCGAGGGCGCGGCGGTGGTGGTGCTGGAGACGCTGGAGCACGCGCAGGCGCGCGGAGCCAAGATTTACGCGGAGCTGGCGGGCTACGGCCTGAGCTGCGACGCCTACCACCTGACCTCCCCCATGCCGGAGGGAGAGGGCGCCAGCCGCTGCATGGAGATTGCCATGCAGCACGCCGGAATCAGGCCGGAACAAGTGGACTACATCAACACGCACGGCACCTCCACCACCATGGGCGACGTCTGCGAGATCAAGGCCATCAAGCGCACGTTCGGCGCGCACGCCAGGGGCGGCATGGTGCTCAGCTCCACCAAGTCCATGACCGGACACCTGCTGGGCGCGGCCGGCGGCGTGGAGCTCATCGCCTGCGTCAAGGCCATCCAGGACAACTTCATCCCGCCCACCATCAACGTCTTCAACCAGGACCCCGAGTGCGACCTGGACGTCTGCCCCAACCAGGGCCGCGCGCACAAGGTGGATGTGGCGCTCAGCAACTCCTTCGGCTTCGGCGGCCACAACGCCACCCTCGTCGTCAAGCGCTTTGCAGAATAACAGCAACTGGCGGCGCCGCCCACCCGCATGTCACCCCGATTCCTAGACTCCCTCCTGTCCCGCGCGGCGCGGCTGGTGGATTGCCTGGCGCCTGCTCGGCGGCACGGCAGCGGCGACCGCCTGCTGTTCGAGTGGGCAGCGTTGAGCCTGAGCGTGCTGGCGGTGGTGCTGCTGCTCATGCTTTGCGGGGTGGTGGACGAGCTGGGACTGCAGCAGGTTCGCTACCTGGCGGGTCCGCCCTTCTACATGAGCGCGCTGGAGGCCCAGGTGGATTTGCTGGGCACGGGCGGCATCTTCTTCATCAGCGTGTTGGTCACGCTGTACACATCCTTTATCCTGCTGCGGGAGAAATCATTTGTGCAGCGGGCGCTGTACGCGCTGCTCCTGCTGGTGGCGCTGGCGCTGCCGGGCATCTTGTGCGTGCTGTGGCACGGCGTGCTGAACATGAGCGCGCCGCTGTTGTGCGTGCTGCTGACGTGGCTGGCGGTGGAGCTCAAGCCGCTGGCGAAATCCCTATACTACCGCTTCCTGCGGCCCAACCTGCCATGAAAGCCCAGGAATACCCCACCGCCGTGCTGGAGCTCATCTCCGCACTCAAGCGCATGCCCGGCGTGGGCAGCCGCGGCGCAGAGCGCCTCGCCCTCTGGTTCCTCCAGCAGGGCAGGCAGGATGCACGCTCCCTCGCCGCCGCCCTCGTGCAGGCCGCGGACACCGTCTCCACCTGCCCGGAATGCGGTTTCTTCTCCCCCAACGGCGAGACCTGCGCCGCCTGCAGCGACGACGCGCGCGACACCTCCCTGCTCTGCGTGGTGGAACAGCCCACGGATGTGCTGCCCATCGAGCGCTCAGGCGCGTTCCGCGGGCTCTACCACTGCCTGGGCGGCAAGATTTCCCCGCTGGACGGCGTGATGCCGGAGGACCTTTCCATTGAAAAGCTGCTGGAGCGCGTGCGCAACCGCCCCGGCTGCGAGGTGGTCCTCGCCGTCGGCAGCGATGTGGAGGGCGAGGCCACCGCCCTCTATCTCGCCAACCAGCTCGCCCCGCTGGACTGCCGCGTCTCGCGCATCGCCCAAGGCATGCCCGCCGGCGCCGGACTCAGCCATGCAGACGCCGTCACCCTCATGCGCGCCATGCAAGGCCGCAAAAGCATGGGTGATTAGGAGGGGGAGAGCGTGCGCTCCCCCGTAATTTTATATGCTGACGAGATTATAGGCTTGCCAGGCGGGCCAAACGGGGGTATCATGCCCTACCGCGCGTGCGAATGCACCGCATCATCCCCATGAAAGTCAAACTCATCGAAAAGGCTGCTGAAATCGTCGGCGACAACCAGCTCTTGGTGAACATCGTCTCCAAGCGCGTGCACCAGCTCAACCACGGGTCGGACCCGTACGTGCCGACCACGCCGGAAATGCAGAGCGGCGACATCGCGCTGCTGGAAATCATCGAGGGCAAAATCACGTGGCACGAGATGACGCCGGAGGAAATCGCGGCGAGCCGCGCGGAGCAGGAGACCGAGAAGGATCCGTTCAAGGACCTGGCGGACGAGGCGTCCCGCGCGCCGCAGGGAGCGAACGAGGCCACGGTGACCGTGACCCCCAACTTCGACTAACCGCGCACCATCCCCTTCTGCGGCCCGATTCCTGCACCGCCACGGAGTCGGGCCGCTTTTTCCCCCAACCCAACCACCCCAAGAAACAACACCATGGCCAAGAAACCCGCACCGCCCGGCAACCTCATTGCCAGCAACAAGAAGGCCGGACGCGACTACGAAATCCTGGGCCGCTACGAATGCGGCATCGAGCTGCGCGGCACGGAGGTGAAATCCATCCGCGCCGGCAAGGTGAACGTGGCGGATTCCTTTGCGCGCGTGGAGAAGGGCCAGCTGTTCCTGTACGGGTGCGATGTGCAGCCGTGGGAGACGGCGGGCGTGTGGTTCCAGCACGAGGCCAAGCGCCCGCGCCGCCTGCTCATGCACAAGAAGGAAATCCTGAAACTGGAAATCCAGCAGGCGCAAAAGGGCTTTGCGCTTCCCCTGCTGCGCCTCTACTGGAAGAACGGCAAGGTGAAGGCGGAGATTGGCGCCGGCCGCGGCAAGACCCACCGCGACCAGCGGTACGACCTCAAGGCGCGCGTGGAGATGAAGGAGGCGCGCCGCGAGGTGGTGCGCTTCAACAAGGGCATTCGCTGATTGGTTATGGCGCGCATCCTGGTGGCATTGAGCGGCGGGGTGGACAGCGCGGCGGCGGCCGCCCTGCTCACGGAGCAGGGGCATGAGGTGGTGGCCGCCTACATGAAGAACTGGGTGAACGACGAGAACATCCCCGGCGAGTGCCCGTGGGAGCGCGACATCGAGGACGCGCTGGCGGTGTGCCGCAAGCTGGGCATCGAGTTCCGCGTGGTGGATTTGATAGAGCAGTACCGCGCCCGCGTGGTGGATTACCTGATAGAGGGCTACCGCAGCGGCTCCACCCCCAACCCGGATGTGCTCTGCAACCGCGAGATGAAGTTCGGCGTGCTGCTGGACTACGCCCTGCAGCAGGGTTTCACCGGCGGCGTGGCCACCGGCCACTACGCCCGCAGGCTGGATGTGGAGGGCGACGGCGCCTACGTGCTGCGCGGCGCGGACGGCAACAAGGACCAGTCGTACTTCCTGGCCCTCATGCGTCCGGAGCAGGTGCGGCACGCCGTCTTCCCCGTGGGCGAGCTCACCAAGCCGCACGTGCGCGAGATTGCGCGCCGCTTCGGCCTGCCCGTGGCGGACAAGAAGGATTCCCAGGGCATCTGCTTCATCGGCAAGGTGAAGATGAGCGATTTCCTGCGCCACTACCTGCCGGACAACCCCGGCGACATTGTGGACACGGATGGCCGCGTGCTCGGGAGGCACAACGGGCTGCACCTCTTCACCATGGGGCAGCGGCACGGCCACGGCGTGGCCTCCCCGCGCGAGGGCGTGGCCTATGTGGTGGTGGGCAAGGATTTGCAGAACAACCGCCTCATCGTTGGATACGAGGGGCAGGAAACCCCCGGCCTGTACGCCCGCCGCGCCGTGGTGGGCGGCATCACCAACCTGCGCCGCCCGCTGCCGGGGCGCGTGTACGCCCAGCCGCGCTACCGCGCCCCCGCCGTGCCCGCCGCCTGCACCCACCTCTCCGCCGACACGGTGGAGCTGGTGTTCGACGAGCCGGTGCGCGCGCTGGCCCTCGGCCAGGTCTGCGCCTTCTATGCGCCGGAGCAACAACTCCTCGGCGGCGGATTCTTCAGGCGAATTGGGTAACATATGTGCCCCCCCAAAAAAATCGGGGGAAACGTGATTGGTAGGCAATAATTGGTGCCAACGCCCGCTTACCAATCACGCTTCCTCCCCCAATTTTTTGGGGGGAACACATGCGGACGAATAGCGGTGTTGGCTTGTTTTGTCATGGGTTGGTGTTGGGCGGTAAGGTGGCGATGATTTCACGGGCGCGTGCGAGCATGGGTTCGCGCTGGGCGGGGAGGGTTTCCTCCTGCATTTCCTGCAGGAGCTGCTCCAGCACGCGGCGCATGGCGGGACCGGGGTTCATGCCCAGGGCCATGAGGTCCGCGCCGTTGACTGGAAGGTCCTTCACGGTGAAGGCGGGGATGGAATCCAGCACGTCCTCGAACAGCAGGAACGCCGCGCGGATGTCACCCGCATTCTTCTCCCTGGCGAAATCGGAGTGCGCGGCCAGGTCCGCCCGCTGCACATCGAAGAGCAGGCGCACGTTCTCCTCGCCGATGCGGCCGATGAGGCGGCGCATGCCGGCGGGCGTGGTGGGCCACACGATGTCATGCTCGCGCACCAGTACCACGGCGCGCTCCAGCGTGGCGTTGTCGCTCTTCAAACGCAGCAGGATATCCTTTGCCATCTGCGCGCCCGTCTCCGGGTGCCCGTAGAAGTGCGCGCGGCCGTCCTCGCCCATGCTGTGGCGGGCGGGCTTGCCGAGGTCGTGCAGCAGCATCACCAGCCGCAGCGGCTCGTCCGCGGGTGCGGCGGCCACGGCATAGGCGGTGTGGGTCCACACATCGAAGCAGTGGTAGGGGTTCTTTTGGGAGAAGCCGATGGCGGGCTGGATCTCCGGGATGATGGTGGCGAAGACCTCCGGGAAGCCGAGCAGCATGCTCAGCACGCCCTCCCCCGCCAGGATGCCTTTCAGTTCGGTGAAGATGCGCTCCGCGCTCACATTGGCCAGCAGGTGGCGGTTGCGGCGGATGGAGTGCGCGGTCTCGGTCTCGATGTTGAAATCATAGCGCGAGGCGAAACGCAGCGCGCGCAGGATGCGCAAACCGTCCTCGTGGAATCGCTCGTCCGGCTCGCCCACGCAGCGGATGGCACGTGCGTCCAGGTCCTCGCGCCCGCCGAAGGCGTCCACCAGCCCGCGGCGCGGGTTGTAGGCCATGGCGTTGATGGTGAAATCACGGCGGGCCAAATCCTCCTCCACGCGGGAGACAAAGTTGACGGAATCGGGGTGGCGGTTGTCGGTGTACGCGCCGTCGATGCGGAAGGTGGTGACCTCCACGGGCTGGTGGTCCACCATCACGGTGACGGTGCCGTGCTTCAGCCCGGTCTTGATGACGTGGAACTTGCGGAACACGCGCAGCACCTCGTCCGGCAGGGCGTTGGTACACACATCCCAGTCCTTGGGCGTGCGCCCCATCAGGCTGTCGCGCACGCAGCCCCCCACCACATAGGCCTCAAAGCCGTGGCGCTCCAGATGTTCCAGAACGGTTGCTGCATACGATGGAATTACCATGGTTCTGCCCCGCGCCCGCCAGGGCGCGCTAACTTTACAAATTGTAAATCGTCAATCGTCAATTGTAAATCCTACTGCAGCTCTGCTGCAGTGGAAACGATTTTCTCCACGTTCATGCCGAGCTCGGTGAGGACCTGGGGGCCGGGCGCGGAGAAGCCGAAGGAGTCGATGCCGATGATGGCGCCCTTGGGACCGACGTAGCGGTACCAGAGGTCGGACTTGCCGGCCTCGATGGCGATGCGGCGCTCGCAGGAGGCGGGCAGCACGGATTCGCGGTAGGAGGCGGGCTGGTTGTTGAAGCGGAACATGGAGGGCATGGAGACCACGCGCACGTGGGGGCCTATCTGTTTGGCGGCCTGCAGGGCAAGCACGACCTCCGAGCCGGAGGCGATGATGACGAGGCCGGGTTCCGCGGTCTGTTCACGCAGGGCGACGTATGCGCCCTTGAGGGTGCCCTGCCTGCGCACGGCGGCGGGAATGGGTTCCACGGAAGTGAGGCTGGGCACGTTCTGGCGGGTGAGGATGAGGGCGGTGGGGCCGTTGTTGCGCTCCATGGCGCACATCCAGGCGCCGGCGGTCTCCTCCTCGTCGGCGGGGCGCACCACATCCAGGTTGGGGATGACGCGCAGGCCGCTCACGGTTTCCACGGGCTGGTGGGTGGGGCCGTCCTCGCCCACGGCCACGGAATCGTGCGTGAGCACGTAGGCCACGGGAAGGTGCGCCAGCGCCGCCACGCGGATGGAGGCGCGCATGTAGTCCACAAACACGCAGAACGTGCCGGCGGACACGCGGAAGAGGCCGTCGTAGGCGATGCCGTTGCAGATGGCGCCCATGGCGTGCTCGCGGATGCCGAACCAGAAGTTGCGGCCGGCGTAGTTCTCCGGGGAGAAGTCGCCCGCGTCCTTGAGGTAGTTCTTGTTGGATGAGAAGAGGTCCGCGCTGGTGGAGAGGAAGCCGGGATGCTTGGCGGCAAAGGCGTTCTCCGCCTGGGCTCCGGACACGCGGGTGGCGGCCTTGGTGTCCGCCGGGAACTCCGGTATGAGCGCGCTGCACTCCTCCGGGCTGAGGCCGTGCGCGGCCAGCTCCACGCCGGAATCCAGCTCCGCGGCCTTGTCCGGGTACGCGGCGCGCCACGCTTCGTACACCTTCTTCCATTCCGCGTAGGCGGCCTCGCGCTTGGCCTTGAGGTCGGCCATGTAGGCGCGCACCTCGTCGGAGACGTAATACTGCTCCGCGGGCAGGCCCCAGTTGGCGTGGGCCTCCTTCCAGAGCTTGGCGCCGCCCTCGCCGTGGCCCTTGGTGGTGCCCTCGATTCCGGGCACGCCCTTGGCCACAACGGTTTTGGCAATCACCAGCTTGGGACGCCCGTTGCGCGTCTCGCGGCACTCGCGCAGCACCTTCTCCACTTCCACCAGGTTGTGGCCGTTCACCTCGTAGGCGTCCCACCCGTGGGAGCGGAAGCCCGCCGCCACGTCGTCGATTTGCGTCTTCTCAGTCACGGCGTCCAGCGTGATGCCGTTGGCGTCGTAGATGAGCGTGAGGTTGTCCAGCTGGAGGCGACCGGCGATGGCCGCGGCCTCGCGGGAGATGCCCTCCTGGATGCAGCCGTCGCCGGCGAGGCAGTAGACGTTCTGGGAGAAGATTTCATGCTCCGGTGTGTTGAAGCGTGCGGCGGCGTGCTTGGCGGAGATGGCGAAGCCGACGGCGTTCGCGATACCCTGGCCGAGCGGCCCGGTGGTGCATTCCACGCCCGTGGCCGGGTTGTACTCCGGATGCCCCGGCGTGCGGGAGCCCGTCACGCGGAAGCCCTTCACGTCGTCCATGGTCAGCGGGAACCCGCTCAGGTGCAGCCACGCGTACAGGAACATGGAGCCGTGCCCACCAGACAGGATGAAGCGGTCGCGGTTGAGCCAGCGCGGCTCGCTCGGGTTCACGTTCAGCAGCCCGCCGAACAGCACCGCCCCTATCTCCGCGCAGCCCAGCGGCAACCCCATGTGTCCCGATGCCCGGTCGAAAATGGCATCAATTGCAAGTCCCCTGGCCTCGTTTGCCGCCTTTTGAAGTATCTCCGTGTCCATGCGCCCCCATTCTACCATTTTCCCAAGTTTTGTAAAGAAGAAAGCTCAACCGGCCGCAACGTTCTCTCGCCAGGCTTTTATTCCTTGACACGCGGGGGCTATCTGGTAGGATTTCGTATTATGAGTACGGACAATCAACGTGATTTGACACCCGTTGTGCCGCGCAAGTACCGCGCGGTGTTCTTCCTGCTGGTGAGCTGCTTTGCGCTGTGGGGTCTGCTGAACAACATGACGGACAACCTGGTGCCGTCGTTCCAGAAGATATTCACGCTCTCGCAGGAGCAGGCGGGCCTGGTGCAGGTGGCGTTCTACGGTGCCTATGCGGTGCTGGCCATCTTCGCCTCCATCCTGATTGAGGAGTTCTCCTACCGCGTGGGTGTGCTCATCGGCCTGGGCATCTACGTGCTGGGCGCGCTGCTGTACATCCCCGCGTGCGGCTGGCAGAGCTTCGACACGTACTTCATCGCCATCTTCATTGTGGCGGGCGGCTGCTCCCTGCTGGAGACCACCTGCAACCCGTACGTGCTCTCCCTGGGCGACCCCAAGACGGGCGTACGCCGCCTGAACTTCGCGCAGGCGTTCAACCCGCTGGGTTCCCTGATGGGCATTGTGCTGGCGCAGCAGCTCATCCTGGGCAACCTGAACCCCGCCACCGCGGAGGAGCGCCAGCTCATGGATCCCCAGACGCTGGACGGGATTGTCAGCAACGAGCTCTTCTGGCTGGGCGCCCCGTACGTGGGCCTGTGCGCCATTGCGCTCATCATGTGGGTGTGCTTCCTGCGCTCCAAGGCGGAGGAGCAGAAGCCCGCGGGCGCGGAGACCAGCCGCGGCGGCGGCCTGCGCGTGCTGATTGCCGCGCTGTTCAGCTTTGTGCCGCTGGGCCTGCTCTACTGGTACGACCCGGAGATGGACAAGGTGCAGTGGATCCTGCTGGGCATGCTGGGCCCCATCGCCTACATCTGCATTGTGGGCTCCTACCGCAGCATGCTGGTGGGCCTGCTGAAGGCTCCGCGCTACTGGTGCGGCGTGATTGCCCAGTTCTTCTACGTGGGCGTGCAGATTGCCGCCTGGACGTGGATGAACGTGTACTGCCAGAAGGAGCTTGGCGTGGCGCCGGACACCGCCGCCAGCTACTATGTGATCGCCCTCTGCTTCTTCATCCTCTGCCGCTGGATTGCCACGTACTACATGAAGAAGTTCAACCCGGCGAGCATGATGAGCATCTTCGCCGTGGGCGCCATCCTCTGCTGCCTGGGCGTGATGTACCTGCCCAGCGACGTGCTGTTCAGCATCGGCGGCCTGCCCTTCTCCGCAAACGTCATCTTCCTGGTGCTGATGAGCGGCTGCATGAGCCTCATGTTCCCCACCATCTACGGCATTGCCCTGGGCGGCCTTGACCAGCGCATCCTCAAGCTCGGTGCCGCCGGCCTCATCATGGCCATTCTCGGCGGCGCCATCATCACCCCCTGGATGGCCGGCATCATCGGCAACGTGGACAGCTCCTGGGCCTCCCTGGTAAGCGGGTTCGACACCACCTGGGACTCCAACCTCAAGACCTCGTCCACGCTGCTGCGCGCCTCGTTCATCGTGCCGGCCATCTGCTTTGCGGTGGTGCTGGTGTACAGCCTGATCTTCCGCAAGCCCGCCGTGCCGCAGGCCGAGGAGAAGTAACCCCCCCTCATCATTCATTCCAACCCATAATTGCAACAACGATATGAAATACGATACACTGCCGACCATCGGCATTCGCCCCACGATTGACGGCCGCCGCCTCGGCGTCCGCGAGTCTCTGGAAGACCAGACCATGAACATGGCCAAGGCCGCCGCCGCCCTCATCGAGGCCAACGTCAAGCACGCCAACGGCCAGCCCGTCAAGTGCGTCATCGCGGACACCTGCATCGGCGGGCCCGCGGAGGCCGCCGCCGCCAACCAGAAGTTCGCGGAGAACAACGTGGGCTGCTCGCTCATCGTCACCCCCTGCTGGTGCTACATCACGGAGACGTTCGAGACGGACAACCGCATCCCCAAGGCCATCTGGGGCTTCAACGGCACGGAGCGCCCCGGCGCCGTGTACCTGGCCGCCGCCCTGGCCGCCTACGCCCAGAAGGGCGTGCCCGCCTTCTCCATCTACGGGCATGACGTGCAGGACGCGGACGACACCACCATCCCGGAGGACGTGGCGGAGAAGATCCTGCGCTTCGCACGCGCCGGCATTGCCGTGGCCACCCTCAAGGGCAAGGGCTACCTGTCCATCGGCGGCTGCGCCATGGGCATCGCCGGCTCCATCCTGGACCAGCCGTTCTGGGAGGACTACCTGGGCATGCGCGTGCAGCCCGTGGACATGACGGAGGTGAAGCGCCGCATGGAGCTCAAGATCTACGACGAGAAGGAGTTCGAGCTGGCCATGGAGTGGGCCAAGCGCTACGTGCACATCGGCCCGGAGCGCAACAGGCCGGACCTCATCCTCTCCGCGGAGGACAAGGAGCGCACGCTGCGCGAGAGCATCCTCATGATGATCATCTTCCGCGACATGATGCACGGCAACCCCTACCTCAAGACCATCGACCGCGAGGAGGAGGGCCTGGGCTTCAACGCCATCTGCGGCGGCTTCCAGGGCCAGCGCCACTGGACCGACTTCTACCCGAACGGCGACATGGCGGAATCCCTCATCAACAGCACGTTCGACTGGAACGGCCCGCGCGAGGCCATTCCCTTCGCCACGGAGAACGATGCCATGAACGGCGTGTGCATGCTCCTGCTGCACCAGCTCACCGGGCAGGCAGCCTGCTTCTCCGACATCCGCACCTACTGGTCCCCCGCCGCCGTGAAGCGCGTGACGGGATACACCATGGAGGGCCACGCCGCCAACGGCATCATGCACCTCATCAACTCCGGCTCCACCGCGCTGGACGGCAACATGTACTCCACCGGAAAGGACGGCAAGCCCTGCATGAAGAAGACCGGCGAGACCACCAAGGAGGACATCGAGGCCATGATGGACAACTCCTGCTGGTGCCCCGCCAACCGCGAGTACTTCCGCGGCGGCGGCTACTCCCTGCACTTCGTCTCCAAGGGTGACGTGCCCGTCACCATGATCCGCATGAACCTCGTCAAGGGACAAGGCCCCGTGCTGGTGATTGCGGAAGGCTACACCTGCTCCCTCCCGGAGAAGGTCAACAACACGCTCGACGAGCGCACCGACCCCGGCTGGCCCACCACCTGGTTCGCCCCGCGCCTCACCGGAAAGGGCGCCTTCAAGGACGTCTACTCCGTCATGGCCAACATGGGTGCCAACCACGGCGCCTGGACCTACGGCCACATCGGCGCGGACATCATCACCCTGGCCTCCATGCTGCGCATCCCCGTGTACGCCCACAACGTGCCGGAGGAGGACATCTACCGTCCCGCCGCCTGGAACCTGTTCGGCACCGATGACCCGGAGGGCGCAGACTTCCGCGCCTGCAAGAACTTCGGCCCCATCTACGGGAAATACAACTGATGTACTAGGTACGAGGTACTAGGTACTATTTTGTCATTTGCCACCCCCGTTCGGCAGGATGCCGGGCGGGGGTGTTTTTGGGGGTGCATGCGCCCGCGCCGCATGTGAATGTACTTGACTTTTTCCGGGGCATGCCGTATCTTGCCCGCGCCCCATGGCTACGGATATCACGCTCAAGCGCAACTTTTCCATCATTGCGCACATCGACCACGGCAAGACCACGCTCTCTGACCGTCTGCTGGAGTTTACCCACACCATCGGCGAGCGCGAGAAGCAGGACCAGCTCCTGGACGCCATGGACCTGGAGCGTGAGAAGGGCATCACCATCAAGTCCCACCCCGTCACCATGCGCTACACCGCCAAGGACGGCAAGACCTACGAGCTGAACCTGCTGGACACGCCGGGGCACGTGGACTTCTCCTACGAGGTGTCGCGCTCCCTGGCGGCGTGCGACGGCGCGCTGCTCATCGTGGACGCGGCGCAGGGCGTGGAGGCCCAGACCCTCGCCAACATGCACCTGGCACTGGAGCAGGACCTCACCATCGTCCCCGTCATCAACAAGATCGACCTCATCAGCGCCAACCTGCCCAGCGTGTACCACCAGCTGGAGGAGGTGGTGTGCATCCCGCGGGAGGAAGCCATCCTCTGCTCCGCCAAGGCCGGAATCGGCATCGAGGAGGTGCTGGAGGCCATCGTCACCCGCATCCCCGCGCCCAAGGCGGCGGAGGACGACCACCTGCGCGCGCTGGTGTTCGATTCCGTGTACGATGCGTACCGCGGCGTGGTGTCGTACGTGCGCCTGGTGAGCGGCCGCGTGGAGCGCGGCATGAAGGTGAAGCTTTTCGCCACGGACGACACGTTCGAGGTGAAGGAAGTGGGCATCTTCACTCCCAAGATGCAAGCCGTGGACGCCCTGGAGACCGGCGACGTGGGCTACATCATCGCCAACATGAAAACCGCGGCGGACGTGAAGATAGGCGACACCTACACCAACCTGGCGAACCCCTGCCCGGAGCCGCTTCCCGGCTTCAAGGAAATCCGCCCCATGGTGTTCTCCGGCATCTACCCCGTGGATTCCGCGGACTACGAGAACCTGAAGGCCGCCATGGCCAAGCTGCAGATCAACGACGCCGCGTTCACCTACATGGGCGAGAGCTCTGTGGCCCTCGGATTCGGCTTCCGCTGCGGCTTCCTCGGCCTCCTCCACATGGAAATCATCCAGGAGCGCCTGCGCCGCGAATTCAACATGGATGTCATCTCCACCTACCCCTCCGTCATCTACGAGGTCACCAAAACCGACGGCACGGAGCTGCGCGTGGACAACCCCAGCATCCTCCCAGACCCGCAGGAAATCCAGGAAATCCGCGAGCCCGTGGTCAACGTGTTCATCATGATTCCCAGCACCTACATCGGCGATATCATGCGTATCGTCATGGAGAAGCGCGGCGAGGTCAGCCACACGGAAACCATCGATGACACCCGCGTGATGCTCACCTGCCGCATCCCCATGGCGGAAATCCTGGTGGACTTCAACGACAAGCTTAAGAGCACCACCCGCGGCTACGGCTCCATGGACTACGAGTACGCCGGGTACCAGCCCGCCCACCTGGTGAAGATGGACATGATGATTGCCGGCGAGCCGGTGGACGCGTTCTCCATGATCGTGCACCGCGACCGCGCGGAATCCCAGGGCCGCGAGCTCGCCATCAAGCTCAAGGATGTGATTCCCCGCCAGCTGTTCACCGTGGCCATCCAGGCCTGCATCGGCGGCAAGATCATCGCCCGCGAAAGCATTTCCCCCATGCGCAAGAACGTTACCGCCAAGTGCTACGGCGGTGATGTCACCCGCAAGCGCAAGCTCCTGGAAAAGCAGAAGGAGGGCAAGAAGCGCATGAAGGCCATCGGACGCGTCAACATCCCACAGGAAGCTTTCATCAACGTCCTCAAGAGCGGAGACTGACCCCGCACGCGTGCAAACCGGAACCCGCCACTTTGTCCACGTAAAAGGTCACAGCTCGTTTGCATGCCGCAAAAATGTGGACAATGTGCACTTTTGTGTTGACATTGTCCACATTTTATGTAGAATGCGCGCATGCCAGAGACGATAGGAGACTTGGTGAAGAAACTGCGCAAGGCGGGTTTCACCATGGTGTCGAAGCAACGCGGGAAAGGCAGCCACCGCAGGTTCTACCACCCCAAGCAAGGCGTGCCGCCCGTCACCATCTGCCGCCATGACGGCGACGACGCTCCCTCCTATCTGGTCAAACAAGTCAACAAAGCCATCCAATCTGCAAAATAACCCCTATCACACACCATCATGAAAGCAAGAATGACTGAAGCACAAATCAAGGACTACGCGCGCCGCTATACCAAGGTGGTATACTGGAGCGACGAGGACAAGGCGTTCGTCGGCTCCCTGCCGGAACTCTGCGGCCCGTGCTGCGACGGCAAGACCGAGGAGGAAGTCTTTTCCCAGTTGTCGGAAATCGCCTACGAAATGGTCATGGACAAACTGGAGGGGCTGGACTACGGCTCCATCCCCGAGCCGGGCAACCTCTCCTTTGTGGTCAACACCCGCTGCAACAATTCCCCCCATTCCGGCAGCCGTGTAGCCCAAATCCGCAAGAGCCTGAACGTATCTCAAAGCGTTTTCGCCCAAATGCTCGGCGTCTCCCGCTACACCGTTCTCAAATGGGAAAACGGCACGCGCTCGCCAGAGGGTGCCTCGGCTCGCCTCCTGGAAATCGCCGCCTCTCACCCGGAAACCATGCTGCATCACATCTGACGCGCATGTCGGCGGGCAACTCGTGGCAAACAAATTCCCAAATTTACCCAAAGTTGTAAAAAATGGCAAATTTTGCTTGCCAAGGGTGAAAAAGTGGGTATGATGTGCGGCGTCAACGCCGCCCCGCATGGGGAGGCACACCTAGAAACAACAACGAAACACCATTATGGCTCGTATATTCGGTATCGAGATACCCAATGAGAAGCGCATCGAGGCCTCGCTGCGCTACATCTACGGCATCGGACCCTCTACGGCGACGAAGGTGCTGGAGCAGGCGGGTATCGACCCGAGCCTGCGCACGGGCACGCTGACGGACACTCAGCTGACCAAGATTGTGCAGGCGATCACCAGCAACGGAATCCTGATCGAGGGCGACCTTCGCCGTGAGAAGCAGATGGCGCTCAAGCGCCTGACCAGCATCAACTGCCTGCGCGGCATCCGCCACCGCAAGGGGCTGCCCGTGCGCGGCCAGCGCACCCGCACCAATGCCCGCACCCGCAAGGGCCGCAAGAAGACCGTGGGCGCCAAGAAGTCTGATTAACCCCTAACACCTGTATCTGAAAATGGCTGAAGAAACCATCAAGGAAGAAGTGAAAGAAACCGCCGCCCCCGTGGAGGCTCCTGCCGCCGAGGCAGCCGCCCCCGCCGCCGAGGCCCCCGCCGAGCAGAAGAAGCCGGAGGGCCGCCGCGACATCTTTGCCGAGCTCGGCCTCTCCGACGACGAGGACAAGGTCAAGATTCTCAAGGCCAAGGGCAGCAAGAACGTTACCACAGGCATCGTCCACATCTCCTCCACCTTCAACAACACCGTGGTGAGCGTGACCGACCTCAAGGGCAACGTCATCGGCTGGTCCTCCGCAGGCAAGCTCAATTTCAAGGGCAGCCGCAAGAGCACCGCATACGCCGGACAGGTGGTCTGCCAGGACGCCTGCCGCCAGGCCATGGGCCACGGCCTCCGCGAGGTGGAGGTCCGCGTGAAGGGACCGGGCTCCGGTCGTGAATCCGCCGTGCGTGCCGTCCAGACCATCGGTTTGGAGATCACCACCATCTCCGATGTGACGCCCATCCCGCACAATGGCTGCCGCCCGCCCAAGGCCCGCCGCGCCTAATGACATCAACGACTAACCTAGAAAGACAAGATTATGGCTCGTTATACAGGACCTACCGCTAAAGTCAGCCGCCGATTCGGCGTGGAGCTCTTCGGCGCCAGCAAGTCGTTCGCCCGCCGTCCGTTCCCCCCGGGACAGCACGGTGCGCGCGCCGGACGCAAGAAGAAGTCCGACTACGGAATCATGCTTGCGGAGAAGCAGAAGCTGCGCTACATGTACGGCGTGCTGGAAGGCCAGTTCCGCCGCTACTACCAGGAAGCCAGCCGCCGCCGCGGCGTCACGGGTGACATCCTGCTCCAGCTGCTGGAAACCCGCCTGGACAACATCATCTACCGCCTGAACTTCGCCAACACGCGCAACGCCGCCCGCCAGATGGTGTCGCACGGCCACGTGACGGTGAACGGCAAGAAGGTGAACATCCCGTCCTACAGCTGCAAGCCGGGCGACGTGGTGACGATTGCCGCCAAGGCTCGTTCCCAGGCGCTGGCCAACCGTTTCGTGGAGCTGGCTGCCAACGCCGCCACGCCGGAATGGCTGGAGGTGGACACCACCAAGCTCTCCGCCAAGGTGAGCCGCATCCCCACGGTGGAGGAGATTGCCCCCATCGTCAACGTGCAGCTCATCGTGGAATTGTACTCCCGCTAACCCGCGGGGGACAACCAATCCCCATCAAAGCCGCCCTGCCTCACCGCAGGGCGGTTTTTTTGCGCGCCGCGCGGGGCGCGTATCACTTCTTCTTGCCCTTTTTCTTGGCGGGCTCGCGGAGGCTGAGGCCGGTGATCTTGCGCTGGGACCAGGCCTTGAGAAAAGCCTTCTGCAGGTTCTCGCTGCTCTTGTACGGGGCGATGAGGGTGTCCACGGCCTCGTCCTTGGGCTTGCCGTCGCGCAGGGCCTGCATGTAGGCGCGCATGGCCTCCACGCCGCGGTTGCCGTCCTGGTGCACAAAGAAGGTGACGAGCATGGTGGCGAGGAGGTAGGAGTTCTGGCCGCGGCCCATGCAATCGTACATCTCCTGCTGGGGCATGCGGAGGAACTGCTCCAGGGTGAAGCTGAAGCGCAGCTGGCCGTCCTCGGAGTATTTCTGTGCCTCGCGCAGGATGACGGCGAAGCAGCGGTCGAAGTCCAGGTCCTCGCCCACGTAGGGGACGTAGCCCACGTATTCCGCCCAGCCCTCGCTCGCCCAGGTGTGGAGGCGGTTGAGGGCGAAGTTCTGGTGGGTGAGCTCATGCACGAGGGTGTGGGTGTTGATGTCGTTCTTCACAATCTTGCCGTTCTCGTCCATGCCCAGGGCATCGAACGGCACCAGCACGTAGTCGTCGTAGATTTGCCGCTCGTCCAGCGGTTCGGGGTCGGCGGTGGCATCGCTGCCCGCGCGGGCCATCGGGATGTACGGGCTCTGCCGGGTCTGCGGTACGGGTTGGGGCGCCGGCTGCGGGGTGTTGTTGTCCGGCTTCAGGAAATCCGGCACCTTGTCCGCGGGAATGCGGATGACGGGGTTTCCGTTCTCGTCCTTGGTGACACCGATTTTCTTGAGGTACTCCTCGGGGTCCATATCGGCGGGCACCTGGATAACCGGGTTGCCGCCGTCATCTGCGCCGGGTGCGGCGGGTACACCGGGGATATTGCCGGGCACCATGCCGCCGCCCGCCGGGGCCTGTAGGATGAACATGCCGTCCGAGCCTTGGCTGCCGCCCTTGGAGAGGTACTCGCGGCGTGTGCGGCAGAGGGTGACCTTGTATTTTTTCTGGGAGCGGTCCTGCTTGGCGCGCTCCACGGGCAGCACCTTGGCGATGGCCTTGTTGGCGGCGAAGGCGCACTCGAAGAGGCGGCCGATGGTCTTACGGCTCTCCGGGCTGATGGGCACGGAGGAGTGGAAGACGTAGTTGTTGCTCTCGTAGGTGTACTCCTTGTCGCCCTCCTTGTGGGGGATTTCCGCGAGCTCGGTGTTTTCCGGCACGGGCACCTTCTTGGGCCAGCTGTCCGGGGACTTGACGCGGATGTTCTTCACGCCGGCCTCGCGCAGCTCCTTCCGCTTCTCGCGGGCGGCCTTCTGCACGTTGCGCTCCTTCTCCTCCTCATCGTCGGCCTTGGCCTTGTCCTTCGCCGCGGGTTTCTTGTCGGCCTTGTCTCCCTTGGCGGCCTGGGCGATGGTGACCACGGGGGCTGCATCCGCCGGGTGCGCCCAGGTGTTCATTCCAAGGACGGAGAGCAGCAGAATGGCGGTGCAGGCGAGTTTCATAAGATGGTGTCAATGGGTTAGGCCGTCTTGTTTGGCCTGGTTCCAGTAGGCGTATTCGGAGCGGTTGAAGTCCACGTATTCCGGGGAGAGGTCCGTGGTGTACACCACGTATTCCTCCTTCCCCATATTGAGGTTGATGAGCACCTCGAACTCGCGCGCCTGCACGCGGTCGCGCAGGTCGTCGCTCTTGGTGGTGGTCTGCATGCCGCCGCGGCAGGCCGGCAGACCCGCGATGTCGATGTCCACCTTCTCCTCCCGCACACGCGTGCCGGAGTACCCCACGGCGTGGATGATGCGCCCCCAGTTGGGGTCGCCGCCGTTCCAGGAGGACTTGACGAGCGAGGACTTGGCGACGCCCTCCGCCACGCGCTTGGCCTCCTGCGGGGTAGGGGCGCCCTTCACGCGGACGGTGACGAATTTGGTGACGCGCTCGCCGTCCTGCACGATGTGCTTTGCCTGCTCCATCATGACGTGGTGGAGGGCGGCGGTGAACTTCTTCCAGCCGGGGCGGCCGGGGGCGAGCTTCACGCCGGAGGCGCCGTTGGCCATCACCAGGCAGGTGTCGTTCGTGCTCATGTCGCCGTCGATGGTGATGCGGTTGAAGGAATGCTCCACGCCCTCGTGCACGGTGGCGTCCAGGTGCTCGCGGGGAACGGCGGCATCCGTGGTGATCAGGCATATCATGGTGGCCATGCACGGAGAAATCATGCCCGCGCCCTTGCAGCAGGAGCCGATGCGCACCGGCTTGCCGTTCACGGTGATTTCCACCGCCACCTCTTTCTCGCGCGTGTCGCTGGTGATGATGGCGGAGGCCACGTCATGCCCCTTCTTGGCGGAGAGTTTGGAGCAGAGCTCCGGCAGGCGCGGCTCGATGCGCACCATCGGCATCGGCAGGCCGATGACTCCCGTGGAGCACACCGCCACCTCGCGCGGCTCCAAGCCCAGCTGTTTGGCGACGATGGCGCACTCCTTGCGCGCCACGGCCACGCCGGGGGCGCCGGTGCAGGCGTTGGCGTTGCCGCTGTTGGCCACCACGGCGCGAATGTCGCCGCGCTTGAGGTGGCTCTGGCTCACGCGCACGCAAGCGGCGCGCACGCGGTTGGTGGTGAATGTTCCGGCGGATGTCGTCGGCAGCTCGGAATACACCAGCGCCAAATCCAGGCGCGTGGCCGTGGGCTTCTTGATACCGCAGCTGATGGCGTTCGCCACAAACCCCTTCGCGGCCGTCACGCCGCCCTTCACGCTCTTCATCTCCTGTTCTGCCATAATGCTTATCCGGGAACGCTATCCAGTCTGCCACAGGTATGCGGCATTTTCAAGCAGAAAACATACGCCCGCACGGAACGCGCGTTTGACATTCGCGGCGCGCGCCTGTATACTGCGCGGGTATGGAGAACCCGACGAACAATATCGATCTCTCGGCGCTCGACACGGAGGCCATGCGCAGCCGTCTTTCCGAGCTCGGGAGCTATCTTTGACCTGGCCGGCATTGAAAAGAAGGTGGCGGAGCTGGACGCGCGCATGAGCGCGCCGGATTTCTGGGACGACCAGGAAGCGGCCCGCGCGCTGATGAACGAGGTGAACCCGCTCAAGCGCCGCCTGGAGCAGTTCCGCTCCCTGGAGAAGGGGCTCGAAGATGTGGAGGTGGCCGTGGAGATGGCCGCGGAGGAGCAGGAGATGGCCGCGGAGGCCAAGGCCGAATACGATGCCTGGGTGAAGCGCCTGGAGGAATTCGAGCTGGTGACCCTGCTCAACGGCCCGCACGACGACGCCGGGTGCTACATCACCATCCACGCCGGAGCCGGCGGCACGGAGGCCTGCGACTGGGCCAGCATGCTCATGCGCATGTACCTGCGCTACTGCGAGCGCCACGGCTTCACCACCGAAATCATGGAAAGCACAGATGGCGACGAGGCAGGCATCCGCTCCGTCACCATCAAGATTGCCGGAGAGTACGCCTACGGCTACCTCAAGAACGAGCGCGGCATCCACCGCCTGGTGCGCATGTCTCCCTTCGACGCCGCCGGCAAGCGCCACACCTCCTTCTGCTCGCTTGACGCAACGCCCGACATCTCCGACGACATCGAAATCGAGGTGAAGGACGCGGACGTGAAGATGGACACCTACCGCTCCGGCGGCAAGGGCGGCCAGAACGTCAACAAGGTGGAAACCGCCGTGCGCCTCACCCACCTTCCCACCGGCATCATCGTGGCCTGCCAGACCCAGCGCTCGCAGCTCCGCAACCGCGAGGAGGCCATGCGCATGCTCAAGGCACGCCTCATCCAGCTGGAGGAGGACAAGAAGCGCGCAGAGGCCGACCGCCAGTACTCCGAGAAGGGCGACATCGCCTGGGGCAACCAGATCCGCTCCTACGTCTTCCAACCCTACCAAATGGTCAAGGACCTCCGCACCCAGTACGAGTCCGGCAACATCCAGGACATCATGGACGGCAACATCGACGGGTACATTGAGGCCATGCTCCGCCATAACGCCAACGGGTAATTTACTAGGTACTATGTACTAGGTACTATTTAAGGACATGGACAAGCGCGAATTGCAGGAACGGACGCGTGAGTTTGCCTTGCGCATCGTGCGGCTGTACGCGGCTTTGCCGCAGCAAGGCGCGGCACAGGTTCTGGGCAAGCAGCTGCTGCGCTGCGGCACATCCGTGGGCGCCAACTACCGCGCCGCGTGCCTTGGCAAAAGCTCAGCCGACTTCGCCAACAAATCTGCGAGGAAGAGGCGGACGAAACCCTCTACTGGCTCGGCTTGCTCATCGACGGCGGCATCATGCAGGAACACCTGCTCGCTCCGCTGCTGGACGAGGCCCGACAAATTTCCGCCATCATGTGCGCCGCAGCCAAAACGGCGCAGGCAAACAGAAATTTAAAATAGTACCTAGTACATAGTACCCAGTAAATCCCATGTCTGTCACAGACACCATTGCTGCTATTGCCACCGCGCCGGGCGCGGCGGCACTGGCGGTGGTGCGCGTGAGCGGGCCGCTGGCCGCGCAGGTGGTGATGAAGGCGTGCGCAAGGGAGAAAGATTTTGAACCGCGGCGCGCCACGCTGGTGAAAGTGCGTGATGCACAGGGGCGCGTGCTGGACGAGTGCGTGGCCACGGTGTTCACCGCGCCGCACAGCTTCACGGGCGAGGACGTGGCGGAGCTATGCTGCCACGGCGGCATGCTGGTGACGCGCCGCGTGCTGGAGCGCCTGCTGGAGTGCGGGGCGCGTCCCGCGGAGCCAGGCGAGTTCACGCGCCGCGCCTTCGAGAACGGCCGCTTGGACCTCACCCAGGCGGAGGCCGTGATGGATGTCATCTCCGCCGGGAGCGACCTCGCATTGCGCGCCGCGCAGAACCAGCTGCAAGGCGCCATCGGCTCGCGCGTGCAGCAGGCCGCGGACAAGCTCATCAACATTGCCGCGCATGTGGAGGCCTACATCGATTTCCCGGAGGAGGACATTGCCCCCGACACCACCGCCGAATTGGTGCGCGGGCTGGACGACATCTCCGAACAGCTGCGGCAGCTGCTCGCCACGGCGGACGAGGGCCGCATCCTGCGCGAGGGCGTGCGCACCGCCATCATCGGCGCGCCGAACGTGGGCAAGAGCAGTCTTCTCAACATGCTGGTCGGGTACGACCGCGCCATCGTCAGCCCCACCGCAGGAACCACGCGCGACACCATTGAGGAAAGCGTTGCCGTGGGCGGGCTGCGCCTGCGGCTCATCGACACCGCCGGGCTGCACGAGAGCGCGGACGACCTGGAGCGCGCGGGCATGGAACGCAGCCGCCGCGCACAGGCGGAGGCGGACCTCATCCTAGAGGTGTATGATGCCTCCCTGCCCCGCCCGCAGACGGAGCCCGTTTCAACCACCGCCAAGACCATCACCCTGCTCAACAAGAGCGACCTGCCGGAGCACGCGGACTGGCACGGCGCGGAGGGCCTGCGCATCTCCTGCACCACCGGGCAGGGGCGCGCAGAGCTGGAGCAGGCCATTGAAAGCCTTTTCCTGCTCGACTCCGGCGAGCGGGATTCCCTGGCCGCCATCAACACCCGCCACCGCTACGCCCTCCAGCAGGCGCTGGATGCACTCGCGCGCGCCCGCGCATCTCTGGAAGCCGCAGAATCCCCGGAACTCACAGACGTGGACCTGCGCGAGGCCCTGGACGCCCTCGGCACCATCACCGGGCGCATCGACACGGAGGACATCCTCTCCCGCGTGTTCTCCACCTTCTGTCTCGGCAAGTGATTTATCAACCTTCCGCCGGGCGGAAGGAGACCGTGCGGGAGTGTTCGCCGCTGTGGCGCAGCACCAGCCAATGCGTGCCGACCGGCATGAGCGCACCCCCAAAGCGGTCCGCCCACTCCACCAGCAGAACCTTGCCGCCGGAAAGGTACTCGTCCCAACCCATGCCCAGCGCCTCGTCCTCGCTTTTCAAGCGGTAGAAGTCGAAATGCGCCGCGGGCAGGCGTCCGTCCAAATGCTCGTGCACCAGGGAAAACGTGGGGCTGGCGGCGGGGTCGCTAGCGCCCAGCCCCTCCAGCACGCCGCGGATGAAATGCGTCTTGCCCGCGCCCAAATCCCCCACGAAGCCGACGACATCCCCTGCCTCCAGCGCGGCGGAAAAGGCGCGCCCCAGCGCCACCATCTCCCCCTCCGATCCCACCTCAATCTCCCCTTCCGGAAAAATTTTTTGCCAATTTGTCATCTTTTCGTGAAATTTTTCTTGCCAAACAGGTCGGCTTGCCTATAATGTGCCAGCCCGCTTGCGCGGGTTCAACCCAAAAATCAAGAAAATTATGGCATACGCAGTTTTCACTTCCGGCAACAAGCAGTACCGGGTGACGGTTGGTGACGTGCTCACCGTGGACCGCATCTCCGGGCTGGAAAAGGATGGTGAGGCCACTTTCGACCAGGTGCTCCTGGTGGAGGACGGCGCCACCACCAAGGTGGGCACCCCGACCGTGTCCGGCGCTTCCGTGAAGGCCCAGGTCCTGGACCCGGAGGCCCGCGGCGCCAAGGGCATCGCCTTCAAGTTCAAGCGTCGCAAGGGCTTCCACAAGAAGAAGGGCTTCCGCGCCGCTCTCACCCAGGTCAAGATTACCGCTATCAACGCCTGATTTACCAACCCTAAACCCACTTTTCACTAGTCATGGCACATAAGAAAGGTCAAGGTTCCGTCCGCAACGGCCGCGATTCCCGCAGCAAGCGTCTCGGCGTCAAGAAATTCGGCGGCCAGTCCGTCATCGCCGGCAACATCATCATCCGCCAGCGCGGCACCAAGTTCCACCCCGGCAAGGGCGTGGGCATGGGGCGCGACTACACCATCTTCTCCCTGGTGGACGGCCGCGTGTTCTTCGACCGCGAAGGCCGCCGCGTGAACGTTGCCCCGGAGGCCTAACGCCCCCGCGGGCATCCAGCCCAAAAAGCATTTCGGGAAGCACCCCCACAGGGTGCTTCCCTTTTTTTGCACTCGCCGCTCACAGCCAAAAACTAACCTAACCATTTCTATATGAGCAATATAAACACCATCGGGAGGCCCATTCCTAAACAAAAGTCCTTGGAAAAATGTGCAGCTGATGCACAAAAGTCCATCGACTTTTGTGCTATTATGGCACAAAACTCGATGGACTTTTGCAAATTTTGCTTGACGCGGGAGAGGAAACAGGGCAAAATCGGTGGCGGAAATGGAAATGTACCGCAAAGGGTTGGGGCAACTGGAGCAGTGGAAGACGCGCGAGCGCCGCAAGCCGCTGCTGCTGCTGGGGGCCCGTCAGGTTGGCAAGACCTGGCTGCTGCAGGAGTTCGGGCGCCGCTCGTTCCGGCAGGTGGCGTACCTGCGGTTCGACCGCAACGCGACGGCGCGGGGCCTGTTCGAGGAGCATGGTTCCGACCCGGCGCGACTGCTGAACCAGATTCAGGCGGAGGTTGGCTTTGCCATTGTTCCGGGGGAAACGCTGCTGGTGCTGGACGAGATCCAAGAGTGCCCGGCGGCGCTGAGCTCGCTGAAATACCTTTGCGAAGACATGCCGGAGCTGCACGTGGCGGCGGCGGGGTCCATGCTGGGCGTGCGGCAGCATGCGGGCACGGGCTTTCCCGTGGGCAAGGTGAACACGCAGATGCTCCACCCCATGAGCTTCACGGAGTTCCTGCGCGCGCTGGGCAAGAAGGAGCTGGCCTCCATGGTGGAGGAGGGCGACTGGACGGGCATGAAATCCTTCCACGACAGGCTGACGGAATACCTGCGGCTCTACTACTTTGTGGGCGGCATGCCGGAGGCGGTGTCCACCTACGCCGCCACGCGGGACTACGCGGCGGTGCGCGAGCTTCAGCAAGAGCTGCTGGAGAACTACGAGCGGGATTTCAGCAAGCACGTGCCCACGGGCACCGCCGCCAAGATTGGGCAGATCTGGGATTCCATCCCCCTGCAGCTGGCGCGCGAGAACAAGCGCTTCATGTACGGCGAGGTGAGGAAGGGCGCGCGCATCCGGAACCTGGAGGATGCTATGGACTGGCTGCTGCGCGCCGGGCTCATCTACCATTGCCAGCGCATCAAGAAACCGGACATCCCCATCAAGTCCTACTGGGACGGTGCGTTCAAGGTGTACGTGCACGATGTGGGGCTGCTGGGGGCCAAGGCGGGGCTGGATGCCTCCACCCTGCTGCACGGCAACCGCATCTTCACGGAGTTCAAGGGCGCGCTCACGGAGCAGTACGTGCAGCAGCAACTGCGCGCGGAGCTGGGCATCTCCCCCTGCTACTGGGTTTCAGAATCCTCCCAGGCGGAAATAGACTTCCTCTTCCAGCACGGCATGGATGTGGTGCCCGTGGAGGTGAAGGCGGAAATCAACCTGCAGGCCAAGAGCCTCAAGTCCTACTGCAAGCGCTACTCCCCGCCGCGGGCCGTCAGGACCTCCATGGCGCGCTTCCGCGTATCGCAGATGGCGGAGGGC
The DNA here is from genome assembly GCA_030531305.1 of Akkermansia sp. Lineage (GTDB taxonomy): Bacteria > Verrucomicrobiota > Verrucomicrobiia > Verrucomicrobiales > Akkermansiaceae > Akkermansia. Next base: position 29,247 of record JAUNNT010000006.1, read on the forward strand.
CCCACCCTGGTGGACCTCCCGCTCTACGCCGTCTGCCGCATGCAGGCGGAGCTGGGAACACACGGCGCGGAGTGATTGCCGCGCAATTCGGGCTTGCAATTGCCGCCGCGCGGGTGTATACCCCGCGCGTTTATTCTGAATCATGACCGGACTTCTAGTGTTTTTCCTGTGTGTGCTGCTGCTGATAGGCGGCTATGCCGTGTACGGACGCATTGCGGAGCGCGTGTTCCGCGGGCGCCCGGATTTGGAGATGCCGTGCAAGAAGCACGCGGACGGCGTGGACTTTGTGCCGCTGCCCACCTGGAAGGTGTTCATGATCCAGCTGCTCAACATCGCGGGGCTGGGCCCGGTGCTGGGGGCCATATCCGGCTGCCTGTTCGGGCCGGTGGCACTGCTGTGGATTGTGTTCGGCTGCATCCTGGCCGGCGCCGTGCATGACTTCCTCTCCGCCATGCTCTGCGCGTATTCCGGCGGCAAGAACCTGCCGGAGCTCATCGGCCACTGGATGGGACCCGTCGCACGCCACGCCCTGCGCATCACCTGCGTGGTGATGCTGGTGATGATCGGCGTCATCTTCACACGCACACCCGCGGAGATGCTTGCCAACATCACCCCGCTGAGCGCCACCGCCTTCTGCGGCATCATCCTGGCGTACTATTTCCTGGCCACCATCCTGCCCATCCAGACCCTCATCGGCCGCCTGTACCCGCTCTTTGCCGCGCTGTTCCTCTTCATGGCCGGCGCGCTGCTGGTCATGCTGCCCTTCTGCGGGCACGAGGTGCTGCCGGACCTGCACTTCTTCACCAACATGCACCCCAAGGGCCTGCCCGTGTGGCCCATGATTTTCGTCACCATCTCCTGCGGCGCCATCTCCGGCTTCCACGGCACGCAGAGCCCCATGATGGCGCGCTGCCTGCAGGAACCGCGCCTCATGCGCCCCGTCTTCTACGGCGCCATGGTCACAGAGGGTCTCGTTGCGCTCGTCTGGGCCACCGTCGGCCTCACCCTGCGCTCAGAGCTGGCGGGGCTCGCCCCAGGCGCCGCCATCTCCTCCGCCAGCAACCTCATGCTCGGTGACTTCGGCGGCATGCTCGCCGTGCTCGGCGTGGTCGTCCTCGCCATCACCAGCGGCGACACCGCCCTGCGCGTCGGCCGCCTCATCCTGGCGGACGCCCTGCACGTGAAGCAGACCAGCGTTGTGAAGCGCCTGATGTTCGCCGTGCCGATATTCACGGTGGTCATCATCCTCTTCAACATCGACTTCAACATCCTGTGGCGCTACTTCGGCTGGGCCAACCAGGGGCTCGCCTGCCTCTCCCTCTGGATGCTCACCATCATGCTGCGCCAGCGCCGGCGCCCGTACTGGCTCACGCTCATCCCCGCCATGTTCATGACCGTGGTGTGCGTCACCTACCTCCTCTGCGCGCCGGAATGCGGTATCCACCTGGATGTCTACACCTCCACCCTCGCCGGCCTCGGTTTCCTCGCCCTCTCCCTCATCCTCTTCTGGAGGAATCCACGCCGCGTCTACCCCTCCATCCCCATCCCCCCGGACCTCCAGTAACGAACCATCGACGGTTGTTTTCACCTCGGATCTGTCGCGTCATACCTCCGGGGAATATTTCGGGCTGCATAACGAAATGCCGGCGGTAGACTTATAGCGGAGCGGTAAAGCGCGTGCCACCATGGCACATTGTAGGGATAACCGCATGGTTGTCGGGCACGGGTTCCGCTCCGCCGCCTTCCCCGGGATGCTGTGCGCCTGGGTGGAGGACACCGGCGTGACCGTGCCGGCCTTCACATAGCCGTTGCCCCGGACAAGTCCGCGGAGACCGTCCCCAAGGCCCGTCTGGGGGCCTTTCTGGAGGAAGGATAGGCTGGGGCGTTGGTCGCCTTGCGGCCCCTTCCAGAAGGGCGGAGTTCATGTAGAATTCTTCGCGTCCTACAACAAGGCGAGGGGGAGGTGAACAGGGAGCGGCAAATGGCGATTTTCCCCCCCTTGACTCATGGATATTTCATGATAGCATGATGGGGTGTTGTGACAAATTCAACACGAGTAAACAGATGAAACGAAATCCTATTACCCAAATTGCATGGGCAGCACTTGCGGCGGCATCCCTTACACTAACCGCCTGCTCCGACATTCCCCCGGGCGAAGACGATGCAATCGGGCAGCTGGTGGACTGGTTGCGATACAAGAACGTGAAAGCCCCTATGAGCTTGGAGGGTAAAACAATTGTGTTCGATTTCACCAAGGCTAGAGAAAAATCATGTGGGGAATGGCGCGACTGCTCGCGCCAATATATCGAAGTTCCCCCATCCCGATATGAATACAAAAGCCAAGGGGGAAGGAAGGCATCTCTCAAGTTCGTGGAAGGTGGAGGCTGGCACACCTACGACTACGATTGCAATCTCACCTTCACCTCTCCCACAACCGGTTATGCCTCTATGGTGTTGGTTGGATTTCGCGTGGGTCCCAACGATATCCACTTTGTCACCTTTACAATCAAATAAACTGCCATGGCTGCATGACTACGCATATCCACCTGTGTATAGTGCAGCTCACTGCTTGAGCATGGACAGGGCGAGTTTCAAACAGGCCTCCGCCTTGTCCTCGTCTTGCGGCACTCCCAAACCGCGGTGGTGGCAGATGGCCAGGTTCATCATGGCGGCGCCTATGCCGGCGTCTGCCGCCTGTTGCCAAAGTTCCACGGCCTTGGCATAGTCTTGGGGAACGCCTTCGCCACGGGCGTAGCAGCAGGCCAGGTTGTAGCATGCGCAGGGCAGGCCCTGCCCTGCGGCCTGCTGCCAGAATTTGGCGGCCTCTTCCAGGTTCCTCTCCACCCCGGAACCGGAATAGAGGCACTGGGCGTAGTTGTACTGCGCCCATTTGTTGCCGGCTTGGGCAGCCTCTGCATAGGCCTTGGCGGCGGCTTGCGCATCACCGGCACGCTGGTGCCTGATGCCGGAGAGCAGGTTTGCCGCCGCAGGCACGGCGGGCGCGGGCGTGGCGGGCGCGCCTGGTGCCGCCTGCATGAGGCAGGAAACGCAGCAGAGGGTGGTAAGGATTCGGTTGACCATGTTTGACAAAGGTGTTATCTGCCGCCGCTGATGGAAGCGCCGCCGCGCTTGTTTGTGGGTACCACGCCCCCTGCTCCGCCCGTTTTGGCCGCCGCGCTGCCGTATATGTGGAAGTACAGGTGCGGCAGGATAGCGCGCTGCATGATGATACGGTTGCCGGCTTCCGTGATGTGCACGGTATCCGGGGTTCTCACGGTGGCCGTTGTGCCGTCCGGCAGCTTCATCTCCCGCACAAACTTGCCTTGGCCGTCCGTCAGCAGCTTGCGCCCGTCTATGGCTTCCACCTTGTAATGAGCGCAAACGTACAACATGACGGAATCAATCTCCGCGAGCTTGTTGTTGAACGCGCCATCCGGCATGACGGGCGGGGTGATGAACACCAGGCGCGCGCGGTGGCGCTTGCAGATGGTGACAATCTCCAGCATCTTGCGCATGTAGGCGCGCTTCCACTCAGGAGAGAACGGCGGCTCGCCGAGATTGGACATGCCGTATATGTTCTGGTCGTCATTGGTACCCACCCACATGAACACCAGGTTGGGGTGGTACGCCTGCAGGCTTTTTTCCAGCACTTCCGGCCAGTTGTAGAAATCCGGGCGGCAGAGCCCGGTGGAACTCTTGCCGATGGGGATGATTTCCAGCCCCGCGTATCCCTCCAGCCCGCGCTTCATCTGCGGCCCCAGGGCTGCGCTCAGGGAATCGCCCGCCACCATCACGCGGTAGGGCCTGGGCAGTTGCCCGTGCCCGCCCAGCTCGAACGGCGGGGGGAGGGAGCGCTTGTTCGTGTATGACAGGCTTGAACAGGAGACCAGCGCGAAAGCCACGCACAGCACAGCCATGAGGATTTTGTTGTTGGGCATGTGTATCATTAGTTCTTATGCGGTTTGAATTTGAGGATGAATTTGAGCGGGGCGGAGCGCGCGGCCGACTCCAGGGGCTCGTCCGAACAGCGTTCCGGGTGGGCGAGTTTGTAATTGGCAATCATTTCATCCAAGATGGGCAGGCACGACCTGATGATAACCTGGTTGCCGTCTGACGTAACATGGCATTTGTCATTGGTGCGCAAACGCACCTTGGTGTTGTTCACCCCGGTGCCGTAGAAGCAGAATTCGCCGTTTTCATCCGCCAGCAGGGGCTCCGTATCCAGGAAGCGCAGGCCGTGGCTCTCCACCGTTTCCCTGGCGGCCATGCAGGTTTGGTGCAGCAGGGTGGCATACTTGCCGCCCATGACGGGCAGGCCGATCCAGAGAACCTGCATGTGGTGGGCAGAGCAGATGGCGAGTATTTCCTCCACCTTGGCGGAGTACGCCTCCTTCCAGCCGGGCTGGCCCGCGTATACGCTGCCTTTGGCGAGCTTGATGGGCATGGCATCGTTTGCGCCGATAAAGAAGACGGCGATGTCCGGGTGGGTTTCCTCCACAATTTGGCGGAAGTTTTCCGGCCAGTTGAAGTAATCCGGGCGGCACAGCCCGGTGGAATAGCGGGCGGTCATGACAAATTCCAACCCGTTGCGGTGCAGCAGGTGCTTGTGCAGGGCGGGGGCGAACGACTCCATTTGGGAATCGCCCGCCATGATAATCTTGCAGCGCACGGGATATGAGGCCAGCTCCTTCTCCGCGTCCTCTTCCCCGAGAGGCTCCATGAGAAGGGGTGAGAAATCTTGAGGATACATCTTGTCGCGCAATATCCGAGCCTTCTCATCCTCCCGCGCCTTCATGTCGCGCAGGGTTGCGAGGGCCGTGCCGCCGACCTGTTGCAACGCCTTGGCGGAGGCGCCGGCGAACGTACCGGCGGCGTGCCCTGCACGCTCCGCGAGCCCGCCGCCGATGAGGGCCATATTCCGCAACGCCTCCCGGATATCCGGGGCATCCTCCGCCGCATCTCCGCGCGAAAGCGATGGGGATTCCAGCCACGCGGCGGCGCTGTCCAAAGCATCATGCTCCCACGCGTTCAGGGATTCCAACCCCAGGGCGGCGCAGGCGTCCTGCACGGTTTGCTCGACCTGCGGCAGGGAGATATCGCAAAAATCGCGGAAATCGCGCAAGAACTTCTCCGCCTGCGCGGCGAACACCACCACCGCTGCCAAAATGGCGGCGGCGCAGATGCGCGCGGGTTCTTTGAGGGAGGGAGGCATCAGAAACCAAAGTAGATGAACGGCAGCACACCATCCGGACCCATGTTCAGCAACAGGCAGGCGACCAGGCCCGTGGCCAGGCCCTGCACGTACCACGGCAAGCGCCCCTGAAGGCGCACGAAGAAGGAGAACGCATACGTGCCGGCAACCTGCAGCAGCATACCGCCCGCCACGGCTGCCGGGGCCAGGGCGGTGAACGTCTCACCCTCATGCCCCCAGTCCGCCAGGTGCTGCACGAAGGCGCAGGCGACATCCCAGCTGTCTGCCCGGAAGAATACCCACAGCAGCGCCACCACGTGGAAGGTGACAAGCCAGGCCGCCGCCTTGCCCAGCGCGCCGCGCGTGCCTGTGGCCGGCTCCCACCCCACGCGCTTGCGCAACAGGTGGAAGGCGTGCACCACGGCAAGCCCCACGCCGTGCATGCCGCCCCATACAATGAACTTGATGCCGCAACCGTGCCACATGCCGCCAATGAGCATGGTGACAATCAGGTTCACATACCGGTTGCCGCGGCGGCTGCCGCCCATGGAGAAGTACAGGTAGTCCCGCAACCAGGTGGAGAGGGATATGTGCCAGCGGCGCCAGAAATCCTGCAGGTTGAGCGCCAGGTACGGGCGGTTGAAGTTCTCCGGCAGGCGGAATCCCATGAACCGCCCCACGCCGAGCGCCAGATCCGTGTAGCCGGAGAAATCACAGTAGATTTGAACCGCATAGGCATACATGGCCAGCCATACCGCCGGCGTGGAATACGTCTCCGCCGCACCGAACACAGGATCCACCACATGCACGGAAAGGTAGGAGGCGAACACCACCTTCTTGAGCAGGCCGCTCAATATCAGGCATGAGCCCTCCGCAAACGCGCCCTGCCGCTCGCCGCAGCCGCCCGCCTGCTCCATGAACTGCTGCTCGCGCATGATGGGGCCCGCCATGATGGTGGGGAAAAAGGAAACGTACGCCAGCACATCCCGCAGGCACACCGCGGGCCTGGCGGCGTCACGGTAGTGGTCTATGGCCATGGACAGGCCCTGGAACGTGAAGAAGGAGAGCCCCACCGGGAAAGCCCACTCCGCCAGCGCCTCACTGTACAGGAACTCGGCATTCCACCCGGCCAGGCCCGCGGCTTCAACCACCGCGCTTGTCAAAAACTCCGCATACTTGAAGAATGCCAGCAGCAGCACATGCAGCGTCACATCCACCGCAATCACGCCGCGCCGCCACCGCGGCCACGCCTGCATCAGCCGCAGCGTCCCCCAGTTCAGCACCGCCACCGCCAGCAGCAGCGGTACAAACTGCAGCCCCGCGCACGCGTAGAACACCAGGCTCGCCGCTATCAGGAACCAGCGGTACGCGCGCTCGTGCCCGCGCAGGAGCCATCCCAGGCACAACACCGGGATGAAGAACAACACAAACTGCACGGTCACGAAATTCATTCTTCAGGGCGGCCGCTTCACGGGATTTCTGGCGAATCCCTGCCAAAGCCGCCAATTAGGATACACTCCCCCACCAATCCAATCAAGCGAAATTGCGGGAAAACGTGTGCTGCATCTGAGAGCCCTTGAGCTGGAGGGGCACCCAGGGAGCCGCCGTTTCACGCGCCACCGCCTTACTCCCCGCCCGTTTCAATGGTGATGGTGTTTACTGCCGATGGCGGGGCCGGCATTGCAGGGCTGCCCGACACCGCATTGGCCGCAAAACAGTACCTGTTCCCATCGGCCCTGGACAATTTGAGTATGGCCGGAGAGGTGGAATAGATATATGAGCCCCCGCCATCCTTATCTTCTACCGCCGAAGACGTGATGACACACTCATGGCGACTTTCACCACTCATGTATATTTCCGCCCGGTTCCCATTAGCGGAATATCTCACTTCCGCCGGGTTCCACAAATTCCCGTTGTTGTCTTCGTAGCATGTGACGGAACAATCGGGATCAGGGGTGCCCCCGATACGGGTGGGAGTCGGCACCTCCCCGCCGTTGTATCTGTAGTACCATTGCCCGTTTAATTTGTAAAAACGGTGCTCCCCGGCATCAATGGCAGTTCCGTCACCCAAGCTGGCAGGTATTGCCGCCGGCAAGGGTTTGGTATTCGATGCGCATGAGACACACGCCGTCACGGTTGCAATCGCCATCACGAGCATCCTCAAAGGCGAAAAAACGGAGACTTTCATACTGCTCAAACTTTACATGATTGGTAATTTATCGCAAGCATAAAGTGCAAGGCCAACGCTGCCGAGTGAGCGTTACCTGCTGATTGTGCGGGGGTGGTGACACAGCGCCCTGGCATTGTTTACTGCAGGATAAACTTGCCGGAACACTGTCGCTTGACCTGGTGGCTCTCCGCTATGGTGAGATGCCGGAGATTTTGCCGCTTGTTTTTGCTCTTTTCTGCGGCACGTCAATCTTGCTCCGGGATACAAAAATTCCGATTGGTGCTACCCGATATTTCGAATGTGCCGTATACAGTACCCATACAGGATCCATGAGGGTTTTCTGCATGAGGATTATAACCATAAAATTCCATTTTCATTTCTCCCGAGTTGGGGGAAGTGAAGGTCAGGTGGATTTCACGCCAAGATTGAACGCCTTCAAACTGAGGATTGCTAATCTTGATCTGGGCCGTCTTGGGACCCGTCTTGCGGTAGGAGCACTCAGCAAACGTATCGGCTCTGCAGCTGTCGGAGACCATGCCGATGGTGTATGTATAATTGCCCGGACCGACAGAGGTTTCGGCTGCAGTCTCCACCATTCTCGGCGTGTAATATTTCATTACAAAAACCTTGTGGGCTGCGGATGCGGGGGACTGCATCGCCATTTCCCTGCGGAGTGCGGTGGCATTGGACTTGGCGCTAACACTGCCCATGGCGGCCGCCTGTTCATAGAGTTTTAAGGCCTTGGCCTTGTCCACCCTTACTCCATGGCCTTTATCATACATGAGCCCCAGGTCGTTTACTGCGGCCCGGCTGCCCAGAGCCTTGCTGCGTTCGAAGTAATCCTTGGCAACGGCGTAGTTGCGGGGTACCCCGAGGCCCTCATCGTACAGGTAGCCCAAGCCGTACAAGGCATCGGCATTGTTATGTTCGGCCGCCTTCGCATACCAAGCACGGGACTGGCCGTAGTCCCTCGGCACGCCCGCACCTTTCTGGTATGCGCAACCCAGCTTGAACTGGCACCCAGCATCGCCCAACTCGGCGCCCTTGCGGTACAGCTCTGCAGACTTGGCCCACTTGCTGCTATTGCTTGCGTTCTCCAGATTGTCGTAATACTGCCCGGCCTTGTAGAAGGCCTCCGGGTTGTTGGCATCCACCCCGGCCTGGAGATTCGCCGGGAGCTTGGGGAGGGACGAGCAGGCGGCAAAGGCGAGTGCCGCTGTTGCCAGGGAGGAATAGAGATAATGCTTTTTCATATCTTGATTTAGTTTGATTCCGGGGCTGCATATCGGAACGCAACTCCAATTGTTCGTGCCCGGAAGCCGTTATCCACGGTACACCATACACAGGCGGGAGTCAAGCTCGCATTATAGAAAAAATCCCCACCCGCCTGAAAAGCGACCGGGGCTGATAATCCCGGCGTCCGGCGGGCTTGTTTTGTGTGAGAGAGGGGGGCCATTCGCAAAAATCCAGCCATCATCGGCGCCCCAGCCCACGGGAAAAACCATTGGGGCGCACGTGCGCCATTGCGCCCCCCTCCGAAGTTAAAAAAAAGCAAAAAAAGTTTGACTCCTACTCAAGCATGTGCTAATAGGGAGGAAGTCTCTTGTTTCGCGAACCGAGCATTTGTTTTGCCAGATGAGAGCAACAACCCATAAATTCAATCTATATGAAATCAATCAAAACACTATTGTTGTCGTGCGCAGCACTCATCCTGACTGCCTGTGGAACCCAAATCCAGATGACCTCAGCCATGCCGAGCAAAATCAATTTCGGCAAGGGGGCCAGTTTATCGGTTTACAGCACTTATAGGGGTACTTATTCCGAATTGAGGAGCTCCGCCGCAAATGAACTCCGCTTGTCCCTCCAGAACGCCCTCATGAGAAGCTCATACTACAGCTTAAATTCCTCTTGGTCATCAAGGGGCCGTCTCGAAGGCGTTATTGTCGGGATGGAGAGGAAGTCCTACCAAAATTCAAGCTGGCTTGAGTTGGATATTATCGTAGAAGGCTGGAGCGGCTCCACGTTGATCTTCCGCAACCGCTACCACCAAAGCGCACACGACTATGGGAGCGGCTATAACATTTCGTCAGCGTGCAATGCTGTGGCAGCGGATGTCATGGGCGATATCGAGCCGTACATTTACACGTACAATGAGAAGGTGAAGGGGCGCAAGGAGAACCCCTCCATTGAGCTTGCAGCCAAGGCCTGCGCCGCTGGCAATTGGGACCAAGGCGAATCCTACGCTTTGGAAGCCCTGAAGGTGAACGCCAATGAAGCAGAGGCTTATTTCGTCTTGGGGCTGGTGGAACGCAATAGGCGCAATTGGAACGCCTCCAACTCCTATTTTGAAAAGGCTGCCAGCGCTGATCCCAGCAATGCCAAGTATAGAAACGCCATTCTGCGCAATGGTTCTTTCCGTCGCAACGAGGAGGCATACAACGCTCAAATGCGTTAACTAGACAAGCAAGCTTCCTTTCATTCACCAATTCAACCCGCCCGCATGGCTTCCGCCGCGCGGGCGGGTTTCGCGTTTGAGGCGCAGGCGTATCCGCTGCAATGAAAGCATTAAACCGGCCGCCGTGTAGACGGATGTGGTATGGGGAAGCCTACAGACGGCACTCTTGCCAAGGCGGCATGCGGCAGGGTGAGGCGGCCGGGCAGTAGGACAGCCGTGTCGCCACGGGTGAATGCCGGGTTGTATCAATACTTGATGGAGCGGCCGAAGGAGCCCTCGTCCGGCACGTTGTCGTCTGCGCGCAGGTGGGGTGCGGGGCGCGTGGATTTGAGGAAGCCCACAATGCCGCGGCCTATGCACTCCGCGTACTTGCAATTCCCGCAACACTCCGGGCTACGTTTCCAACACTATGGCGCCGATGTTATCCGGCGCCCAGTTCACGGAGAACGGCTGCCGCAGCCGCCTGGTTCTTGCTCTCCGCCAAGTATAGGGCCGTGTAGCCGTCCGGGTTGGTGGCACGCAGGTCCGCTCCGGCAGACACCAGGGCGCGGATAATGTCCGTGTGGCCGAATCTATCGGTTATTGACATTCCGTGCCGGGCGAGAGGGGAGGTACTGCCGCCAACTGCCCGCTTCATGGGTGTTCATAATCTGTTCATCAGCCCCGTACTGTATGAGCAATTCGACATGTTCGGCAAGCTTTTGCCGATGTATCTGGGTTTTAGCGAAATGACTGCCATACAAATTAAATTCCTCGACCAACACGAGAAGTGCGGCATTCAGGGAATGCTTGTCGGAGAGCGGTGCCAGCAAGCGTATATATTCCAGATCCAGCTTCGACAGGTTTTTCGAGAAAATAGTCTCGCCTACATATTCCCGAATGGCGGATTTGTCAATCTCCGGAAAGCACACCCTCTTGGGCCCCAGGCTGATATAGTATTTCAACAAGTCGAGATTCAAGGCCTCGACCGCGACAAGAATCGGGCTTCTCCTCGTTGAATATCCGATATCCTTATGCTGCCAGTACGCATTAATGTCAGCCCCGTTCTCAACAGCGATTTTCGCCGCAGCCAGATTGGTGCCGCAGCAGAGGATATTGTTGCCGCTGTCATCAATCCGTTTCACATCCATGCCGGCTGCAATCAATGTTTTCATGTTCTCCGGGTCTTTCATGGCAACAGGCCACCATCCGCGCAAGCCGCGCTTCATGCTATCCCCGTTGGGATTGGCTCCCCTCTTCAGCAATTCCCGCCAGTTGAAATCGCCCACTCCCGTGTTGACAAACATGTTGACATCCCCCCCGTTCTTCTCCATGAGCGCCTCAAGCTGCTGGAGGTCACTCCTCTTCTCCAGGGAAGCGAGCTCCTCTTTGTATCCCTTTCCCTTATCCTCACGCGCTACATGCACGCTCTCGTACGGAGTCATCTGACTGAAGCGGCGCACCGGACGATTGACAGAGGCTCCATGCCGGATGATTTCCTCCAGCAGGGGAACGGGAGCATTCTTTTCCATTGCAGAGGCCAGCCAGGATTCTCCCTCCGGCAAAACCTTGTCGTTCAATCGGCCGCCGTTCCGCAGAGCTGCGGAAAGGGCATCCCAATCCCCCTCGCAAATGTAGTAGCCGGGCATGCGGCACAGGGGATACTCTTGGGCACTCTCTGCGGAGGTAATGTTCGGTTGCTGCAGGCCGTTTGTACGTTCGGAAACTTTTTGCCGCACATACTGGAGCATTTCCGCGACGGAGATTTCGCCATCGGCGTTGGTGTCCGAGCCGGGGCCTTCCCCGCGGAGGACCTCCATGACGGTGGCGGTGAAGACACCGTTGCGCCACGACTCCGACTCCCGGGCAAACTCCGCGCCGGCGGATCCGGCCACGATATTGATGCCGCGGGTTTCCTGCCCCATGCTGAACATCTCCTCGATATACCGCTTGGTCTGGGCACTGGTGAGGCCGCTCACGGCCTTGTTCACCTTCATGCCGCGCGTCTGCACGGCCCGCACCCCCTCTGGGAGACTTCCCATGGCCAGGGCCATCTCCTCCGCGCCTTTCTCTCCCAAGGCGCCGGCATGGCAGGTATCCAGCAGCAGGAGCCGCTTGCGCGCGGGAAGCTGCTGGATGGCGGCGCTCAACGCCTCCATGGATATGCACGTCTCGGGTATGTTCTCCACGTCTCCGTCCGACGGCACATAGTAGTAGTCCAGGGATTTGTCCAGAACACCATGCCCGGCCAAATGCAGCACCACGCGGTCTCCCGGTTTGGCGCCGCCCAGGAAATCCTGCAGCTTCCCTATCAGGGTGTCATGCCGGACGTCCTTGTCCTTCAGGCACAGGACGTGCGCCGTCTTATCAATCCGGCGGAAGGTTTCCGCCAAGTCCTCCGCATCCTTGGCCGCATACTGCAGGCGGAGCCCCTCGTCATCATAGTCGGAGACGCCCATGGTGACGACATACAGCGCGGAGGGCTCGGAAGCGCGGCAGATCACGCGGAATTTGTTTGCCGCGCCAACCTTGCGGGATTCCCCGGATCCGGTCACGGGCGTGACCTCAATCATGTTCTCTCCGGCGGCAAGGGGAACGGAAAAGTGCAGCTCGCCTTTTCCCCGGATCTCTTGAGAAGCTGCCAGAGCACCGCCGACGCGCACCTCGATTCCCGTCACCTCTCCGGTTCCAGCCTGTACGGACACGCTGAACTCCGCAGAGGCATTTTGCGTCTCCAGCGGCGGATATGCCACACGGCACGAGGGGAACTGGCAGGGTTCAGCCCCGATAGTGTTATTTTCATCTGGATGATATCCCATCCTTTGCAGCCAGCGTTTAGTGGTTGCGTTGAGGGCCACAATATCATCCGGATTTCCCCCCATGGCCTTCAGCACCTCTCCGGGCCGGTTCCTCCATGGAGCAAGGGAACGCATATCGATTCTTTTGCCGTTTTCCACCGTATAGAGGAATTCTTCGCACCCGGGTGTGCCGGCATAGTGACCGTTAGGCAGCACCACGGCAAACTCCCGGGTTCCTTTCGTGTAAATGTTGCAGAGAACACGCGCAGAGGATGTCGAGGGCTCAATCAGGTAAACCTCCCAAGAGTTTTTGTTGGTGGGAATATAGAGCTTCATCTCCCCTTGATCAAAAACAGGGAGCCTTCTGATGCTTCTTGTATTCGTGGCTTCATCGGTGAAATATTCTGCTTGCCAGTTCCCGGCACACACCTGCGTACCTGTAAGCGCTTTGCCGTTCATGACGTACATGGCCCATCCCGTATCATTTGCGGTCAACCAGTAATATTTGTCTTTTGTTCCGGGGATGCGGTTCCAAACGTTCACAAACAATTGTGCGCCGGGTTCCCTGTATGGCAGCTTTTCCACGGTATAACAGCCCCCAATGGCGTATTCCTTATCCCAACGCGTGGAATCTTTCTCCAGTATTCGGAGCAGACGTTGTGCCTTCGTATCATACACGCAATAGTCAAACCATGAGGGTTCGTTGAAATGGGCCTTGCAATAAGCCACTTGCGTAATCATTCCACAATCGGAATCCCCCACATACACCGGGTCGCAAACAGGCGTGCGCGCACCTTCCACGAGCTTGGGTGCAGGCCCGGAAAGGTAATGCCTGCCCGTTTTCCTGTCCAGCACATACAGCTTGAGCTTCCTCACCATCTCTCTTGTCACCTCATAATCCTCACTCGAATGAGCATCTTGCACCTCGCGCAAATAATCCAGGACAGAGGAAGCCCCCGACTCTTCCGGGACGTAATAGTACCCATCAGAGCCCAAACGCCACCATTTTCCATCCTCGAAGATTCGGGCGGTTTCATGCTCTTTTTCAACAGGGGGAGGGGGCAAAGCCTTAACATCTCTCACACGCAGCGAGGAGAAGTCTATGGATTGCAGGGAAAAAACGGAGTCGCCGGAAGAAGCGAAACGGGCCGCGTTTCCCAAGATGCCGCCATGGGGACAGGCAGACAGGCTACGCGGTTCAAGGCGTTTTTCAAAAGAAGGCATGCGGTTGATAACACGCCGTGAATATCGCGAGCAGACAACGGGCTTGCGCAACTCCTCTCCATCGTTAAACCATTCATCTCCACCGCCGAAGCAATCCTTGTATTCAGTATGAAGGGAATTTAGGTCGAGTGAAATCCATTTCTCCCGCTTGCACGGCTCGCCGAAATCCAAATCCCGCTCTGTTCCCCGCCTCGTGAAGTAATTCATCCTTCCGTCCTTGAAACTAAGCCAAGTGTACGGGAAAACGTAAGCATTCATGATGGAGCACAAATAGCCCAGGCTGCGGGAATTCCACAAATCCATTTCCCCCCCGTTGCTTTGCCTGGTTACAATATAATTGTCGTCTGCGTACAAAATTTCTTCATCAGCGGACAGGTCCGAAAAGGTATAATGGAGGCGGATGGGCGAGTTGCCCTTTTCCATGGAAAAGGGCTCTGAAGGAGATACTCTGGCGTCCTCATCGTATCGAGAACCGGCAGTCCCTTGCTTGATGTCGGAGATACGCTTGCAAACTTCCGAATATGATGGCAGGCCAAGCACACAAGGTGCATCCACGTCTATAGGATATGCGGTGCCGGTGCCTGCCGTCTGCGATTCCTCAGGTTGGGGAACGGAAGACCGGAGCAACGCGCAGATGGCGTCGTGGTCGTCGTTGCCCACCATGTCCACGGGCCGCAGTCCCTCGTTGTTGGCTATGTCGGGATTGGCGCCGTGCTCCAGGAGGTAGTTCACGGAATACAGGCTGGCCAGGCGTGCGGAGCAGTGCAGCGGCGTGTTGCCGCCGCCCCATTCCACGCGGTTCACATCCGCACCGTTCTCCACCAGCCACTGGATAAGGCTCCGGCTGCCCAGCTCGCAGGCGTAGTGCAGGCAGGTGTTGCCCTTCATGCCGTCCAGGGAGATGTTCACATCCTCCCCGTTCAGGATGTGGGGCAGCAGCTCCAGAATGCGCTTCTGGCTCCAGCGGGAATCGGAGCTCTTGAACTTGGCTCCGGCTATCTTATTGTGGATGGTGCGCAGCTCCGGCAGGGATGAGGCCGGAGCCGGCGCCGCCTGAACCGCCAAGGGTGCCGCGGCAAGTAGTGTGGCGAGAATGAATGCAGAGTATCGGTGCGGTATCATACTGACAAGGGAAAGAGATTAAGGGCATGATAGCCCTCCCCGATTGCCGCGTCAAGATTTTATCCCTTTGGCACATTTGGCACAAACAGGTCGCAGGCGCGGGCGGTGCGGAACGGGCGCGCGGGCTCCGGCGGCGGGTGGGGCCGGGTTGTATCAATACTTGATGGAGCGGCCGAAGGAGCCCTCGTCCGGCACGTTGTCGTCTGCGCGCAGGTGGGGTGCGGGGCGCGTGGATTTGAGGAAGCCCACAATGCCGCGGCCTATGCACTCCGCGTACTTGCGGGCGTTGGCATCGTTCACCAGGTATGCCACATGGTTGGCGTTGCTCAGGTAGGCGGCCTCAATCACGGCGGCGGGAATTCCGGAATCATCGCACGCGTTCATCCAGCCGGCGGAGGGTGCGGCGGCCTTGCGGCGCACGGAGGGTGTGCAGGGCTTGCCCTTGTTGTCCATGCCGTGGTTGAGGACCTCCGCGTTAAGGGCGGCGCACAGGGAATCCGCGAGCTGCCTGCCGTTGTACTGGTTGTAGAGGACGGACGAGTTCTCGCCTCGTGTGGACCAGCCGGCCAGCCCGTTGTGGTGCAGGAACACGGCGCAGGCTGCACCCTGGCGGATGGCGAAATCCGCGCTGATCTGGCCGGCGGAGAAGCGGTCCGGGTGCACGGTGGAGGCATAGCGCCCGCTCTTCTGTTTCTGGTGCAGGTGCACCACGCCGGCGCGCCTGGCGAAGCCCTGCATGCGCGGGTCCGCGGGTTCATCCCCGCGGTTGCAGACGATGCAGCGGTAGCCGGCCGCCTCAATCACCTTCTTGGTGTAGTAGCAGTATTCGTACCAGAAGCTGGTTTCCTTGAGGCGCTTGCCCTCCACCGCCTGCGGTGAGGCCGCGCCCTCATCCCCGAAACGGTGCCCTATATCCAGCACCACCAGCGGGCGAGCGGATAGGGCGGGCGCATTCTCCGCCAGGCTTCCCTGCCGGGGCTGCTGGGCGCATTGGGCGCAGCAGGCGGCGCAAAGGAGGGCAACGAGCAAGCGGCAGACGGGCTTCATCACATCAAAGGGTTATCAATAGCCGCCGTACTGTCTCAGCAGGCGCTCCACCGTGGGGCTGGACGAGCACTGCGCGGGCCTTTTGCCCTTGTTGGTGACGGCGTTGGGATTGGCGCCGTGCTGCAGGAGCCAGAGCACCAGGGCATCGTCTCCCAGACCGCATGCATAGTGCAGCGCGGTGTTGCCCTTGGTCTCCACGGTGGTGGTATTCACGTCCGCTCCGTTCTGAATCATCGGCAGCAGCATCATCAAACGCCTCTTGTACAGGGCAATGGTGTCATCATACGCCGGCATGGCGGAAATGCGGTTGATGTGGGACTGCAACTCCCCGCCGCCGGATGAGGGGGCAGGTGCCGGCGTGTACGAGGAACCGCCGCCGTTGTATGAAGCCCCGTTCTGCACCAGCAGGTTGGTGATGG
>JAUNNT010000062.1 GCA_030531305.1 Akkermansia sp.
ATTCCTCCACGTGCCGCTGCAGGGTGAAGATGTTGTCCACGTTGAGCACGATGTCGCGCGAGAGCTGGGAGAGCCCCTCGCGCTTTAGCAAGAGGGGGAACTTCCCGCGCCCGTGGCGCACCAGCACGTACACCGCCGCCAGCACCAGGGTGGCGATGGGGGCCAATGCCACGCCCAGCCACACTCCCTCCAGGCCCAGCCACGCCCCGCACACAACAGGCAGCGCCAGGCTGAACACCAGGTCGCGTACCAGCAGAATCCCCAAACTGAGCTTCACGCGCTCGATCATCAAGTAGTAGGAGGCGTACAGGAAGAGCAGGGAGTACGCCAGCGGAATGGGCGTGAGGATGCGCGCCGCCGTCACCACTTGGGCACATAGGGCGGGCTCGTCTATGTTGACTGCCCCCGGCAGCCGCTCCGCCCAGAAAAACAGGATGGCTGCGCCCAGCAGGCCCTCCGCCACGGCCCACGCGGTGGCTTGGCGCATGGTCTTGCGGATGCCGGCGCTGTTGCCCTCTCCGCGGTATACGCTCACCAGCGGCAGCGCGGCCTGTCCGATGGCATCGGTGAGCAGGCACATCTCCACCAGGAAGATGACCACGGTGAGCACCGGCAGGTAGGTCTCCCCGTACATGCCGATGATGAATTTGGTCAGGATGAGGGAGAACAGGCCGGAGTAGAGCAGGGGCAGCGCGTCGTCCAGGCTGTAGCGCGAGTTGTAGATGAAGTCCCGCCACTTGAAGTGCCAACGGAAGTGGATGGAGTTGCCGGGACGCACGAAATGCAGCAGGCACACCAGCAGGGCCAGCAGGCTGCTGCTCGCCACGCCCAGGCCGATGCCGGCCATCCCCATCATACTGCCGAACCAGTACGGCAGGACGAGGTTGCCAGCCAGCTGCACCACAATCGCCACGCTGCACGTGCGCGAGTCGCCGTCGTTGTAGACGACCGTTTGCAGCAGCGTGAGCGGCGGGTCCACCACCAGCAGCAGCAACAGGTACGGCCAATACTCGTAGAACAGCGGGTACAGCTTGTCGGACACCCCCATGAACGTGTAGTACGCATCCCGCCCAAGATAGCACACCAGCGCCAGCGCCAGGCCCGACACCACGGAGAATATCACCGCCTGGCCGTATTGGCGGTACGCCTCCGTCTCGTTGCACCGCCCAAGCTCGTAGGAGTAGCGGTAGCCCGCCCCCGTGGCGTTCAGCACGCTGAGCAGCAGGCCGAGCGCCAGCACGGGCAGCGTGAGGTTGATGACGGAGATGCCGTCCTCCTCGTAGAACTGGGCGGCCGCCACCATGCCCGTCATGGCAACCACAAGCTCGGCCAGCCGCTGGAAGGTGGCGGTGACCAGCAGTTTGCCCATTATCACGCCGCAAAATTGAGAACGCAGTCCCGTCATGTCCCCACCCATCCTACCACACCCCACCGCCCCCGCGCGAGCGTTTTTTTATGTGTGCGGCGCAAGTTTTGCTTGACAAGGCGGCGCGCACGGTGTACCTTTCCGCCACCTAACCCGAATATACTGATTATGGCTAACATGAAAGTTATTCTCGCTACGAAGATTGCAGGTCTGGGCTGTGAAGCCGACCTCGTTACCGTGAAGGCTGGCTACGGCCGCAACTACCTGATCCCCCAGGGGCTCGCGTTTGAGGCCACTCCCGCCAACCAGCGTTTCATCAACATGCTCCAGAGGAAGCGTGCCGAGCGCGAGGCCGCAGAGCTCGCCAACTTCAAGGAGATTGCCGCCAAGATTGCGGAGGTCACCGTGGACCTCGTCCTGGAGGCCGGCGAGAACGGCAAGGTGTTCGGCGCCATCACCAATCAGCAGATCGCGGAGGGCCTGGCCAAGCTCGGCATCGAGATCGACCGCCACAGCATCGACCTGGAGAAGCCCCTCAAGAAGTCTGGCGTGTACGAGATTCCCGCCAAGCTCCACCCGGAGGTCACCGCCACCATCAAGGTCTCCCTGGACGTCAAGGGCGAGGTGGCCGAGGCTCCCAAGAAGGAGGAGGCCCCCGTGGAGGAAGCTCCCGCTCCCGCAGAGGAAGCCCCCGCAGAGGCCTAACCCCAATCAACATTTCATCCAACCCGCAGGGTCGCCCACACAAAGGCGGCCCTGCTTTTTTCGCGACGTGTTGTCAGAATCCTCGAAAATCAATGATTTATGCATGACGTTTGCCATTTTTATGTAGGAGATTTGACCCATTGCTGCCACTTTTATGTAGGAGTTTTACCATGCTTCTGCCACTTTTCGGAGGGAGTTTTGACCTGTCCGAGCCAAAAATCGGAGGGAGAATTTGTCCTTTGGTGCCACTTTTCGGAGGGAGAATTCATCGGGAGGGGGAGTCAGTTTGTCATTGAGAAAAGGGGCGGGGTGGCATAGAATGGGGAAGGATACCCATGATGCTGTCGCTGACCATACAATCGGGGAGCCCCGCCGTGGTGCCGGCGGGGGGCATGCCGCGTTTGGAGCGCGCGTTCCGCAAGTCGGTGGCGGCGGGTATGCTGGATTTGCTGCATTTCGGGCTGCCGGCGGGGAGCGCGCCCATCCTGGCATGGCTGCGGCAGCAGGCGCAGGAGCGGCTCATGCGCTACCTGCGCGCACTGCGCCGCGGTGAGGACGAATCCTCCGCCGCGGCGTGCCTGGTGCCCGCGCCGGAGGAGGCTGCGGCGCTGCTGGAGGGCATGCCGCCGCTGTACGGCGGGGAGGTGTCGGCCGGCATGCTGCGCGGGTGGTTCGGCGGGCTGGAGGGCGCGCTGGCGGAGGCCGCGCAGCGGGAGAGCTGCGCCACGGTGGAGGATTGGCTCTGCCGCCTGGGCGAGGGCTGGCAGCAGCTCGGCATGCTCTGCTTCCATCTGGCGGAGAACGCCGGAGAGACCGCGGAGAGCCAGCCGTTCGCGTTCCTCGCCACGTTCATCCACAAGGCGGGGCAGGACGGCAAGCCGCGGCACGCGCCGCTCGGCCTGGCATCCCAGATGTGCGCGGGTGATTCCGCCGCGCTGCTGGCGCTGCTGCAGCCGCTCAAGGCGGTAGCTGAGAAGAACGCGTTTCTGGCGGAGCTCATCAACTCTCAGGCCGTGTACCGTCCCTGCGGGTGGAACGCGCGCCAGGCGTACGCCTTCCTGGAGGCTATGCCCCTGCTGGAGGAGCACGGCATCGAGACCCGCATCGTCAACCTTTGGAAAACGCGCCCGCCGCGCGCCGAGCTGGAGGTGCAGCTGGATGTCGCCGCCGGCGGCGATGGTTCGTCCAAGCCGGACCGCGCGCCGTCCGTGAACATCAGCTCGCTGCTGCGCTTCGTGCCGCAGGTGGTGCTGGGCGACCGCCGCCTCACGGAGGAGGAGCTGCAAGAGCTGCTGGCGTGCGAGGACGGCCTGGTGCGCTTCCGCGGCGAGTGGGTGCGACTGGACAAGGAGCGCCTCACGCGGCTGCTGGAGAGTTGGCGGCAGGCAACGCGCATGGCGGCGGGCGGCATCCCGCTGCTGGCGGGCCTGCGCTACCTTCTCGGCAAGCGCAGCGAGGCCCTGCCCAACCTCCCGCCTCAGGAGGACGGCATGCATACCGCCATGGGCGCGCAGTTGGCGCTCGCCCTCTCCAACCTGCATTTCGGGCAGCGCGAACCTGTGCTCACACCCAAGCTCAACGACACCCTGCGCGCGTACCAGCGGGATGGCGTGCGCTTCTTGCTCAACGTCACGGAGGCCGGGTTCGGCGCGTGCCTGGCGGACGACATGGGGCTGGGCAAAACCCTGCAGGTCATCGCGTGGCTGTCGCACCTGCATGCGCAGGGCGCGCTGGATGCGCGCGCCGCGCTCATCGTGGCCCCGGCATCGCTCATCACCAACTGGCAGGAGGAGCTGCAGCGCTTCGCCCCGCAGCTGCGCGTGGTGGTCATGCACCCCTACGCGCTCTCGCGGCAGGATGCAGACTACCTGCGCGGCAACCCCGCATGGCTGTTGCGGCGCGGGCATGTGGCGCTCACCACCTACGGCATCGCCACTCGCGCGGCGGAGCTGCTGTCCCAAACCGAGCTTCCCGCGCTGGTGCTGGACGAGGCGCAGGCCATCAAGAACGCGGACTCCCAGCGCACGCGCAGCATGCTGCAGCTGTGCTCGCCGCGCCGCGTGGCCATCACCGGAACGCCCGTGGAGAACTCCCTCTCCGAGCTGCGCAGCCTTTTCGAGTTCCTCAACCACGGCCTGCTCGGCAATGAAAAAGAATTCAACGCCATGGTGCAGAAGCTCGGCACGGACTATGCGCCGCTGCGCCGCCTGGTGCGCCCGTTCATGCTGCGCCGCCTCAAGAGCGACCCCAAGCTGCTGCCGGAGCTGCCATCAAAGACGGAGCAGCCCGCCTACTGCCTGCTCACCCCGGAACAGGCAGCCCTCTACGCGCGCGAGGTCGCCAACCTGCAGGCCGTGGTCAACGAGCCGGACCCGCAGACGCGCCTCACCCTCGTGCTGCCCATCCTCGGCCGCTTCAAGCAAATCTGCAACCACCCCGCGCAGTATCTCGGCGAAACCTACTACGACCCCGAAAAGAGCGGCAAGATGCAGCGGCTGGCGCATTTGGCGCGCGGTATTGCCGCCGCGGGGGACGCATGCCTGGTGTTCACGCAGTACCGCAGCATCATCGAGCCGCTGCACGATTTCCTGGCGGGCATCTTCGGCGTGCCGGGGCTCACCCTGCACGGCGGCACGCCCATTGCCGAGCGGCAGGAACTGGTGGCGCGCTTCCAGCACCCCGGCGGCCCGCCCTTCTTCATCCTCTCCCTCAAGGCCGCCGGTACCGGGCTCAACCTCACCCGCGCCCGCCACGTCATCCATTTCGACCGCTGGTGGAACCCTGCCGTGGAGAACCAGGCCAGCGACCGCGCCTACCGCATCGGCCAGAAGAACCACGTCATCATCCACCCGCTCATCTGCCGCGGCACCATTGAGGAAAACATCCACCACATGCTCACCCGCAAACGCGAGATGGCGGACGCCCTCCTCTCCGGCGGCATGGAGAAACTCCTGCTCCACCTCTCCGCGGAGGAGCTCATGCAAATGGTGGGCAGGGCAGGGGACTACTCCTGAACCTCAATTCCTTTGCGGTGGGGATGTTCATCAACGCACCATGGGTGCGCGGGGGTACAATCAGTTCCTGTACACCTTGTGCTTGCCGTTCTCCCCGTACTTTTCTTGAATGAACTTGTCGATGCGTTGCTCTGCAATCTGTACGGCTGCGTGGTCCTTCAAGGCCACGCGCTTGGCATACTCTTCGGCCTCGTACTCCACTTTCGCCCGCTCTTCGTCGGTAAGCTTGTTCCACCAGCCGTTCTCAGATTCGATGTCGGGTTCCCCGTTGGGAGTGAGGCTGGCAACGATGATTTTGTATTCAATCCTCAAATCCCCATTCACGGGTGTTTGTGTGAGGTCGGCTCCGTACTTCGCCGTATATTTCCTGGTGTATTTGATTCTCTTTGTGCTTCCCCAGCTGGTGTTGGTGTATTCGTGCTCGCTTTCAATTTCTTTCTCGTACGTGGTGAGCTCAAGGATGTTCCTGCCTTTTTCCGTGCGGACAATCACAACATCCCTGTAATGGTTCAGGACTTGGTCAAGCGTGTTTGTGATCCCCTTGCCGATGGCCTCAACGATGTCTATGGGGCGTTTCACGATGTCGATTGTTTCGTCCATTCCCTTCCATGCGAGGGCGGTGAGGGCCGCTATCAGGAACATGACGGTGATGCAGCCCCATTTGTTGCTTTTGTTTTCTTGTGCCATGGCATTGGTTGGTTAGTTTGTCTTGCTCCGGCGGTATTCGCGGATGATGTACAGGATATCGAAGATGATAACGCCAAGGTCATCGGCTTGTCCGATAACAGGCAGGAAATCCGGTATCAGGTCAATCGGGCTCGCAAGGTACGCCAGACTCAGGATGATGATAAGCGCGCCCTTCCATGAACACAAGCCTTTTTTTGACTGTGTGCTCAGTTCGTCGCGGATCTTCTCCAAATTTTCGCGGTCGTTGTGCATGTCGCAAAAACTTTCACTCCTGAACCTCCGCGGGCTGGGGCTGCTCTGCGGGTTCCTGCTCCTGCTTCACCTCAAAGCCGTTGAGGATGAGCAGCAGCATCACCAGCGCCGCCGCCAGGCGGTACCAGCCGAAGATGGCCAGGCTGTGCTTGTTCAGGTAGCCCACCATCCACTTCACCGCCACCCAGGCGCTCGCCCAGGCCATCACCGTGCCCGCTATCATCGGCCCCCAGCCGATGTCCTCCACCATGTGGGAGCCGTACTTCACTGCATCATGGCAGGTGGCCGCCCCCAGCGTGATGAGGCCCAGGATGAAGCTGAACTCCACCGCCGCCGCCACGCTCAGGCCCACGCACAGGCCGCCCAGCATGGTCATCAGGCTGCGGCTCACTCCCGGACACATGGCGATGCACTGCATGAAGCCCACGCCCAGCGCACCCTTCCACGTCAATTGCTCCAGCGGCGCGCCGCCGAATCCCTTGCCGGACTTGTTGCGCGCCTGCACGTACAGCAGAATCACAATGCCGCCCACCGCCCAGGATATCATCACCGTGGGCGCGTTGAACAGGTAGCCTTTGATGTAGTCGTTGCACAGCAGGCCGATGACCGCCGCCGGCAGGAACGCCACAATGGTGTTCACCAGCATGCGGAAGCCCGCGGGATCCTTGCCCAGCACGCCGCGCACCATGGCCGCCACACGCTGGAAATACAGTCCCAGAACCGCCAGGATGGCGCCGCCCTGGATGCAGATCTCAAAGGCTTTCATGGCATCAGAATCCTCCATGCCCAGCAGGTACTGCGTGATGATGAGATGCCCGGTGGAGCTCACGGGAAGGTATTCCGTAAGACCTTCCACCAAACCCATAATCAGTGATTCAAGGATGCTCATGCCGCGCCGTATACCCTATTTCAGCCGTTTCGTCAATGCTAAAAAAGTCTCCTTTCCGTGCGCGGGCGTGCAAAAAATGATTGCCCCCGCTGGGAATTTGTGGTATCTTGCCACTAGCCGAATTCACGTTCGGCCCATTCAGCTTATGAAACGCTTCTGCAGGAGAATCACAGCCGGTTTCACCATGATCGAGCTCATGGTCGTCATCGCCATCATCAGCCTCATGATGGTCATGGCCGCCAGCGTGCTGCGCGACCCCGGTAAGGGCCGCAGCATGGACAGCGCCATCGACATGATGGAATCCCTGGTGCGCGAGGCCCGCGCCACCGCACAGGGCAACGACACCTACACCCGCATCATCATCGCCAACGACCCGAACTCCGCCACGGCCCGGGATTCCCGCCACCTGCGCTTCATGACGGTGCAGATGTTCAGGAAGAACGACGGCAACGGAGCGGGAGCCGACGGCACGGACGTGGTGCACAAGGGCAAATGGGTGTCCACCTCCGCCGGCGTGATGCTGCCCAGCGGCGTGTACTTCAGCCCGCACTACAGCCGCCCCGTGGAGTGGATGGACGGCGAGGACGGACTGGGGCAGGACTCCGCCCGCCTCTCCAACAAGGGCTCCACCAAGATCTACTGCATCGAGTTTGACGAGAAGGGCCGCTTCGCCGCGCCCGGCGCCTCCCCCGGCAACCCCACGCGCGCACAGCGCATGGTCTTCATCTACGGCCACCCCGGCTCCGGCAAGTCCGCCAAGGACGGCATTGTCCCCGCCTCCACCGACAACCTCAAGCGCCCCGCCGGCGCCAAGGGCGTGGTCGTCTGGCCCAACGGCAACACCACCCGCCTCCGCACCATCGACGAGACCATTCAACAGTAACCTCCCCCTTTACCTGACATGAAGAAAATCAACCTGAGCACCCGTTGCGGCGGCTTCACGCTGGTGGAGACGCTGCTGGCCATCGGCCTTGTGGGCGTGCTGCTTTCCCTGTTCCTGGTGGTGTTCGTGCCGGCGCGCGGCATGATTCGCCAGGCCCTGGCGCGCCAGGAGGCGGAACGCATCACCACCGTCCTGCGCACCGAGCTGAACACCCTGCGCGGCAACCAGCAGGCTTCCCAGACCGCGCAGACCTCCACTCCCACCAGCTTCATCTCTCCCTTCGACAAGGCGTTCTACTGGATGCAGAAGTGCGACAAGCCCAGCTCCGCCATCGTCATCTTCTCCTACCGCGCGGACACCCGCGAGGGCGTGCGCCCTGACGGCACCTACCCCGCGCTGCCCGCCAACCAGAACCAGCCCAACGCCTACACCCAGCTGGTCACCATCGCCTGCCCGATGGACGACCCCGTGCACAGCAAGGAAATCAAGGATGCCGTGGGCAATGTGTTCGTGGTGCGCATGACCGAGCTGGAGCCCCAGCCCAACGGCACCTTCAAGGTGGCCGCCAAGCCCGGCACCATCAAGGGCGCACAGTCCCCGGAGCGTTTCATCATCGAGGAGAACAACACCGTCCGCGGCGCCATCGTCTACTACCGCGCGGACTTCTACATCATGGCCCCGCCCAACCCCGCGCGCTACAAGAACAAGCCCTGGAAGCGCCTCGGCCGCCCCGCCTTCTCCGCCAACCTCACCTTCCGCCGATAAGCCATGAAGAATCTTTCCCACATCGTCAAGCGCGGCTTCACGCTCATTGAGCTCATGACCGCCATGGCCATTACGGCCATCCTGGTGCTCGTGATCATGCAGATGACCACCAAGGGCATCGATATCTGGCGCCTCGTGCAGGAGGACATCAGCACCGGCTCCCGCGCCAGGATTGCCATGGATTGCGTCTCCCACGACTTCGAGGCCATGCAGATGCGCATCGGCGACAACCGCTACGAGTGGCTCTTCGGCCGCGCGGACAAGGAGCAGAAGGCCCTCGGCAAGGACATGAAGATACCCCGCTCCGCCCAGTGCGTCTTCTTCACCAGCACCGTGGACCGCAACCCCACCGTCAGCAGCAACCCCTCCCTGCGCCGCGCCTACCGTGACGCCCGAGCCCACAACAACGAGACCCAGGGCGACGTGATGTGCGTGGGCTACCGCCTGATGTACCGCGACCAGGTGCTCAACCTGCCGGCCAACAAGGACAGCAGGGGAGAGCAGATATTCCCGCGCTTCTCGCTGTACCGCCACTTGGTGCCGCCGCGCACCACCTTCGAGCGCCTGCTGGGCACCCTCAACCTCAAGACCGCCTACGCCCCGTACGAGGCCGAGGACGAGAAGCACTTCCTCTGCGAGGACATCGTGGAGTTCAACGTCACCTTCACCATCCGCCACTCCACCGGCAAGGGAGACCCCGAGCGCGGGTACCCCAACTACCAGACCACCGTGGTGCCCGTCATCAACTCCAACGGCAAGGAAAAGGAGATTGAGGTGTTCGGCGACCGCATCGAGGTGGATGGGCAGATCCTCTACAACCCCGTCATCGACAGCGTGAACATCTCCATGACCGTGCTCACGGAGGAAGGCGCCAACATCATCGAGCAGGTGCGCCAGAAGCGCCGCCGTGCCCCCAAGGCCGCGGACTTCTTCCACCGCTACACGCGCACCTACTCCACCACGGTGATGCCGCCGCAGCCGCTGTAAGCGCCATGGAGGCCGCGCCCATGCAGATGCCGGATGCCGGCATGGATGCCCTGCCGCAGTGCATCAACCTGTGGATCGACCCCGTGCCGCGCGCGGGCTGGCACAACATGGCGGCGGACGAGCTGCTCTCCACCCGCCAGGAGGCCTGGCTCCGCGTGTACGGCTGGGCGCTGCCCGCCGTCAGCTTCGGCTACTTCGACACCGCGTCGGAAGCTGCCTCCATCTTCCCCGGCGCGCAGGAATACATCCGCCGCTGGACCGGCGGCGGCATCGTGGACCACCGCAAGGGCTACACCTACACGGTCACGCTTCCGGCACAAGAGGGCGTGGTCTACCCCATGGCGGACCGGCTCTACCTGTGGATACACGGCGCGCTGGCCAAGGCCCTGGCCGCCAGCGGCGTGCCGTGCACGCTGCTCACCGAGGATGCGCCGGACGGCGGCCGCGCCTGCTGGGCCAGCCCGGTGAAGAGCGACATTGTGGACGCCGCCGGGCAGAAGCTCGCGGGGGCGGGGCAGCGCCGCCGCAAGGGTGCAGTGCTGCACCAGGGGCTCATTCAGGAATGCACGCCCGCGCCCGGTTGGGAGCGCCTGCTGGCACAGGGGCTCGCCCCGCGGGTGAACGCGGTGGAGGGCGCTGAGCCTTTCCCCGGATTTGATGCCGCGGTGGAGGAGCTGGTGGCTTCCAAGTACGCCACCGCAGAGTGGAATGACGAGTCCCACGGCCGCCGCAAGCCCCGCAAGGGCTGATTCCCTTTCCCGCCATGCGCCGCGCATTGTCCAGCTTGTGCGCCTTCGCGGTGGCCGCGCTTTTCGCGGCGCACGCGCGGCAGCCCAACATCATCCTCTTCCTGGTGGACGACATGGGATGGGAGGATTCCTCCGTGCCCTTCTGGCGGGCGGACGACGGCTCCGCGCGCCCTGTGTTCCTCAACGCGCGGTACCGCACGCCCAACATGCTGCGCCTGGCGGACCAGGGCATGATGTTCACCCGCGCCTACGCCGCACCCGTCTGCTCTCCCTCCCGCTGCAGCATCATCAGCGGCATGAACGCCGCACGCCACCGCGTCACCAATTGGACCCTCCAGCGGGACAAGGAGACGGACGAGCCGAACTGCCCCATGCTGCCGCCGCGGGACTGGTGCGTGAACGGCATCCAGCCGCAGGGCACCGCCCCGCAGGGCGGGAGCCGCCACCCGCTCACGGAAGAGCCGTTCTCCTACCGCATGCAGAAGCCCTACGCGGTCTGCACGCCGCTGCCGGAGTTGCTGCGCCAGAGGGGATACGTCACCATCCATTGCGGCAAGGCCCATTGGGGAGCCAAGGACACACCCGGCGCCAATCCCACGCTCTTCGGCTTCGACTACAACATCGCAGGCTCGGAGATTGGCGGCCTCGCCGACTACCGCGGCAAGACCGGATACGGCCCCGGCGCCTTCACCGTACGCGGTATGGACAAGCCCGAATACCGCGACAACGACGTCTTCCTCACCGAGGCCCTCACGCGGGAAGCTATCGCGACCCTTCAGCAGGCCACCGCCGACCCCCGCCACGCGGGCAAACCCTTCTTCCTGTATATGGCGCACTACGCCGTGCACTGCCCGCTGGACGAGCGCGCGCACGATGCTCGCTTCCATTACGACGACCTGCACGACGGCCACCCCTGGAGCGAGGCTGAGCGCAACTACGCCGCCCTGATAGAAGGCATGGACAAGAGCCTCGGCGACCTCATGCAATGGCTCCGGCAGCGCGGTCTGCGGGACAACACCGTCCTCATCTTCATGTCGGACAACGGCGGCCTGGCGCGCGCGGAGGGCGGCCGCCTGGGCGACACGCTCTCCAATTTCCCACTGCGCGGCGGCAAGGGCACCTGCTACGAGGGTGGCATCCGCGTGCCGCTCATCGTCTGCTGGCCCGGCACCACGCGCCCGCGCAGCATCTGCACCGCCCCCGTGGTGTGCGAGGACCTTTTCCCCACCATCCTCCAGATGGCTGGCTACACCCAGCTGCCGCCCACCGTGCAAACCGTGGACGGCGTCTCCCTTGTCCCGCAGCTGCGCGGGAACCCCGCCCCCGCATTCCCGCGCCCCATCCTCTTCCACTTCCCCCACAACTGGGTCCCCCACGCCCTCGGCAACATCTACTCCCCGCAATCCGCCATCGTGTATGGCGACTACAAGCTCATCCACTTCGCTGAGACGGACAAATACGAGCTCTACAACCTCCGTGAAGACATCTCGGAGAGCCACGACCTCTCGCAGGAGCAGCCGGAAAAGTTGCAGGAGCTGATCAACCTCCTCAACGCTACCCTTAAAGACAAGGCCGCCCTCCATCCGCGCCAGCGCTGAGTTGTTACGTGGCCTGCCCGGTCGGTTGCACAAAAAAAGCGCGCCGACCAATCGGTCGGCGCGCCTGAAATGATTTTGTCAGGGTTGCCCGTGCTCCGTTAGAGCGCCATGCCGAAATGGCGCTGGATGTCCTCGAAGATGCGGTCGCGCAGGCGGCGCGCCTTCTCGATGTCGCGCGTCTTCAGCGAGAAGCGCAGGCGTTCCGCCGTGGCATCAGGCTTGTGGACGGTCACGTGGCACCACCACACGCCGCGGTTGTTCCACAGGTGGTGGTTGAGGTTCTCATCGTTGATGCGAAGAGCGATTTTCGTATGTTGCGGAGTCATGATCTTTACTTATGGGTGTATGTTTGGATTCACTACTGCCGGCGCTCGCCGCTCGGGGCCTTCTTCTCCCGGCATTGGCGCCTGCTCTTGGTGGTAAGACACCGCAGGGGCCGCTACCGTTCAAAAAAAAGTCAATCAGTACAGGATGCCCGCCTTTTTCAAGGTGTTGAGCGCCCCGTTCTTGGAGATGGTGCGCAGCGCCTTGCAGGAAAGCTTCATGCGGATGTAGCCACCCTTGCCGCCGTTGAGCTCGGGCACCCAGATGCGCTTCTCCTGGAGGTTCGGGTACACCGTGCGGTTCACGGTCTTGGTGACGTGGCGACCGATACCGCCCTTCTTCTTGGCAAGACCGGAGCGGTGGATGCGGCGGCCCTTGTGCGGCATGGCAAACGTGATATTGCAGATTCTGGACATAAGATCGTCTGAGGTTAAGTTCTCGGAGCGCATATTATACCCCGCTTTTCCGCCGCGTCAAGCAAAACAACGCGTTTTTTCCAAAAAAAATCCGCGCGGGCAGCCAAAAAAGTGGTGGACACCCTCGCGCGCGTGCGGTAAGATGTAGAAACGGCGCGGGTATGACAGCCGCCGAGAAAAATAGTTACAACTTTAAAACAAAAACTGATAGGCGGCGCGCCTGAACGGATGAAAGCCGGGGAGCGCAACCGTCTCCCCCTTCCAAACAATGAAAATGAAAATGAAAAACGGAATACTGGTGGCCGCACTGGCCTGTTCTTCCCTGTTGGTAACCTCGTGCTACACGGCGTACCCCACGTACGGCGGCGTGGCGGTGGGCGTGGGCCCCGGCGGGGTGTCCACCTCCGTGGAATGGACCAGCGCCAGCTATGATGCCGACGGCTATCCCATCTACGGCTACAGCTACGGGCGCCCGGTGTACGGCTACACCGCCGCCGGCGTGGCCATCTTCACCCTGGCCGCCCTCACCACCGCGTACTACCTGCCGTACTGGGGTTGCGCCCATTGGTGCCACCACCACGACGTGTACGTGCACTACTGCCCGCACCACTACCACAAGTGCTGGGCACCGGACCGCTGCCCGCGCGGACACCAGCCGCACATGCGCCCGGCTCACGACGGCCCGCATCCCGGCAAGGGCGTGCGCGTGAAGGAGCCCAGCCACCGCGGCGTGCCGGACAGCGGACGTCCCCCCATGCACGGTGCCCAGGGCCCGCACAACGGCAACGCGCACCACAACGGCGGCATGAATCCCCGGGACGGCCACAACGGCGGCGTGAAGGCCCCGCACAACGGTAGGAACAACATGCAGCAGCCCGCCGGGCGCGGCATGCAGGGCAACGCTCCGCAGCGCGGGAACTCCCGTGCCATGAGAACCCAGCCCGCCCAGTGGAACAACGCCATGCCCCAGCAGCGCACGCAGAACAGGGGCATGCAGGGTGCCCGCACACCCCAGGGCGGCGCCATCAGGAGCTACGGCCCCGGCGCTTCCAACCGCGGAGCGCTCGGCGGCAGCAGGCCCACCACGCATTCCGCTCCGTCTAGCGCCAGCCGCACCTCGTCGCCCTCCTTCGGCGGCGGTGCATCCCGCAGCACGCCCAGCCACGGCGGCATGGGTGGCGGGCACCGCGGCGGCGGTCACGGCGGCCGCAGGTAGGACGTTCCAAGTTTGACACAACCGCGGCGCGGTGGTAGCATGATGCGCATGAGAGGGTTCACATCCCATTTCCTGTTGTCGGCTGCCACCGCGCTTGTTTATTTTCCTCTGCCCGTGCCCGCCGCGCACGAGTACGACGGCATGACCCGCGAGGAGAAGCGCGAGGCCAAGAAGCAGGCCCGCGAGGAAAAGCGCAACGCCAACAAGAAGGTGGACTGGGAATTCAACTTCAAGCGCGAATTCGCCGCACTCGAGGAGGCTGCAACCCTCTTGGAGTCCATCACGGATGAGAAATCCGCCTCCCAGGTGGCCAACAAGCTCTCCCGCACCTTCACCCTCCTCCCCATCCCCACCAAGGGCACTGATGCCCAGCTGGAGGAATGGGCCAGGCTCCAGAACAAGGTCAACGCCAAGATGGAGGAGCTCCAGAAGCTCGACTACTTCGAGTCCTCCGGCCTCCAAAAGGCCTGGACCCTCATCACCGACCCCAACTCCCGCCGCACCAACAGGATTAAAGCCTGATGGGATGTACTAGGTACT
>JAUNNT010000007.1 GCA_030531305.1 Akkermansia sp.
AAGCCGCCGTGCTGGCGGAGCACACCAGCATCTTCTACGAATCCCCCTTCCGCATCGTCAAGACTGTGCAGGCCCTGGCGGAAATCGACCCCGCCGTGCCCGTCTGCGTGGCGCGCGAGCTCACCAAGGTGTACGAGACCTACCACCGCGGCTCCGCGGCGGAGCTGCTGGCGGAGTTCACCGCCCATCCCCCCAAGGGAGAGATGGTCCTGCTCATCGGCGGCCAAAACGCCCCGCGCTGATTCCCGCTCACGGGCGCGCGTTGCGGATGATGAGCAGCAGGTCGTCCAGCTCCTTGGCATCCACGCCCTCGTCGCGGATGCGGCCCTCCTCCGTGGAGAGGGAGTCCATGAGCTTGTCGTACTGCGCCTGGGACTTCTCGTCAAGCTCCAGCTTGCCGGGTGCGGCGTTGGGGTCCCTCTTGCTGCCCATGGCGGTGTCCTTCTTGCCGCCGAGGCCGTAGAGCTTCTGCACCTGCTGGTAGGCGCGCTCGGCACCCTTGTTGTCGTGGATGCCCTTGACGATGGAGACGGCCTTTTTCTGGCGCTTCATGAAAGCCTTGCTGTCGGCCTTGAGGGCCTTGGCGGTGAGGCGGTCCTCCTTGGCGTCGCTGTCGGCCTGCGCCAGGGGTGCGGTGCCCACCAGGGCGGCCAGGGCAAGTACGGGAATGAGACGTGTATTCATGGCAGGTATGAATGGAAAGCTTTTTTCATTTTATCTGGCGGCGGCCACCTTCTCCAACAGGGGCGCGGCGTCGTAGGCTTCCGCCCACTTGCGCAGCTCCTTGCCCTTGTAGGACGACAGGCCGTCCGCCGTGAGCTGGCGCGCCAGCACGGGCGCGGGTATCAGCATGCACAGGAAGTCGGCGTCCGCCTCGTAGCCGGCCTTCACCTCGCCGCTGCGGGTCATGATGACGCCATCGCACGGGCTCATGGAGTTGAGCTCCACAATGGCGTCCGCCAGCTCCTCCTTGCCGATACTGAAATCCGCTGCCATACGGTGCCTATATAGCACAGCCCGCCCACGCGGTTCAAGCCTAAAGTGGGAGGGCGCCATTGGAACGGGCGCGCACCGCCGACAATTATCCGTGCCATATGCCCTTTGCTTTCTTTTCGTCATAATTGTTAGAAAAATGGCGGGAATAGGACTTGACACATATCGGTTTGCGGATAGAATGCCGCGTCAATTCAATTTCCACCATGAGAAAAGTAGCATTGATTACCGGCATTACGGGTCAGGACGGATCGTTCCTGGCGGAGTTCCTGATTGAAAAGGGCTACGAGGTCCACGGCGTGCTGCGCCGCTCCTCGTGCTTCAACACCGGGCGCATCGAGCACCTGTACCTCACCGAGTGGGTGCGAGACCAGAAGAAGCCCCGCCATGTGAACCTGCACTACGGCGACATGACGGATTCCTCCTCGCTCATCCGCATCCTGCAGCAGGTGCAGCCCACGGAAATCTACAACCTGGCCGCGCAGAGCCACGTGAAAGTGAGCTTCGACGTGCCGGAGTACACCGCGGAGGCGGACGCCATCGGCACGCTGCGCATCCTGGAGGCCGTGCGCATCCTCGGCATGGAGAAGACCTGCCGCATCTATCAGGCATCCACGTCGGAGCTGTTCGGCCTGGTGCAGGAGGTGCCGCAGAAGGAGACCACGCCGTTCTACCCGCGCTCCCCGTACGGTGTGGCCAAGCAGTACGGTTTCTGGATCACCAAGAACTACCGCGAGTCCTACGGCATGTTCGCCGTCAACGGCATCCTCTTCAACCATGAGAGCGAGCGCCGCGGCGAGAACTTCGTCACCCGCAAGATCACCCTCGCCGCCGCACGCATCGCGCAGGGCCTGCAGGACAAGCTCTACATGGGCAACATGGACGCCCGCCGCGACTGGGGCTATGCCAAGGACTACGTGGAGTGCATGTGGCTCATCATGCAGCAGGACGAGCCGGACGACTACGTGATTGCCTCCGGCGAGATGCACACCGTGCGCGAGTTCTGCACCATGGCCTTCAAGGAGGCCGGGATTGAGCTGCGCTGGGAGGGCAAGGGCGTGGACGAGAAGGGCATCGACGTGGCGACGGGCCGCGTGCTGGTGGAGGTGGACCCCAAGTTCTTCCGCCCGGCCGAGGTGGAGCAGCTGCTGGGCGACCCCACCAAGGCGCGCACCAAGCTGGGCTGGAACCCGCAGAAGACCCCGCTCTCCGAGCTCGTGCGCATCATGGTGCGGCACGACATGGAGTACGTGAAGAAAATCCACCACGCCTGAGCCATGATGGAGAAAAACGCGAAAATCTACGTGGCGGGCCACCGCGGCATGGTGGGCTCCGCCATCGTGCGTGAACTCCGGCGGCAGGGATACGACAACATCGTCACCAGAACGCATGCGGAGCTCAACCTCTGCCGCCAGGATGCCGTGGAGGCATTCTTCGCGGAAGAGAAGCCGGAGTACGTGTTCCTGGCCGCCGCCAAGGTGGGCGGCATTGTGGCCAACTGCTCCGCCCTTGCGGATTTCATGTACGAGAATATGGTGCTGGAGATGAACGTCATCCACGCTGCGTGGCAGAACGGCTGCAAGAAGCTGGAATTCCTCGGCTCATCCTGCATCTACCCGCGGGAGGCGCCCCAGCCCATGAAGGAGAGCTGCCTGCTCACCTCCGCCCTGGAGCAGACCAACGAGGCCTACGCCCTCGCCAAGATTTCCGGGCTGAAATACTGCGAGTACCTCAACCGCCAATATGGGACGGACTACATCAGCCTGATGCCCACCAACCTCTACGGGCCGAACGACAACTACCACCCCACCAACAGCCACGTGCTGCCCGCACTCATACGCCGCTTCCATGAGGCCAAGGTGGCCGGCAGCCCCACCGTGACCTGCTGGGGGGACGGAACCCCGCTGCGGGAGTTCCTGTACGTGGACGACCTCGCCAACCTCTGCGTGTTCCTCATGAACAACTACAGCGGCAACGAGACCGTGAACGCCGGCACCGGCAAGGAGGTCACCATCAAGGAGCTCACGGAGATTGTGGCCCAGGTGGTGGGCTACAAGGGAGAAATCCTGTGGGACACCACCAAGCCCAACGGCACGCCCCGCAAGCTGCTGGACGTCTCCAAGGCCGCAGCCCTCGGCTGGCGGTACAAGACCGAGCTGGAGGACGGCATCCGCCTGGCCTACGAGGATTTTCTGAACAATCCCATGCGTGCGGAAAGGTGAGACCATGAGCGACCGCCCGAAAGTGTTTGTCTCCGGCTGCTACGATGATTTGCACAGCGGCCACATCGCCTTCCTCAAGGAAGCCGCCGGCTATGGCGACGTCTACGTTTCCATGGGCTCGGACGCCACCGTGCTCGCCCTCAAGCACCGCCCCGCCGTCTGTTCCGAGGCCGAGCGCCGCTACATGCTGGAATCCATCCGCTATGTGAAAGAGGTTTACATCGGCCCGGACACCGGCAAGGTGCTGGATTTCGCCCCGCTGCTGGATGTCGTCAAGCCGGATATCTTCTTCGTGAACGCAGACGGCAGCAGCGAGGAGAAGAAGGCCCTCGTGGAATCCAAGGGCATCCGCTACATCGTCAGCCCGCGCATCCGCGTGGGTGAGGGCAACGGCGTTATCCGCCCGTTCCCCAAGGTGATGCCGGAGAAGCCCGACAAGCCCCTGCCGCCCATGACCTACTCCGCGGGCGACTGCGACACGCGCCCGTGGGGCAGCTGGCTGGTGATGGACTCCATGCCGCGCTCCGTGGTGAAGAAGCTCACCATTCTGCCCGGCCAGCGCCTTTCCCTGCAGAGCCACCGCCACCGCTCCGAGCTCTGGACCGTGGTGGAGGGCATTGCCTCCGTGCAGTGCGACGACAACCACTACAAGCTGCACCCGGGCGAGCAGGTGTTTTTGCCCAAGGGCTGCCGCCACCGCCTCGCCAACACCTCGGACTCCCCCGTCATCGTCATCGAAATCCAGTTCGGCAACATCCTCAGCGAGGAGGATATCGAACGCTACAGCGATGACTACGGGCGCGACGCCTGATGGCGCGTCTGATTGAATATGCTCCCGCGCAGCGCGCCGTGCGCGCTGCGCGGGAATTGTTTTTTGAAAATCTCCACGCTTCCAGCTGGTCCCGCTCCTCTTCGGTGTAGTAAAAATGGCAACATTTGGCATCTAAACCGAGCCGTAATTCCTAAAACGTGGCTTTCCAAGAAAGCCACGTTTTATATTTTTTGGCTTGACAAGAAAGCCGATTTTGGTAAAATGCGGGCATGGACACCTCATTTCAGGAAACGGCGAAGGTGGTAGTGGACGAAGGGCTGGAGCGCGAGTTCACGGCCAAGAGCCCGCGCGACACGCGCATACCGATGGTGCCGGATATCGTGAGCGTCTGCATCGGCGTGCGGCGCTGCGGCAAGAGCACGCTGATGGAGTCGGTCATCCTGAAACTGCTGTCGGAGGGCGTGCCGCGGGAGAATATCGTGTGCATCAACTTTGCGGACGAGCGTCTGCTGCCGCTGCAATCGGGCGGGTGGGACGCGCTGTACACGGCGTACTACGGGCGCTACCCGGAAAAGCGGAAGCGTGAGACGGTGTATTTCTTCTTCGATGAAATCCAGCTGTACCCGCGGTGGGAGCTGTTTGTGGAGCGCCTGCGGCGGGAGGAGAACTGCCGCGTGTTCATCACGGGCTCGTCGTCGCACCTGCTCTCGCAGGAGATAGCCACGGAGCTGCGCGGGCGCTCGCTCTCCTGCGAGCTGTTTCCGTTCTCGTTCGCGGAATACCTGACGCGTGCGGGTGTGAAGCGCGGCGGCAGGGGCGCGGCGCGGCGCCTGGCGCAGATGAAGGCGTGGGATGATTTCAAGGCGCAGGGCGGGTTCCCCGCCCTGTACGGGCAGCCGGAGGACACGCGCAAGCTCATCCACCGCGAGTACCACAACGCGCTCATGCTACACGATGTCATCGAGCGCAACCGCGTCTCCCAGCCGCTGGCCATGCGTCACCTGGTGAACCGCCTGCTCAACGGCATCGGCACGGTGTTCTCGTTCCGCAAGATGGGGGAGGAGCTCAAGGCCCTGGGCTTCCCCATCACGCGCGCCACCGTGGCGCAATACCTCCAATGGCTGGAGGACGCCTACTTCATCTTCACCGTCAACGTGTACTCCGCCTCCGTGGCGCGGCAGGCGCGCGAGCTACGCAAGGTGTACTGCGTGGACCACGCGCTGGCTGACACCCTCTCCAACGGCGTGCTCAAGAACCGCGGCCAGATGCTGGAGAACATCGTGTTCGTGCAGCTGCGCCGCCAGACGGAACGCGTGTTCTACTACAAGAGCAAGGGCGGGTTCGAGGTGGATTTCATGGCCGTGCTGCCGGACGGCGAGAAGCGCCTGGTGCAGGTGTGCGCGGATATCTCCTCGCCCGCCACCCGCAAGCGCGAGCTGCGCGCCCTGCGCGCCGCCATGGAGGAAACCGGGCTGCAGGAGGCGTGGCTCGTTACGGAATGGGAGAACGAGACCGTGGAGCTGCCGTGCGGCACCGTGCACGTGGTGCCCGCCGCAGACTACCTCGCCCAAGCCTAACCCCGCGCCGCCAGGCGCGCGAACTTTCCAAATTGTAAATTGTCAATCGTAAATTGTAAATTTTTCAAAAAAATGCAATTTTTTTGAAATTGTGCTTGCCAAGCGCAATTTCCGGTGGTAATTTTCCGCCGCCCTATCAAGGAGACTACCTTATCCACTCGAGGTTTCGAATTGACGGAATAGAACAGAAACAACGGCAAGTTCTGCGGCACCGCTGTCGCCTCACGCCGCGCGGGATGATGCTTTCCCGCGTGCATGCGCAACAGTCGGCGGCGGAGCTGTCGGCTTGTCACAACCCAAAAGCAAAAATGAACACGAACATCAAAATCTATGCCTCCATCGTGGAT
Source organism: Akkermansia sp. (assembly GCA_030531305.1). Lineage (GTDB taxonomy): Bacteria > Verrucomicrobiota > Verrucomicrobiia > Verrucomicrobiales > Akkermansiaceae > Akkermansia. The sequence continues at coordinate 5,912 of JAUNNT010000007.1, forward strand.
GACCTGGCGCGCAAGCAGCTGCAGACGCTGCTGGCGCAGCCGGCGTTCGCGGACGCGAAGGTACGTATTATGCCCGATGTTCATGCCGGCAAGGGTTGCGTGATCGGCTTCACGGCCGATCTCGGCAACAAGGTTATTCCTAATATCGTTGGTGTGGACATCGGATGCGGCATGCTCACGGTGAGTCTTGGCAAGCAGAAGCCGGACTTCGCGGAGCTGGATGCCATCATGCACCGAAACATCCCCACCGGGAAATACGTTCACGGTAGGATTGTGGAGGATTTCCCGGAGCTGGATGCACTGCACTGCCTGGGCGAACTCAAGCACCTCGACCGCCTGCGCTGCAGCCTCGGGTCGCTCGGCGGCGGCAACCACTTCGTGGAGGTGGACGCCGCGGCCAACGGCGAGTACTACCTCGTCATCCACTCCGGCTCGCGCAACCTCGGCAAGCAGGTGTGCGAAATCTACCAGCAGATGGCTATCGACTCCGTGCGCGGGCTCACCTCGCCCAAGGAGGCCAAGCTGCGCATCATCGCGGAGTACAAGGCCGCCGGGCGCGAGTCCGAAATCCAGGACGCCATCCGCGCGTACCGCAAGGAGTACGCGGAGCGCGTGCCCTCCGTGCCGGCAGACCTCTGCTACCTGGAGGGCGAGCTGCGCGAGCGGTACCTCGACGATATGCGCATCTGCCAGCATTTCGCCACGCGGAACCGCGAGCTCATGGCCAAGGTGATTGTGGAGCGCCTGCACCTGGATGTGCAGGACCAGTTCCACACCATCCACAACTATATCGACCATGAGAGCAACATCGTCCGCAAGGGCGCCATCTCCGCGCGCGCCGGCGAGAAGCTGCTCATCCCCGTCAACATGCAGGACGGCTGTATCTACGGCATCGGCAAGGGCAACGAGGACTGGAACTTCTCCGCACCGCACGGCGCGGGGCGTCTCATGAGCCGCATGGAGGCCCGCCGCACGCTCTCGCTGGAGGAATTCCAGCAGCGCATGCAGGGCATCTACTCCACATCCGTCTCCATGGACACCCTGGATGAATCCCCCATGGCCTACAAGGGTATCGATTCCATCCTCGGCCACCTGGAGCCCTCCGTGGAGGTCGTCGACGTCTTCAAGCCCATCTACAACTTCAAGGCGGCCGACGACCTGGATCCATGGAAGCGCAAGCGCCTCCACAAATCCATGAGCGGAACATAACCCTTCATGGGGTCGACGGGCATCCGACCCCATGCCGGCTCCGGCGGGGGGATGCTCGTATACTCTATCCCCCTGCCGTGAGCTTCCCGGCATGCCCATTTCAGAAGTTGCGCGCACATGCGCGCGCTCAACACCCAAGCACACCCCTGTGGTCCGGCGCTCACGCCTCACCCCGGGGGCGTTTTTTTACAACCCGTCGGGCAGGGAGCGGTATTTCAGCCACATGAGGGCGGCGAGCACCGCCAGGGTGAGGACGGTGAAGATGTAGCACGGCGCGCCGAAGAACGGGATGTCGGAATGGAAGAGGTAACCGTGCCCGAAGAAGTGGCACGCGCAGCCCACCGCCGCCGCGATGAGCACCGCGCCCACCGCGCGGGATGCAGGCGTGCCGCCGCACAGTTTCCGCACGCCGTATGCCAGCGCCAGTCCCGCCAGCGGGTAGGAAAGCGCCGCCGGGGTCAAGGCGTGGGAGAAAACGCCGCCGCACAGCAAATCCCTGCCCATGTCCCATACCGTGATGAATGCGGCAACGCACGCCCACGGGGCCACCGGTGTTTCCTGGAAGCGGCGCGCCAGCCAGTGGCACACCATCACCACGCCCGCGCATACCGCCAGCAGGATGAAGAGGGAGCTGTGCGCGAGCGAGTCTGCCCCGCCGGCGGCATTCGGGAAGGTGCCGAAGATGGAGGCGGTGCAGGCGGCCATGACGGGCCATCCGCACCAGAGCGCGCAGGTGGAGAGGCGCGAGTAGACGCCGTTGCAGGGCTCGCACTCGCCGAACTTGTCATAGATGCCGGCGATGCATTCCGCGCCCGCGCCGAGCGCCGCCACCAGCGCGCCCGCCGTGAACACCGCAAACGGCAGGCTGAACGTGAGCGACGCCTGGCTCCACGCCATCCCCCAGTCCGAGGGCGCGCAGAACAACGTGTCCGCGGGTGCGGCGGTCAGGTAGTTGGCCTCCACGCTGCGCAGCATGGCCTGCGCCAATATGAGCACCAGGACTAGGCAGACGAGGAAGATGCGGTTTCTCATGGGCGGGGAAGGGGGTTACAGGATGTCCGCGGGGGCGTTGCCGCGGCGGGTTACGACCTGCTCCTGCGTGCAGCAGAGCAGCTCCGAGCGGCCATCCGAGGTGACGGGGCGGGTGATGAGCTCCAGGCGGCAGATGCCGGCGGCGCGGCGCGTTTCCTCCGTGGCGCCGGGCTGGCGCACGCAGATGCCTTGCCCCGCCAGCGTGGCGAAGCGGCTTTCAAACGCCTGCTGCGTCTCCACCGTGATGTCCACTCCCACGGGGTAGAGCATGTTCTGCATCCACGGGCGCAGGAGGGCGGTGCTCAGCTGCACGCGGCATCCCGCGGCCAGCGTGGCCATCAGCATGATGCACAGGTCGGCGTCGCTCATGTCTCGCTCGGCGCGCAGCGCGAGTTGCAGCGGGCGGTAGGAGAGCACGGTGCGGAACATGGCGTTCTCGCGCAGCACGTGCTCGCGGCCGAACTCCGCCTCCCATTGCGCGGTGATGGATTTGGCGGCGGTGAGCATGCGTCCCGCATCCTCCGCGGAAGGCGCGGGCTGCAGCGTGAGCCACGGTTTCACGGGCAGCTGCGGCTCCACGCCGAACAGCGCGGCGGCGTCCGCATCACGCGGCGCGGAAAGCGCGGCGGTGAGCTGCCGCCCGCCCGTCATGGGCGTGCTGAGCTGACCGTCACCCTGCGGCTGGATGCCGGGGTAGGGGTGGCAGATGCAGTTTACGCAGCGGTTGCAGGCTTCCACATGGCGCTCCCACAGGTGGATTTCCTCCTCGTCGCGGGAGTAGATGGCGGCGTTCTGTCCCTCCGCCAGTTTCTGCTGGAGGGAGAATGCCTCGTCCGCGGTTTTCACGCGCAGCAGGCCGATGGCCGGCACGTTCTGCGCGGCCTGGGTGAAGAATCCTCCCGCCTCCACGCCTGCGCGCACGCCAGGCGACCACAGCGCTATCTCCTTCCCCGCGCGGTGCGGCTGCACCAGCCAGGTCTCGTCCGCATCCATGGCGGTGAGCAGAAGCTCCTGCTCGCGCGTGGGCACGGCGGAGAGCAGCCCCATGCGCACGCCCTCCACCCAGCCGGGACCGCAGGCGATGGAGCGCACGGCGTCCTGCAGCTCGTTGCGGAATTCCTGGTTGTCGTACACGGAGGCGTGGACGATGACGATATGCGGCATTTCCGGGCATTGCCCGGCGTGGGCGAAAACGTTTTGCGCGATGTCGCGCACGGCGGCGTGCCAGTTGGCGGTGGCGGCCAGGTACACGCTGGAGCTGCCGCAGCACCCGCCGATGACGGGCTTGCCCGCGGCGGCGGTGCAGAGGGCGGCGCTGCGCGCGGCATCCGCAACCGCCAGCACGGCGGTGATGCGCGGGTTGGCGGCTAGGCGCACGGCGGCCTCGTCCGTGCAGATGGCGGTGAGCAGGCGCGGCGGCAGAAACTCCTGCTGCTTGAAGAGCTCTGCAATGCGCACGCCGAGCATCACGGAGCCGAACGGCGGGCGGTACACCACGGCGTTCCCGGTCACCCACGCGGCGGCGATGCCGCCCACGGCGTCCGCCAGCGGGTGCGCGTCGCCGGGCATCACCGCCACCACGCCGTGGCCGGTCTCGGTAGGCTCCGCGGTCTCCACGTGCAGGCGGCACGCATCCATGGCCAGGATGATTTCACGCTCCGCCTCCTCCAGCGTGATGCCGCACTCGCGGATGAGCAGGCCGATGAACGTGGATTCCTTCATCTCCAGCTCCGCCGCCAAGCGCAGCAGGTGCGCGCGGCGCTCCTCCCACGGCTCCGGCGGTGCGGCGGCGGCTTCCGCGGCGGCGGACACCAGGCTCTCCAGCGTGGCGTCGTCCATGGCGAGGAAGCGGTAGTCCACGTGTTCCGTGTTGTAGGTGGAGATGCGCTCGCACGGCAGCTCCTCGCTGCCGGGGAATCCGTCGTCGGCCGCCACGAGCGGGCGCTGCCAGCGGTTGGTCTCGCGCTCGCCCGCGTGGCGCAGGGCGGTGAGCCGCTTGCGGTCGAACATGCGGGCGCGCGGCGTGGGGTGGAACATGCCGTCGCTTTCGTCGGTGGGCTGTTCCTCCGGCGGCGTCAGGGACTCCGTGAACTCCCTGTGCAGGCGACCCCAGATGAGCGATTGCGGGTCGATGTCGTACCCGGCGGAGAAGAAGCTGCCGGGGCGGGAAAGCCTGTGCACCAGGTCCAGCAGGTGGCGGGATGCGGCGGCGTCCTGCCCCGCGGGGGTCACGCCGTAGGTGAGGGTGACGCGGCATCCCAGCTCGCCGAGCGTGCGCGCCACATGGTTCGCCAAGCCGCCTGCCAGGCAGAACGGCGGCATGCCGGGGCGGCCGCTGCCGGCCCAGTCTTCCAGCGCGAAGGCGATGTCGAAAAGGTTGTGAGAGCCGATGACGGGCGTGACGGCGCGCGGGTCTGCAGCCATGGCGGCATGCACCATCTGCTTGTAGCGGGCGTCCGTCTCCGCCTTGGTGCGGCACACGGCGTTGGCGGAGCCGTGGCGGGCGGTGCATTCCCGCTCCTCGTCCAGGTGCGCGCCCTTCACCAGCAGCAGCTTCAGCGGCGCGGCTCCCGCGGCGGCGCGGTGCCCCGCCCACGTTGCCAGCCCGCGCAGGATGGCCGGCGTGCCCGCCAGGTAGGCCGGAAGCTCGATGGCCACGTCCGCGCGGTTTAAGTCCTGCCCCTGCAGGGCGAGCGTCAGGGCCTCCGCCACCATGTGCGCGGTGGGGGAGAGCCCGCTTTCCACGATGACGGGGCGGGTGCGCCCCTTGGCCAGCGAGAGGCGGAAGATTTTGTGCAGGCGCGCGGCGAGCGTGCGCACGCCCTCCGCGGGCGCGTACGGGGAAAGGCTGGGGCAGAGGCGCCAGGGCTGCACCACCACGCCGGCGGCATCCTGCCGCTCCAACACGGCCTGCAGGTTTTTCATGTACTGGGCGGCGCCCTTGTTGCCGCGCACCACGGGCACCAGCGGATTGAGCGCCACGCCCTGGCCGTCCGTGGAGAGTTGGTGCACGCGCAGCATCAGGCGGCGCACATGCGCCGGCAGCACCAGCCCGCCGAACACCGAGTGGAACGCACGGTGCGCCTCCCGAACCGCATACGCCGCCAGACGTTCCGGCAGCATGGCCGCCGCGCGCAGCCGCCATTGCGAAGCCCTGTTGAAGATGGCGGGTATCTCGCTCTTGCCCCCCGCCAGCTCACGCAGCGTGGACATCTGCAGCGCGGGGTCCGTGGTCATCAGCACATGCGTGCAGAGCGTGGTCACGAACTGCCGCGCGGCCTCGTCGCTCACCAGGCGGTGCAGGGCGTTGCCCAGCGCGCGCTCCGCGGGGCGGATGCCCTCCCATGCGGTCACCAGCAAATCCTGCGCCAGGTGCGCCACGGGCTCTGGCACGGCATACGCGCTCTGGCGGCGCGCGCGCGCCTCCTCAAGCTGGCTGGTCATGTCCTTGGTGCCGCCCATGGGTGGATAACAATGTTGAGGTTATTTCTCCAGCATGTCCCAGTCGATGAGGTCCGACAGGGTTTCCGAGATGTACGCGCGCAGGTTGTTCTCCGCGTCCTCGCGGCTCACGCGCAGGACCTCCCCGTAGTAGGTGCCGACCTGGTAGTACGCCCAGCGCTCCACGTAGCCGTGCACCACGCGGTCGTACATGTCCTGGAACGTGCGCATGAGGTGGCTGGAGATGATGGCATTGTGACCGATGAAGACGTAGTAGTTGACGTGTTGGATGGTGATTTCCCTGCCGTTGGCCAGCTTCTGGGAGCTCTTGGAGAGGATGCGGGTGAAGGTGAGCTCGCGGCCGTCCTTGAGCTTGAGCTGCACCGGCGCTGTCTGTAGGTCGTAGTGCCCCTGCGCGGGCAGGCAGCGCTCCGGGCGGTGGATGGAGGTGTTCATATCGCTGCCGGAATAGACGATGGATGCGAACAGTGGCGGCAGCGGGTTCACGCTCACGGATTGGTAGACGGCCTTGTTGAACTTGGTGTCGGCGGCCAGGGTGACGCGCTCCACCTCGGATTCCTGCTCGCGCTCGCCGCGCCAGGTTCCGGCGGTGATGCCCAGCGGCAAATCCGGGCGGATGGCGGATTCCACCAGGGCGTCCTGCGTGGGCATGATTCCCACCAGGGAGAACACCGCGCCCAGAAGCAGCGCCGGCAGCAGTCCGTATATCCACGCTCTCATGATTGCACCTCCTTTCCGTTGTTGATGCGGCGCACCACCTTGCGCTTCTTCAGGAACGGCAGCTCCCCCGCCAGCAGCCCGTGCAGCAGCATCAGGCACACCAGGCTCGCGGGAAAGAAGAACAGCAGGCCCGACCAGTCGTGCCACGTCTTGCTGGCGAACGCAGGGTTCACGTACTCCGCAAACACGAAAATGCTCGCCACGCGGAACGCGTTGGCCAGGATGGACAGCGGGATGGCGCTCAGCGCCAGCACCACGCGCTTCCACAGGGAAAGCCCGGATGCCAGGTACGCCCACGCCGTGGAGATCATGATGAGCGCCATGAGCGAGCGCATGCCGGAGCAGCCGCCCGCTATGTTGAAGGCATCCCAGTTGCCGGTGGCTGAGGCTATGTTGGTGCCCTCCACCACGGTCTGCACGCCGCAGAGCGTGGCCCCCCAGTGCGCCGCCTTGGTGGCCAGCAGCTGCATGCCCACCGTGGCCTGCTGGAATCCCGGCAGCGGGATGCACAGCCAGATGAAGAAGAACGGGAACGCGCACTTGGCCGCCGCCTTGCCGCCCCAGTAGCACCACACCAGCCCCGTGAGCATGAACGGCAGGCTGCCCACCGCTATGCGCCCCTGGTGCGTGCGCACCGCCAGCAGCGCCAGAACCGCCCCGAACCCCAGCATCCACAGCCCGTGCAGGCTCGGCTTGAACACCACGCCCTTCATCTGCCCCCACGCATGGTGCAGCAGGTACAGGGAGAGCAGCGGCACCATCCAGCCGTGCTCAAAGTCGTTCTCAGGGTTCCACGCCAGCGTCAGCCAGCTGAACGCCGTCTCATACCCCTCCACGTACGCGGTAAGGGAAAAGTAGTACCACCACAGCAGCGCCAGGCACACGCCCAGCCCAATCCAGGCGGGCAGCCCCAGCCGCCACCATTGTTGCGTATTTGTCTCCGGCTCAGTATCCATCGTGAAATTTGCCGTCCTCCTGCACTTTAGTATTGCAATTTTTGCCAAATTGTCAAGAATAGAGGGGCAACCTTGCTCCATTATGAAACTCATCAGCGGTACCGCTCATCCACAATTGGCGCAGAACATTGCAGACGTCATGGGCCTGCCCCTCTGCGATGCAACCGTCAACACCTTCCCGGACGGTGAAAGCTTTGTCCAGATCAAGGAATCCATCCGCGGCGCGGACGCCTTCATCATCCAGCCCACCTGCCCGCCCACCAACCACAACCTCATGGAGCTGCTGGTGATGGTGGACGCCGTGCGCCGCGCCAGCGCCAGCCGCATCACCGCCGTCATGCCCTTCTACGGGTATGCCCGCCAGGACCGCAAGGACAAGCCCAGAGTGCCCATCACCTCCAAGCTGGTGGCCAACCTCCTCACCGCCGCCGGCGTGAACCGCGTCCTCGCCATGGACCTCCACGCCGCCCAGATCCAGGGCTTCTTTGAAATCCCCGTGGACCACCTCCACTCCCTCCCCGTGCTCGTCAAGCACCTCAAGGAGAAGTACGTCCACAACATGAGCAATCTGGTGGTCGTCTCCCCGGACATCGGCGGCGTCAAGAACGCCAAGAGCTACGCCAACGTCCTCGGAACCGAGCTCGCCATCGTCGCCAAGCAGCGCATCTCCGCCACCGAGGTGGACGCTCACGCCGTCATCGGCAACGTGGAGGGCAAGGATGTCCTCATGATTGACGACATGACCGAATCCGGAGGCACCCTCTGCGCCGCAGCCAAGATTTTGAAGGAGCACGGCGCCGCCCGTATCTTCGCCGGCGTCTCCCACGGCGTCCTCAACGATGCCGCCCGCGCGCGCCTCAAGGACAGCCCCATCGAGTGCCTCCTCACCTCCGACTCCGTTCCCATGGCCTACGGCGAGAACGTGGACACCGTGAGCATCGCCCCCCTCCTGGCCCAGGCCATCGCGAACATTCACAACAACGATTCCGTCACCCATCTCTTCGAGATCTGACCCAACCGTTCCACCCTTTCCCACCCCGCCGCCGCCCACCAAGGGCTCCGGCGGGGTTTTTGTGCGTGTCTAATTCAGTTTGACATCGCCATGTTCCGCTTGTCGGAGAACAATTTGTGCCAGGAAATCCTTGGTTGACTTGGTGAGGCGCTTGCAGCCGAAGAACGAGGCCACGCCCTTGATGTGGGCATCGCTACCGACAATGCACTTCAGGTGTCCCTGCATGAATTGTGATGCCCCTGCAATCTCCTTGACGGATATTTCATCCCAATCGCGCGGTCCTTTCTGCCGCAGGGTTATCGTTACTGTGTCTTCCTCGTTCGCGGGGCAGTAGAACACGTTCGGGGGGGCGTCACCAATGCTTATGTCGGTGATTTTTCCGATACGCTTGGCGCTCATCAGATGGGAGAGGATGAGATTCATGCGGTTCGCCTCCCTCTTGTTGTGCGCAATGCCGAATCTGCGCAACAGGTATTTCAGGCAAACGGGAGACTCCTTGTCAATGATGTTGAACACCTCATCCATCAGGCTGGTGTCGCTCATTTCAAAGGTGGGGATTGGCAGGATACGCTCATAGGCAACGTATTCCTTGCCTGTCACCTCTTCCGGCTTCTCCTGCTCTTTCTCCGGCTGGCTTTCCTCAAGTGCGGGAGCGGCTTCGCCTGATTCCAGCAGGGTAGGCAATTCGCATTCTTCCACCGGCCCTGCAGCCTTGTACTCTTCCAGTTTCTTGACGAGCCTGTCCAGGCATGCTTGCGGATGGCGCCACCAATCGACTGCCCAGATGTTGAGCATACGCCAGCCGTGCATCCGCATGGTTCCGTTGCGCACCACGTCACGGTCGCGCGCCGTGTGGGATGCTGCGTACTCCGGCCCGTCTATCGTGATGCCGCACAGCATCCGCTCTTCGTCGTTGGGGTCGGTCACGGCAATGTCCACCCTGTAGTTCGTGGTGCCGATTCCCGTGGCGCATTTCCAGCCTTTCTCCTGCAGTTCGCGAGCAACGGCAGCGGCTAGACGGTCTCGCCGCAGACGGCTTTCCTCCGCAGAAGACATGGACCCGCTGCGCGCGTATTCCAAGAATGCTTTCAGGTCCGCCGCGCCGCGCGCCCTGGTTTTGGAGATGTTGATTTCCTCCGGCTTCATGGAAGTGAATACATGCATGGCACAGCGAGCGCGCGTAACTGCCACGTTCAGGCGCTTTTCTCCACCCGCCAGATTCAGCGGTCCGAACATGGCGGGCATCTTGCCTTTGGCGTCCTTGCCGTAGGTGGTGGAGAAGTAGATGACGCCGCGCTCGTCACCCTGCACGTTCTCCAGGTTCTTCACGAAGACGTATTCGTGTTCGTCGTCCCCTGAGAAATAGGGCTCCAGCGAGGGGTCTTTGATGCGTTCCTCCTCCAATAGTTCATTGATGAGTGCCTGTTGAGTGCAGTTGAATGTCACTACGCCCATGCTGGTGGCTTCCGTGTACCGGAATCCCGGTGCGCGCAGCGTTTCCAGAATGTGGTCCACCACGGCGCGAGCTTCGATGGGGTTCACCCTCTTGGATGCGCCGGATTCGTACACGCCGTTGCAATAGTGGTACTGCACCGCCTTGTCGTGCGTGCGGGGCGCGGGGAAGGTGGTCATCTTGTTCTCATAGTAGTTCTCGTTGGAGAAGCGGATGAGCGCTTCCGACTTGCTGCGGTAGTGCCACGTGAGGTCCATCTGGGGGATGCCGCAAGCCAGGCATTCGTCGAGGATGCTCTCCATGTCCTGCTCTGCAATGGTGTCGTCTCCGTCGTCGGATTGGCTTCTGCCGAAGAAACTGGTGGGCGGCATCTGGTGCGGGTCGCCCGTGATGATGGCGCTCTTGCCGCGCGCGATAACGCCCACGGCGTCCCAAACGGGGATTTGGGACGCCTCGTCGAATATCACTACGTCGAACTGTTTGGTATCGGCTGTGAGATACTGGGAGACGGAGAGCGGGCTCATCAGGAAGCAGGGCTTGAGCAACGGGGTGATGTTGGGCGTGCTGCTCAAAATTTTTCTCAGGGAGAGGAAGTTTTTCTGCTTGGAGAGCTCGCGTTGCAGGATGGCCGTTTCTTGGCCGAAACGAGCAATCGTTCCCGCCTTGCGGGTGAGGAGGTGACGAATGTGGTTGCCGGTGATTTTGCGCAGTCGTTCGTCCCACTGGACGAAATCGCGGATGCGCTCTTCATGCAGCAGGGGCGAGAACTCGCGCAGCGTTTCCACGCTGTCCACGGCGGCGCGCAATCTCGCACGGGAGAAGTTCACTTCGGCAGCCGCTTCCAAATCCTGCGGGGAAACGGCGCCGGAGCGCAGGTTTTCCGCCAGCTCTCCGTAGCCGTTTTCGCGGGCGGCTTGCAGCTGTTTGTTCCAAAGGACGATTTCCTGCCAGGTGTCCTTGCAGTTGAGCATGCTTTCCGCCCACCCGCGTGCTTCTCCCGGCCCATGCGGTATGAATCCCGTTGATTCGGCCCCCAAGGCATCGGCAAGTTTCTTTTCAAGCGCTGCAACCTTCTCCTCGGTCTCTTGATTGCGGCTCTGCTCGTCCGCTAGGCGCGCGGTCCCCTCGCCAAGCAGCTTTTCCGCCAGCGAGGGCGCGTTGTCATGCAACTGCTGCAACTTGTCCGCCAGGATGCGTGCCCTTTGCAGTTCCTTGTCCCCGGTTTCCACTCCCCTGAACAAGGCATCAGGCAGGGCGGGAGTGTTGAGCGCCGAGATCTCCTTGCGCAGGTCCCGCATCTCAATGAGCGCCTGTAAGTCTTTCAGGCAATCCGGCTGTTTGGTGCTGCTGGCGAGCATTTGGAGATAGCGCGCCACCTTTTTCATGGAGAGCCAGCGCAAGGGGGCCGCCTTGAGCATGGTTTGGCGGCATTCCTTGAACCAATCGCCAAGCTCGGCATCGTCCAGCGCCTTTTCCGGGTACGGAAGCGAGAGGGCCCCTTGCAATTCGCGGTATTTGGCGGCTTTCTCGGCGATTTGCCCCAGCGTTTTGAGTGTCTGGGGTGCCTTGTCCGGCATGAGTGCGGCGCAAGCCGTTTCTCCCTCTGCGGCAATCTCCATCATGGTGGGGATGTAGGGGGCTGTCTTTTTCAGTTCATCTTCGGTGATGCCGAGCTCCTGCCTCAGGTTTTCCGTGGCCTTGTCCTTCTCGCCGGCAAGCTCTGCATACTGCCGCAGCAGCGCGGCTAGGTCATCCTCCCAGCCGAGAGAGTAGTCGGTGGTGAAGATGCTCTTGGCGCACGCTCCCGCCTTGTCTTGCAATATGCCGTAATGCCTGGCCAATTCATGGGTCTGCTGCAACATGGCCGCCTTGCGCTCTGCGGTACAGGTCAAGGGGTTGTCTTCCATGGGCTTGAACACGGGCAGGTGGCCGTGGGCTGCTATGTTGCTGATGTCGTGGTACAGGCTGGTGCCGTCCGGGTACGGTCTGTGGACTTCCCACGGAAGGAGGTTGAGTTGGTAACGCAGGGTGGCCATGGAGAATGTCTCCTGGTCCCAAGAATCTTCCGGCAGGGAAACGCTCACGCTTTCCACGGCTGCGCGGAACTGGTTCATCACCTCCTTCATGAGGCACTTGTTGGAGTGGAGCTCCAGGCAGAAATCCCCCAGCCCTATTTTGTTCAGGCGCTTGCGCACCACTTCCAGCGCCACGGCCTTTTCCGCCACGAACAGCACCGTCTTGCCATGCCCCAGGCAGTGGGCAATCATGTTGGCAATCGTTTGGCTCTTGCCCGTGCCCGGTGGCCCCACCAGTACGAAATTTTTCCCGCGTGCCGCTGCCAGTACTGCCGCCAGCTGCGATGAATCACAGGGCAGGGGCGTGAACACCTTCGTGGCATCTACCTCGTTGTCCAGCGAATACGGGTCGGGGAAGCCTTCCTGCTCGGGGAAGCGCCCGCGGTTCTCCGTGGCCAAATGGCCGACAATGGGATGCTTGAGCAGTGCCTCCCTGCGGTCGCTCATGTCTTTCCACATCAGGTATTTGGCGAACGAATAGGATCCGATGGAGCATGTCTCCACCACTTCCCACCCTTGCATACGGCTCACCGCCTTGCGTACGATGTCGAAGATGCGCGCCACGTCCAGCCCGGAATCGTCCGTGGGCAAGTCTCCCGCTAGCTCCGGCAGTTTGATGCCGAATTCCTTGTCCAGCAGTTCCAGCAGCGTGTGGTTGATGAGCGCGGTCTCATCCATCCCGCGCAGCGTGTAGTCCGCGCGGGCGCTGGTGCGGCTGATGCGCACGGGCATGAGAAGGATGGGCGCCAGCATCGAATGGTTGCTGCGGTCCCCCTGCTGCACCCAGCGCAGGAACCCGCATGCGATGTACAGCGTGTTGGCACCGCTTTCCTCCATTTCTCGGCGAGATGCTCCTTCCAGTCGTTGCAGGGAGCGGACCAGCGCGGTGCGGGGCATGCTGGAAAGCAGCTCCCTCTTGGGGAACATGGCATAGGCGGCTTCCGACAAGATGCGGCGCGTGTCGTCATTGTCCGCCTGTTGGACGCGGGTATATGCGCGCCAAGCCGTTTCCGGCAGCGCTTTGATTTTGAATGCGGCACCGGCGGCCAGACCGTCTTCCAATGCCGGGACATCCGGGATGACGAGCTGGATGTTTCCCCTTTCATTCAGGCAGGTGTTGAGCAGATTGTTCCGCAGGGAGAGGTCCAGCAGCTTGTGCTGCCACCTCTCGATACGTCCGGAGGGTTGGGAGGAGAGGATTTCATCCGTCAATTGGATGCCTTTCTTCTCCAGCCCGCTGAGGTTGGGTTCCGTGCATTCTCCCAGTATGGGCTTGATGCCTTCCGTGTGCCAAATTTGCTCAAGGTCCAGGCAAACGAAATAATCTCCCGTGCTGACGGAGCGGATGCTGTGGGTAGCCGCTTCAACCGCCGTCTTGAAGTTGAAAGCTTCCTCGTGAACGTTGAGGGCTGTCGTTTCAATGGGAAGAATTTCCCCTTGCTCAACCAGGTTGCGAATGGTGGCAATCGGGGTGTATGTGAGGGAGGGAAGCGCGGTGTTGCTCATCATGATTCCCACAAATGCATGGCCGTGTGTCAGGAATACTAGGGGATTGAGCCTCAGCCGTGCGGCACATGCGGCAAACAACAGGGTAGAATCCAAGCATAGGGATTTGCCTTCCTCCTTGATGATGGAAGGAGTGCGCACCCGCTGGCCCACCGTGAAATCGAGGATTCCCCGCTCTTCCGGGATGTTGTATTCTATACCGTATTCAAGCAGCAAATCCCATAGGCTATTCAATACGGCGCATATGCCTTCCTTGTCGCAATCATAGCCGGGCCACACCAGTTCATCCGCCGGATGCTCAATTTTGAGAGAGAGCCGCAAATCCTCCATGATGGCGTTCACCACAGGGTCGTACGGCAGCGTGAGCGCGGCAAGTGTTTCCGGAAATTCGTGGCCGCCAGCCCAGGCGTTGAAGGCCAGCCATTGGAAATCGTCTTCCTTTTGGGCAAGGAGATTCCCCTCATCGTCCTCCAGTTCCACTACCACATGCCCTGGTACTTCGTCTCGTAGCTTGATAAGCTTGTCGTAGTCGTATTTCGGGCATTCCCCGGTCAGGATAAAAGGCTCGCCCGCCTTGATCTCTCCCAGCGTGTAATGCTGCGGCGCGGCGAAATCCGGCGAGAACTTGATGTTCAAACGCATCCCCTGCAAGTCGGTGTCGCTGTTGATGGTGATGTTCCATACCACAGACCGCCCGTTTTCCAAATAGATAATGGACGAGTACTTGTTGATGATGAGGTCTATCCTAACGTTTGGGACTCCTTGGGTGTCGGCGTTCATGGTTGGGTGGTCGTTACCCGCCCATTATACATGAAGCCGTCACCCTGTCAAGCAGGGGGCACCGCGGCGGAAATGCGATGGGATTGCGCGTCGTGCTGTTCTGGCTGCTTGACAGGCGGCTGTGTGCATGTAAAATTAGGGGAGATATATGGTAGAGAAACTACAGCGGTTGACGCACAGTCTTTGGTTCGACATTCTGGTTGCGGCGGTGATTCTGGTGATGGCCGTGAACCTGGGCGTGGGGCTGAGCTGCCCGGAGCATGCCGGCATCGTGGATATGATAGACCTGGCATGCTCGATTTTCTTCTGTGTGGAGCTGCTGGTGCGCATTTTGGCATACGGGCGCAAGTGGTACCGCTTCTTCACCAAGGGGTGGAACCTGTTCGACTTCGTGCTCATCACGGTGACAATGCTGCCGTTCTTCAGCAGCGGGTTGTTGGTGCTGCGCCTGTTCCGCGTGATGAAGCTCGGGCGTCTCTTCTCCGCCACGCCGCAGCTGCGCATTCTGGTGACGGCGCTGTTCCGCAGCCTGCAACCCGCCGCCGGAGTGTGTTTGCTGCTCCTTATCGTTATCTACATCTATGCGGTGATTGGTACGGAAGCCTTTGCCGGCAACGACCCGCAGCGTTTCGGTTCGCTTGGCGTCAGTCTCGCGTCCATGTTCAGTTTCATCACCATTGACGACTGGTACGATGCCTTTCTGACCGCCTACTACGGCAGCGATGTCATTCAATCCCGCGTGGGCAACGGCGTGCTGGCCGTACCCAGCGCGCCGGAAGCGTTCGGCTGGCAGGCCGCGCTGTTCTTCTTCTCCTACATGATGATGGTCACGTTCATCATCATGAACCTCTTTGTGGGCGTGGTGATTTCCAGTCTCCAGTCCGCCCACGAATACCTCAAGGAATGCCACTGCAAGAAAAACGAAGACGGCGAGTGACCCGCGGGCGGTATTGTTATACGCCCCCGCTTATCGGGTGGAGGCTGCGTTGGCGAAGAGGTCAACCCCAATCAACCACCATTTGTAAAAAAAATGCCATTTCTTTTACAAATGGGCGCCGACGTGTAAAGAAAATCGGATTTTTTTTACATGACAGGCTGCTCATGTTAAGAAAATGGCGTTTTTTTAACATGAGGATGGGGTTGTGGCAGTTGAAAACGGAACTTGTGGTGAAAATGCAAGGGCGCGACCAAGAAAGGCTGCAGGTTCCATCCATGAACATTGGGGATTGCAGTGGGGCGGGGGCATGGTACAATAACGGGGTAACCATGAACCGCTCTGCGTACCAGCGCCGGATGATTCTGCTGCGGGTGATGCGCGCGCTGCGCATCGGGCAGCGGCAGGCGGTGCTGGTGCAGGCGCTTCTGCTGGGATTGGCGGGGGCGGTGGCCGCGCTGGCGTTCGATGCGGCCATCGACGCGGTGCAGTGGGTGTATACGGGGTTTGCGGGCACGCGGGTGGACTGCTTCATGCAGCTGCCGGGCTGGGCGCGGGTGCTGCTGCCCGCCGCGGGCGCCATCCCCGCCGCGCTGGTGCTGCTGTTTGCCATGCGGGTGGATAAACGCCCCATGCCGGAATACATGGAATCCTTTTCCCTGGGGGACGGGCGCCTGCCGCGCCGCCAGGGCTTCCTGCGCAGCCTCTCCGCCGTGCTCTCCATGGGCAGCGGTGCGTGCATCGGCAAGGTGGGTGCCATCATCCAGGCCTCCGCCGTGGCGGCCTCCGCCGCGGGGCGCGCGCTGCACGTGTCGCCCTCCCGCCTGCGCCTGCTGGTGGGCTGCGGTGCGGCGGCGGGCATGACCGCGGCCATCCACACGCCGCTGAGCGCCTGCCTGTTCGTGTGCGAGGTGCTGGTGGGCACCTTCAGCATCGGCTACATGGCGCCGCTGCTGGCGGCCACGTGCGCATCGTACGCGCTGCTGTGGCTGCTGGGCCGCACGGATGCCATTTTCGCGGCGGACGCGGCGCAGGTGGTGTTCGGCTCCCTGCCGCAGGTGCTGCTCTGCGCGGTGCTGGCGGTGGCCGCCGCCCTCTGCGGGCGCGGATGGGTGTGGTTCGCCAAATGGATGCGCCGCCGGCTGGACGGCCGCCCCGCGTGGCTGCCCGTGCGCATGGCCGCGGCGGGCCTGCTGGTGGGCCTGGTGGCGTATGAAGACCCCTTCATCGTGGGCAATGGGCAGGAGGCCATCGCGGCCCTGCTGGCGGGCTGCCTGTCCACCCCGCATGCGGCGGCGCTGCTGTGCTGCAAGGTTCTGCTGGTGGCGGTGGTGTTCGGCGTGGGCACCATGGGCGGCATGCTCATGCCCACGCTGATGATCGGCTGCTTCATCGGCGCCCTGTTCGGCGCGGGCGCGGAATCCCTGGGGCTTGGCGGCGGCGCGCTGCCGTACGCCCTGGTGGGCATGGCCGCCTTCTTCGGCGTGGCCGCGCGCGCCCCCATCACCGCACTCCTTCTGGTGATTGAATTCACCATGAACGCCTCGCTCATCTTCCCGCTCATGCTAGCCGTGGCCGTGGCATACGGCGTGGCGCGCCTCCTGCCCGCCGGCTCCCTCTACGACCGCGCGCCCGACTCCACCGCGTTCGACGGCCCGCCCTCCGCCCTCCGCGTGGAGGACGTCATGCGCCGCAGCCCCCTGCAGGTGCACACCTCCGCCCCGCTGGACCGCGTGCTCCACCAGATGCTCCGCCACCCCGACGAGAACGTGCCCGTGGTGGGGGCCGACGGCCGCTACGCCGGGCTGATCCTGGCATCGGAACTCCCCGACACCCCGGACGGTTCCGCCCCCGCCGCATCCGACCTCATGCACGCGGACGCGCCCGTCCTCTCACCCTCTGACGGCTTGCCAGAGGCCCTGCGCGCCTTCCAATCCACCCCGCTCAACTCCCTCCCCGTGGTGAACCCCGCCACCGGCGCCCTCTGCGGCATCGTCTCCCGCACGGAGCTCTACCGCACCGGAATCCTCCTCCTCCGCAAGGCCGTGGCCCGCGATTGACACTCCCGCACGCAGGGCGTGCGCGAATTTTTCAAATCGTCAATTGTAAATCGCAAAGTGGACATTACCCGCGGTGGAGGCTTTCCTGCAGGCGTGCGTGCATGGCTTGCACGCGGTCGGGGTGTTGGGGTGCCACGTCGTGCTTTTCTTGGATGTCGTTGGCGAGGTCGTAGAGGCGGTCGGGCTGGTTGTTGCGGCCCATGACGAGCTTCCAGCTGCCCTGGCGGAGGGCGAGGGTGCCGCCGCCGCTCTCCACAATCTCGCCGCGCCCGGCGGCATCCTGCCCCAGCAGGGCGGCGGGGTGGGATTCGCTGTCCGGCAGGGCATCCGTGGGAACGTCCACGCCCGCGATGGCGGCGAGGGTGCGCGAGAGGTCCACCTGGCTCATGAGCGCGGCGCTCTGCTTGCCGGCGGGCACGTGGCCGGGCCAGCAGACGATGAAGGGCATGCGGGTGCCGCCCTCCAGAATGCCGTACTTGCCGCCGCTGTAGGGGGCGGCGGGGTTGTGGCCCTTGCAGTCCACGTCCGCGTTGTCCAAATAGCCGTCGGAGATGACGGGGCCGTTGTCGCTGGTGAAGATGAAGAGGCAGTCGTCATACCCGCTTTCCGTGAGGGCGGCGCGGATGCGGCCGAGGCAGTCGTCCATCTGCAGGGTTACATCCCCGCGGATGCCCAGCCCGCTCTTGCCGCAGAAGCGCTTGTGCGGGTCGCGCGGCACGTGGATGTCGTTGGTGCAGAAGTAGAGGAAGATGGGTTTGCCCGCGCTCTCCTTGATGAAGCGCACGGCGTCGTCGGTGATGGTGTCGGCCAGGTCCTGGTCCTTCCAGAGGGCGGCAGTGCCGCCGCTCATGTGGCCGATGCGCGAGATGCCGTCGATGATGGTCTTGTCATGCTGGTGGTCGGCGGGGCGGCCCCACTTCTTGAGCAGCTCCGGGTGCTCCTCGCCCGTGACCTCGCCGGGGAAGGGCTTGCGGTAGTCGATGCGGATGGGGTCCGCGGGGTCCAGGTTCACCACGCTGCCGTTGCGCAGGTAGACGCATGGCACGCGGTCCGCGGTGGCGGCCATGATGAAGGAGTAGTCGAACCCGACCTCCGCGGGGCCGGGTGTGATGTGGGAGTTCCAGTCGGTGGGCTGGTTGCCGCGGCCGAGGCCGAGGTGCCACTTGCCGATGGCGGCGGTGCGGTAGCCTGCCTTCTGCATGAGGGCGGGCAGGCCCGGGCGCTCGTCCTTGGTGGGCAGGGCCAGCTTGGCGTCGCCGTCCAAGATGGTGGTGTTGTTGCGCCAGGCGTACTGCCCGGTGAGCAGCGAGCAGCGCGAGGGCGTGCACACCGAGTGCGTGCTGTGCGCATCCGTGAACGTGAGCCCCTGGTCCGCCAGGCGCTCCAGGTTGGGGCACGGCGCCTTCTCGCAGCCGTACGCCGAGGTGTCGTGGTAGCCCAGGTCGTCCGTCAGGAAGATGACGATGGCCTGGGGCTTCTCCGCCGCCAGCAGGGGCAGCGCCGCCAGCAGCGTGGGCAGGAGCGCGCGTTTCATGGCGTCAGCGGTTCTGCTGGCTGTTCTGCTTCTTGTCTGCGCGCACCAGCAGGGTGCTGCACCAGATGAACAGCGTCCACACGGCGGCCACGGAGACAGACATGGTGATGATGCCGGTAAGTGTCATGAGCGGGGTTTCCTTTCTGTTGGTTCACCCGGAAGGGTCTTGTTGCGGAATCTCTTGGAGGTGTGCACCACCAGGCAGCAGAACACCGTGGTGATGACCACCCACAGCATCGGCAGCACCGCCCCCGCCTTGAGTTCCAGAAGGTCGCGCACCGGCTGGCACACCTCGTTGAAGATGTTGTCGTACAGCCAGGAGACGAAGATCACGCCCAGGATGCAGGGGGCGGACCAGTTGATGACGAACTTCAACAGGCCGGTGGGAACGTGGATGAGCGCGCCGCGCTGCAGCTCCTCGATGCCGCGGTCCGTGCCGATGACCCAGCGGAACATGATGAAGTACAGGGCGGTGATGATGTAGAGGCTCATGGTGCCCATCCAGAAGTCCAGGGTGGAGAGGGCCACCATGCCGTCGCCGGAGAACCAGGCCACCATGAGGGCGCCGACGAAGATGAGGAAGTTGACGATGGCGACGCTCTGGACGCGCGGGATGCCCCAGTATTCCTCAATGAAGGCGATGGAGGGTTGCACCAGCGAGATGGAGCTGGTGATGGCGGCCACGAACAGCAGCAGGAAGAACACCGTGCCGAAGAGCTGCCCCAGCGGCATGGCCGCGAACACCTGCGGCAGCACGTTGAAACCAAGCCCGAACGTGCTCGCCCCCGCTGCCGCCGCCACGCCCAGGAACGACACCGCGGCGGGGATGATCATCAGGCCCGCCAGGCCCACCTCCACCGCCTCGTTGGCGGCGTTCGCGGTGAGCGAGCTCAGCGCAATGTCCTTCTTGGGCTCCACGTAGCTGCTGTAGCACAGGATGACGCCGAAGCCGATGGATAGCGTCCAGAAAATCTGCCCGGCGGCGGCCACCCACAGGTTGGGGTTGAGCAGGCCGTGCCAGATGTCGATGGATTCCGCGCGCACGGACACGCCGGGGTTGGCCTTCTGCACCTTCTCGATGAACGCCTTGGTCTGCTCCGGGGTGGAGTTGGCGGGCACCATGTCCAGCGTCTTGGTGCCGCCCTTGCCGTCGTCGGTCACCAGCACCACCTTGTCGGGGTTCCACATGTAGCCCAGGCCCTGCTCCACGCTGCGCTCCGGGTATGCGGGGTCCGGCGTGCCCAGGGTGAGCACGCGCACCAGGATGGCGATGGCGATGAGCAGCAGGATGGGCATGCTCCACTTGCAGAACCACTCGATGCCCTTCACCACGCCGCGGTACAGCAGGTAGAAGTTGGCGAACAGCGCCAGCAGGAAGAAGATGATGAGGCTGCTTTCCTTCAGGAAGATGTTGCCGTCCGCGTCCGCGCCCGTGAAGTGCGTGAAGAAGTCGCCGAACTGCTCCGGCGTCTCCAGGTTCAGGTCGCCCAGCGCCGTGTGCCATGCGTAGCCCAGCGTCCAGCCCTCCAGGTCCATGTAGTACATGCCGATGCCCAGCGGGGCCACCACGCCGAACACGCCCAGGTATTTCCACTTGTGCGCGTAGTCGGAAAGCAGGGTGAAGATGGATGCGCAGGAGTGCCCGCCCAGCCGGCCGCCGCAGCGCCCCAGCGACCATTCCATCCAGCTGAGCGCCAGCCCCATGAAGACGAACGCGCAGAAGTACGCAATCATGAACGCGCCGCCGCCGTACTGCGCCGCCAAGCCTGGAAAGCGCAGGAAATTGCCGAATCCCACCGCGCTGCCGGCCACCGCCAGCACCACGGTCAATCCGCTGCTCCAAGAATCTCCCCTTTTACCCTTTGCCATAACTGTTTACGCGGCTATCCTAACCGCCCGCCGCACCATTGTCAAGCATATCCGCGCGCGCTCCCCGCGCGTGGGCGAATTGCCAAAAAAAATCCCCGCGCCATCAGGCGCGGCTATATTTCCAATTGTCAATCGTCAATTGTAAATCGTAAATTGAATCGCTAATCCCCCCTTTTCTCCGCCAACTTGGCCCGAATACCCTTCAAGAAGACGCTTTCCAGCGTGTTGCGGGCGGGAGCGGTGCCCACCCAGGCGTCCCCCGCCACGGCGCGCAGCTGCTCCAGCAGCTCCGGCGTGGGGTTGGACAGCGTGACCTCGGTGCGGCGGGAGTCGCGCGTCAATTCGTCCACGGAGCCCTCCGCAATCAGGTTGCCCTGGTAGAGGATGCCCACGCGGTCGCAGACCTCCTGCACCTGCTCCAGCAGGTGGGAGCAGAGGAAGATGGTGGTGCCCTGCGCGCGCAGGTTCATGATGATGTCCCGGATGGTGCGGGAGCCGAGCGGGTCCACCCCGGCGGTCGGCTCGTCCAGCACCAGCAGGCGCGGACGCTGCACCAGCGCCTGCGCCAGGCCCACGCGCTGCAGCATGCCCTTGGAATATCCGCCCAGGCGCCGCTGCGCCGCCTCGCGCAGCCCCGTGAGCTCCAGCAGCTCGTCCGTGCGCTCGCGCAGCGCGGCGCCGCGCAGACCGCACAGGCGGCCGTAGAAGCGCACGGTTTCCGCGCCGGTGAGGAACTTGTAGAAGTACGGGTTTTCCGGCAGGAAGCCAATCTCCCGGCGGTTGACGGAAGCCGCGGCGGGGTGGCCGAACACGCGGCAGGAGCCGGCATCCGGGCGCAGCAGGCCCACCAGCATTTTCATGATGGTGCTCTTGCCGCTGCCGTTCGGGCCGATGAGGCCGTACACGCCGCCTTCCTCGATGTGCAGGCTCACGCCCTTGACGGCATAGACCCCGCCCTTTCCCCAATGCCCGGGGAAGCTCTTGTGCACGGAATCTATCTCCACCGCCGCCATGCCTTCCCCTTCCTAATCCTAATCTTAATCCTAATCCTAATTACTTCGCATTCGCCATCAGCCTGAGCATATTCTTCGCCATCTCGATTCCCTTCTCGAAAATCTCCACGCGCATGTTCTCGTTGGGCGAGTGGATGCGGGCGTCCGGCAGATCAAGCCCCAGGAAAAGGGCATCCTTGCCGAGCACCTTGGAAACCTCCGCGATAATCGGGATGGAGCCGCCCTCGCGCACCAGCACGGGCGCGTTGCCGAAAGTCATCTCCTGCGCCTTCTGCGCCGCCTTGCCGAACGCGGAGTTCGGGTCGCTCAGGTAGGCGTCGCCCGCGTGCTGGCGGGTGAACTTCATGCGCACGCTCGGCGGGCAGACCTTCTTGAAGTGGGCCTCCACCTTGTCCATCACGGCCTCGGGGTCCTGGCCGGGCACCAGGCGGCAGCTCATCTTGGCGAACGCATGCGTGGGGATGACGGTCTTGGAGCCCTCGCCCTCGTAGCCGCCGGAAATGCCGTTGAGCTCGAAGGTGGGGCGGGCGTACACGCATTCCGCGCCGGTGAAGCCCGTTTCCGTGCGCAGCTGGGGCACGCCGGTGAGCTCGGCCAGCTCGGCATCGCTCATGCCGGGCACGCGGCGCCAGCTCTCGCGCTCCCACTGCTCGATTTCGTGCACGCCGTCGTAGAAGCCCTCCACGGCCACGTGGTTGTTTTCATCGTGCGTGGTGGCGATCATCTCGCACAGGGTGGTGATGGGGTTGGCCACCGCGCCGCCGAAGATGCCGGAGTGCAGGTCCATGGCGGGCGCGGAAACCTCCAGCTCGAAGCAGCACAGGCCCTTCAGCCCGTATGAGAACGACGGGATGTCCGGCGCGGCCATGCCCGTGTCGCTCACCACGATGACATCGCACGCCAGGTCCTTCTGGGCCTCCGGCGTGCGGATGAACTTGAACAGGCTCTCGCTGCCGCGCTCCTCCTCGCCCTCCAGCAGGTAAATCACGTTGAGCGGCAGCTTGCCGTCCTCCTGGATCACCTCCTGCGCGCCGAGGATGTGCGCCATGATCTCGCCCTTGTCGTCGGACGCGCCGCGAGCGTACACGCGGCCATCGCGGATTTCAGGCTTGAAGGGGTCGCTCTTCCACTCCGAGATGGGATCCACGGGCATCACGTCGTAGTGGCCGTAGATGAGCACCGTGGGCGCGCCCTCCACCTTCGGGCTGTGCGCCACCACAATCGGGTGGATGTCCGTCAGGTGCTTCTTCGCGTCGAAACCCAGCGAGCCCAGCTTCTCCACCAGGAAATCCGCGCAACGCTCCACATCCTTCGCATACTCCGCCACCGCGGACACGCTCGGGATACTCAAAAAGGCAAAAAGGTCATCTATCTTGCTCATGCCCCCATCCTACCACCCCGTCCCCCGTATGGCAAGAAACAACGTGGTGTGAACGCGATTTCGGATTGAGGATTTGGGATTTCGGATTTGGAATTTGTGGGTAGAGCCGCGCCCGCAGCCGCGCCAGCGTTCACTGCCCATCCGGCAGCATGCCGGATGGGCTTGAAATTCCCCGCGCCGCCCGCGGCGCGCTAACTTTCCAAATTGTAAATCGTAAATTGTCAATTGTAAATCAGGTGTCATTCCACTTTCCCCTTGCATCGGCAAGGGAAAAGTGTAGAATGACACCCATATGAAGGCTCTCGTCAAAACAAAGGCTGACAAGGGGCTCGAGCTGTTGGACGTACCCATGCCCGAAGTCGGACCCAACGATGTTCTCATCAAGATTTACAAGACCGCCATCTGCGGCACCGACATGCATATCTGGAACTGGGACCCGTGGGCCCAGCAGACCATCCCCATCGGCATGCACGTGGGCCACGAGTACTGCGGCATCATCGAGAAGGTGGGCGCGGCCGTGACCGCCTACAAGCCCGGACAGGTCGTCTCCGGCGAGGGCCACATCGTCTGCGGCCACTGCCACAACTGCCGCCGCGGCATGTACCACCTTTGCCCGAACACCCAGGGCGTGGGCGTGAACCGCCCCGGCGCCTTCGCGGAGTACCTCTCCATCCCCCAGAGCAACGTGGTGCCCATCCACCCGGATATGTCCATGGAGATCGCCTCCATCCTGGATCCCCTCGGCAACGCCACCCACACCGCCCTCTCTTGGGATTTGGTGGGTGAGGACGTGCTCATCACCGGCGCGGGCCTCATCGGCTCCATGGCCACCGCCGTCTGCAAGAAGGCCGGCGCCAAGAGCGTCACCGTCACCGATATCTCTGACTTCCGCCTCGGCCTCGCCAAGAAGATGGGCGCCGACCGCACCGTCAACGTCAAGGACGGCGACTCCATCGACCAGGCCAAGAAGGACCTCGGCATCGACGAGGGTTACGGCGTGTGCCTGGAGATGAGCGGCGCGCCCTCCTGCCTGCAGGATGTCATCAAGCACTCCATGTACGGCGGCCGCATCTCCCTGCTTGGCATCCAGCCCGGCGGCTCCGGCATCGACTGGAACACCTTCGTCTGGAAGGGTCTCAAGATGAAGGGTATCTACGGCCGCGAGATGTTCTCCACCTGGCAGAAGATGGACGCCATGATCCGCTCCGGCCTGGACGTCTCCCCCATCATCACCCACCGCCTGGACTACACCGACTTCAAGGACGGCTTCGACGCCATGAACTCCGGCAAGTCCGGCAAGGTCATCCTCACGTGGGCCAAGTGAATGTACTAGGTACTAGGTACTATGTACTATTTGTAATGTTCGGCGGCTGCGCCGCGTGATTTCAACGTCCATCCGACGTTCCGCCGGATGGACGTTTCTCTTAATCCTAATCCTAATCTTAATCCTAATTATCATGTCCGAAGCTAACCCCTATATCCGTTCATTGATTGCCTACAAGGCCGGAAAGCCCATTGAGGAAACCGCGCGCGAGCTCGGCATGGACCCCGCGTCCATCATCAAGCTCGCCTCCAACGAGAACCCCATCGGTCCCTCACCCAAGGCCGTCCAGGCCATGCAGGAAACCCTCACCCGCACCCACATCTACCCCGACGGCGGCGCGCACGACCTCCGCGAGCGGCTCGCCGACTTCCACGGCGTGCAGCTGGAGCAGATCGTCACCGGCGCCGGCAGCAGCGAGCTTATCACCCTGCTCGCCATGATCTACCTCAACAGCGAAACCAACGTTGTGGCCGCCGACCGCAGTTTCATGATGTACAAGGTGGCCGCCCAGTGCTTCAACGCGGGTTACGTCTCCGTGCCCAACAAGCCCGACTGGTCGCACGACCTCCCCGCCATGCTGCAGGCCATCACCCCGCAGACACGCATCGTCTTCATCGCCAACCCCACCAACCCCATCGGCACCATGGTCGGTCAGCAGGAAATCGACGCCTTCATGGACGCCGTGCCGGACCACGTCCTGGTGGTGTTCGACGAGGCGTACATCGACTTCGCCGACGAGCAGCCGAACACCATCAAATACGTGGAGCAGGGCCGCCGCGTGGCCGTCCTGCGCACCTTCTCCAAGGCGTACGGACTCGCCGGCCTCCGCGTCGGCTACGCCATCACCCGCCCCGACATCGCCGACCTCCTCCACCGCGTCCGCTGCGCTTTCAACGTGTCCGTTCCCGCGCAGGCCGCCGCACGCGCTGCCATCAACGACACCGAGCACCTCGCCCGCACCGTCGAGACCGTGCGCCGGGGCCGCCGCCAATTTTACGACGCCCTGGATGCCCACCACATCCCGTACGTTCCCACCCAAACCAATTTCATCCTCGTCAACGTAGGCAACGGACGCGCCTGCTTCAACAAATGCCTCGCCAAAGGCATCATCCTCCGTCCCATGGATGAATACGGCCTCCCAGAGCACGTCCGTATCACCATCGGCACACCAGAGCAGAACGAACGCTGCCTAAACGCACTCCTGGAGGAGTAATTAGGATTAAGATTAGGATTAGGATTAAGAAAATTCGCGCGCGCTGCGCGCGCCGAATTCTCAAATTGCTTGCCTCGGCGAAGCTTTAGCGGAGACGGGTAAATTGCTTGCCTCGGCGTAGCCCGCAGGGCGGAGACGGGTCAATTGTAAATCTGAGGGTCATTCCCTCAGAATGACCCCTTGCGCTTGCAAAAGCGCCTCCACCAGCATCAGCCGCGGGTTCCAGCCCAGCAGCCAGATGCAATCCAGCAGCCAGTACACCTCCGTGCAGTACGCCAGCTGCGCCTCGCGCGGCGCGTCCGACATGCCGGCGACCCGCCCCGCCAGCAGCTCGATGAGCTCGTGCAGGCGGCGCGTTTGCGGGTGTTGCGCAAGCAGCTGCTCCAGCTCGGCCTTGATTTTCGCGGGCGGCTCGTGGTGCGGGAAATCCTGCCAGCCGTCGATGCCCACGTCCAGCCGACGCAGCATGTCCGCCAGCAGGTGCAGCTTGTCCTCCGTCCATGCGCGGAAATCCCAACGCAGGAAATGGCCGTCGCGCGCCTCGCGCAGCAGCTCCGCAATGAAGCTGTGCGACAGCCCGCCCTGCGACAGTTTATAGTACGGCAGCTTGATTTTCTCCGCAGCGCCGTCGCGGATGAGCACGGCGATGGCTCGCGCGTCGCACTCGTTCACCGCCGCCTGCAGCAGCGAACGGTGGTGGTGCCGCAGCGCAGCCGAGCCCGCCTCGCCGCGTTCCGACAGGTATTGCAGCGTCTCCCACGCGTAGGGCGCGTCCATGTTTTCCCACGCGTAGGGCGCGTGCAAGTGGTCGTTCAGGTAGTAGTCCACCGTCACAATCAGGCGCTCCTCCTCCGTGCCGGGTACGCCGGAACCCGACTGACGGTGCGCCACCAGGTACTCCACCAGCGGGATGGACCCGCCCAGCGCCGCCTGCCTGATTTCATACTCGCCCACGCAGGCGCCGCGCTCCACCAGGCACTCCACGATGCGGCGGTCCTTCTGACGCGCCGCAATGATCAGGCTCTCCGGCCCGCCATCCGCGCCGTGTTCCACCAGCAGACGCACGATGTCCACGAACCCGCGCTTGGCCGCAAGCTCCATCGGCGTGCGCCACTTCTTCCGCAGGCTGTCGTCGGAACCGCGCTCCAGCAGCAGCGCAACCATCGCCGTCTGCCCGCGCCGAACCGCATAGTGCAGCGCAATACCATGCGCCGCATCCTCCGCGTTCACATCGTCGCCGGCATCCAGCAGCATCCGCGCCGCCTCAACCTCCCCCAACGCCGCTGCCACATGCAGCGCCGTCACTCCATCCGCCTTCTCACTGAACGCCGCCCTCAGCAACGCCCGAACCCGCTCCAAGTCGCCGCTCTCCACAGCCTCCCGGAGCCCATCTATCCTATTTTGCTTATCCATTTGATTCATAATGTAGTTGCAAAGTCCCGGCAAGAGGAATACCCCCTCACCAAAACCGCGCAAATTCTACACCTCCCCACCCAAATGTCAAGCTCTATCCCACCACGCTGCCAATGAAAAGTCATGTCAGTGGCTTGATGAGAGTCCATTGAAACACCTTCGACGCTAATACACACCATCATACAACCGCCACATTAAAATCATACTTGAAAACACACAAAACAATACCCAGGCCGTAGATAACTGATTGCAACGCATAAACCATGCCGAATAGACCCCATTCGCCACATATGTCTATTATACTAATCTATACATTTAGAGCGAATTGTTGTAACATGAAAAACAATATGAAAAAACAAAGTAATAAATCCAAACAGTACAATAGAGGAGAGTGGGGCGAGTCCTATGCATTAAGCTGCATTTTAAGAGATCGGAGCATTCCTCTTTGCAACCACAAACTTGATGTAACAAACACTCAAATCCCTATTATATCAGTCCAATTTAAAACAGGAACTAAACATTTTACATACATTTTTGACGAAAAACGTCAAGGATGGAAATTGAAAAATAATGAAAATAAACGATTTACTCGATTATCCATCAAACAAGCATCGTCCATTTCCTCAACTCTTGAACAGGCCCTACGAACGTCAAGTTATAAATTCGACAATAAATTTATTAACCTAATTAAAAAAATCGGCTTGTATCCCAATTCAAAAGCCTCACAAACAAAAACAGATATCCTCCTAAAGATACACGATATTAAATGTGGGTACGATGTTGAATTGGGATACAGCATAAAATCATTCATAGGGAGCAACCCTCCGACCCTGTTCAATGCGAGTGGAAAGAATACTGTTTACAAATTCAAAGTTACAGGAATAAGACTACCCAAGTTTAAGCAAATTATGGACAAAGCTCTAGAAATGCACAATGACAAGAATGTAAACGACTGGTTTGTCCAAACTGTCAAATTGCTCATTGTCAATAAGGGATATTTTGATCCAATATATGATTCTCCAGAAACATTATCATTTAACTTGGAGTATATAGATTTAAAAATGCAAAAAATTCTGTCTAATCTTATACGCATACACAATACAGAGCGAGTATCTTCCGTTGAGGATGCTGTTGAAATCCTTAAATCTTCTAACCCATTAAGATTACAAAATATCAACTTATATGAGTATAAAGTTAAAAAATTTTTAGTTGCTTCTGCATTTGGAATGACTGCGGCAAAACAATGGGATGGGACTGAACAGGCAAATGGTGGGTTTATTATAGTCACTCCTGAATATCGTTTACTCATGTATCAGCCGTATAACCGAAACAACTTAGAAAACTACTTATATAAAGCATGCAAATTTGATAGACCTAAGATGAACAGCAAAAGCAATACGGGGCTGCACATTGAGGGAAGGAACAAAATAATAGACTTTGCATTTCAAATTAGATTTAAATCTTTTGCTGCAATCAAAAAATCTTTACAAACACTACCTTGAGCATTTCTTGAGTAGCGCTGAATCACCAAGTACCATGCTACGTTATACGGCTTGTGTGCATCGTTAGCGCGCATGTCTATTATACTAGACTTCTCAAACCAAAGATGTCGAGTATAATCAACATGCCATGAACGATGCAGATATACTTCCCAGGCTAGGTGCGGCACTTCGTCAGATGCGACTTGAAGCTGGTTTTAGCCAAGAACAACTGGCTAAAGTAAGTGGCGTAGCCCGCTCTTTCATCATTAATGTGGAAAGAGGCGATACCAATCTTTCAATCGTCAACCTCGCGAACATCACTAATGCCATGGGCGTGGATCTTGCCACTTTCATGGGCAACCTTGACAAAACTTCCCCCATTGATGCGGGTGGAAGTGCAGATGGTGTCGCAGGGGAGCTCGTCAGGGAGGGCATTGTACGCGATTTGTTCGTGGACGAGGAGCAAGGCGCGCCCCAATACGGCGAACTGCGCTCCATTGACCTTTTCGCGGGCATCGGCGGCATCCGCATGGGATTCGACCAGGCGTTCGGCAAAAACATCAACACCGTGTTTGTGTCGGAATGGGACTCCTTCGCGCAGAAGACCTATGCAACAAACTTCCCCAGCATTCACCCCATCAACGGCGATATCACCAAGATTGACGAGAAGGACGTTCCCGATTTCGACATCTGCCTGGCTGGCTTCCCCTGTCAGGCATTCAGCCTTGCCGGCCAACGCAAGGGCTTTGACGACGACTACAAGGGCATGTCGCGCGGCACGTTGTTCTTCGATGTGGCGCGCATTTGCTCGCACCACAAGCCCAAGGTGATTTTCTGCGAGAACGTCAAGGGGCTCACTATCCACGACAAGGGCAAGACGTTCAAGATTATCACCGGCACGCTCGAACAGATGGGCTACAAGGTGTTCCACAAGGTTCTCAACTCGAAAGATTTTGGCGTGCCCCAAAACCGCGAGCGCATCTACATCGTGGCGTTCCGCAACGATATCGCGCCCGACAATTTCAACTTCCCGCGTCCCACAGGCAAGAAGGTGTGCATCCGCGACATCATGGAAGAAAAGCCGGTCCCCGCGAAGTACTACCTCAGCACGCAGTACATGGACACGCTGCGCCGACACAAGGAAAGGCACGCCGCCAAGGGCAACGGCTTCGGCTACGAAATCCGCGAGCTGGACAGCATTGCGGGCGCCATCGTGTGCGGCGGCATGGGCCGTGAGAGAAATCTCATCATCGACAAGCGACAGAAAGATCTCAAGCCCACCACGCATATCAAGGGAGAAGTGAACCGCGAGGGCATCCGCAAAATGACACCCCGCGAATGGGCGCGTCTCCAGGGCTTTCCGGACTCTTTCAAACTTCCCCTTTCCGATGTCCACCTCTACAAGCAATTCGGCAACAGCGTGACGGTCCCCGTCATCCGCGCCATTGCAGAACAAATCAAAAAAGTCATTCTTTAACACCACAGTACCATGCCAGAACAACTACTCACAGGCAACGTTGGGGAATGGAGCGAGGTTTACGCCTTCTTCCATTTGATGGGGACGAACGAGCTTGTTCCCTGCGATAGTAACCTTCAATCACTACCCGACAACCATCTCCCAGTCATTGCCATCTATCGTGGTGAAGGACCAAACGGGAAGATTGCATACGTCTACAAAGATGAAAACGGCGGGACATGGGAAATCTACCTCAATGACCTGGTGTGTGGCTCTGTGCCTGCAGCGGATGGTAAAGCGGAAGCCACTTTCCTTCTGGAAGCATTGCTTGCTTCTATCCGACAACAGAAGAAAAACAACCTGCAATTCCCCAAAGCGCAAAAGTTCCTCGAACGCCTTTGTGACTGCCGCTTGAAAGCCAAGGCCACAGATAAGGAGGACATAGCCTTGCGCATCCAAGACATCCGCGCTGGACAGGCCGTAACATGCGGCTTCAGCATCAAGTCATATCTCGGCTCGGAACCCACGCTGCTCAACGCCAGCGGCGACGGCACTAACATTCTGTACCGCATAGACAACATTACATCTGACCAAGTCAAAGAAGTTGAGGCAGCCGTTGAAGCCGACCCGAGACACAAACTGCAGGTCCTCATGCGGGAGCTTCGCGCACAAGGGGCTACCTTCACCTGTTGCGGTCTGCTCAATCCACAATTTGAAAAGAACCTACTCTTCATAGACACAGCAATGCCCCTCCTCATTGGAGAATTGATGCTGATGCACTACTGTTCCAACGAGAAGAGTGTGAGTCTTGTTACTGAACTGGTTGCAGAAAATGATCCTCTCCGGTTCGGAGACAAGGAGCTATACCGCTACAAGGTGAAGAAATTCTTGGAAGCGGTTGCCCTCGGCATGACGCCCAGCGCCAAAAATTGGAACGGAGCTGAAGATGCCACAGGCGGCTTCCTCATCGTCAAGCCAGACGGCGAACTCGTCACCTACCATCTCTACAACAGGCAGGCTCTCGACGAGTATCTGCTCCTCTACACCAAGTTTGAGCGTCCATCCACCTCAAGGCACAAATACGGCTTCCTCTACACAGAAGAAGACGGCCACCTCTACCTGAAACTCGCCCTGCAAGTGAGGTTCTGCAAAGCTGGCTAAGCAAGCAAAACGAACAACCAACTGACCCTTCATGAGCAACACAGATATCGCCATAGAAGATGTCCACAGCACCGATCTCGACAGATGGGCAGACCGAACAGAAGCCAGAGACGAGCTCCCAGAAATTATAAAAAGGCTTATCTATTCTGCTGGAGACCAAATAAAGGAGTTAGACGTTCATTCACGAGAAGACAACCATGTGCCAGGGTGGGACGGCGAAGTAGACAACACAGCTAAGCACAACCATATTCCACTAGGAAAATCATACTGGGAAATAGGAACGAACAAAAACGCGCAACAGAAAGCAAACAGTGACTATAACAAAAGAACTAAAAGCACGGATATTGTAATTCGACAGAAATCAACATATGTATTTGTTACACCAAGGCTATGGGAGAAAAAGGAAGAATGGGTAAGAGAAAAACAGAATAAGAACGACTGGAATGCAGTTAAAGTTATCGATCGAAGAGAACTCGTAGACTGGATAAATCAAGAACCAATCGTCAAACTTAATTTCTTAAAAAAATACCTGCGAATTGAAATAGAAGGTGTATCCGACTTAGAATCTAAGTGGTCTATGTGGAGTAATTCCACAACAACAGGAATGCCAAGATATTTATTTAATGCAGAAATAGAAAAACACAAACTAAAATTCAAAAAATGGCTTGCAAGCAAACCTGAAAAGACCTTTGTAATTTCTGCAGATTCTGAGCTCGAGGGAGTTGCATTTGCGAAATGCCTACTTGATTTAAAAGATTTATACTCTTATAGATTAAATAGCATATTTTTTGCGAAGGAAGAATCAATCTCATCATTTGTACTCGGCAAGCGAAATTGTATAGCAATTGTTGCCAATTCTGATTTGGCAGATGTATGCTTTGCAAATGGTTGCTCCCACATAGTACAAATAATTACGAGGGGAATGCCTGTAGATCATATAGATATTTCGCTAGGTCTACTGGATTATCATAGCGTGAGGTTATTTGCGAGCGAGAACAAGGGAAAGAATATAGAAGTAATTGCGAGAAACTGCGGCTATAGCAGGACCCTTATAAGGCAAGAATTAAGCAAATCTGCAAAAGCGCCTAAATGGATCGCTAGTGATTGTAATATACAAATAGTCAAAATTCTTAGCTTCCTTGGATGCATCGGTACCAATGAAGAGAATTTAGAACAGGCGGTAATTGACTTAAGCTTAGGTGAGTTTAAGAAATATGCAGATTTCCAAAAAGCTTTTGCAAATCTTTTGCAGTTGGATGAAACACCTGTCTGGTCCTGCAAATGCGGAGTATCTCCAAAAGGCGTATGTAGATATATTGGCGTGCAATCACCTATGAACTCCATAAAATTTGCACACATTGAAATTGACAAGGAATTTATAGAGAGGTTGGATGTAATAACAAAGCGAGCATTCATTACAGAAAGTAATAAATACTCTGATAGTACGCGAAGACACTTACTCAATGCGCTACTAATTTGCTCTGAATATGGTCTTATATGGGAACTATCTGGATATGAAAAACTAATTGCACTTTGCAAAAATTTAACTACAGATGTACTCGAGAACTGCAAAAACAATTGTTCTTTGACTAAAAATACACAATATTTCAGCTATTTTGCGGAACTCTCACCCGATTTATTTATTGAGTTTATTGAGCAAAATGATTTATCAAACGATATAAATTCAGCATTAGCGGATGCAATTCACATACTAGGGAAAGCTCCTGCTTATTTAAAGAGGATTATATTGCTTCTTGGAAAATGGCACAAGAATTGCAACGACGAAGAAACGCAGGATCGTCTAGAAGAAATAGCCAATGCGTTCCTTAGTTGCGCCATACCTCAAACCAATGCAGATTTCTCTCAACGCCTCGACTGTCTAAATGCTCTAGCAGATATTTGTCCTGATCTCTGTTGGGAGGTTTGCATCAAGCAGTTCTTTGGTGGTTCAGCTGTAGCCATTGTTTATCCAGGAGCTCTTTATAGAACAAGGGAGTTCTCATGCCACCGTTCTGGCCCGCCATCTGCGGAGGAGATATTCAAATACCAGCAAGCTGCGCTTGGGCACATGCTGAAACTATGTACAGGAGTTGCAGAACGCACACTTAAGGTAATCAATATTATACCCGTTACAAGGAACGAACTTCATGCAGATATATGGAAGCGTGTAAGTCAGAACTTCGCTTTATTTGAAAAAGCTGATCAAGGAAGAATATGCGGAGAGTGTTTAGATGTGTTAGACAGCCTGCTTAACATCTATAAAAATAATGAAGCATATCAAACTGGTTTGCGGTTCTTTCAAACCATAACATCTGATAATATATTTTTAAGAAATATTGACCTATTTTATATAGATTATACAAACAACGATCACGACTTAACACACATCAAAAATTTAATAATTGAGTGTTTTCAAAACAGCATAAACATCTTTGAATATATCAAAAAAATAGATAAAATTGACATGTATTCTTTGGGGTGCGTATTCTCCGAGTTTGAAGATTTTAATTTTGACGATTTTTTTAAATCATGGATAAAATGCAGTGATGCGCCCGTGCAGCACTTATTTAGATTTTCTCGTGGTTATATTTCAAATTATGCTGAAAGATCTTGCATAAAGTTTTTAGAAAACATCTTCCCTCTGCTATCTATAGAACAACAAGCTGCGTTTGCTCTTTGCTTCAATCGCTCGGCATTGATGTTTTCATTTATAGAAAATCACGGCACCGAACTGTGTAAGATTTACTGGGGAAAAATCGATTATTTGAAACTTGATAAGTTTGATGTAGACGAGATTAATGCCCTATCATATTGCATAAAAAATCACAGGGAGGATTTAGCGTTAAGGTCAGTATTGTATTCATACAAAAAAGTACCAATGCGACTTTTAAAAATCATCTTATGTCTATATGCAAGGTCTTCTTGGTGCGATGGGTCAGGATGTTACGACTCGGATATTGCGCGACTTGTAGAATACTTGTGTGCAAATAATGAATTGAATCTATTAGGTTGTGCAGACATTGAGTACAGAGTTGGCCTTCTTATTCACGGCTCTCGATACCCATATATATCAGAGTATTTTGCTTTACACCCGAAACATTTTGCTCGTGTTATAAATTTTCTCAACACCGAAAGCAAAAAATTGACCGAGAATCAACTGAAAATCAAACATTTAACACGTTTGCATCTGTTGTTTGAGAGGTTATCCATTCCCTTATTTTGCAAACAAATGAGCTCATGGTGTGCAGATGTATACCGACTTTCCAAATCAGCAAGAAAGGATGTAGACTATTGCATCGGAAATATTTTAGTAGCAGGCCCAGCTACCAAGATTAGCAATTGGATGAACACTGATATTTGCAATTGCATCGAAAAATACTACACTCAAAACTTGGCATCTGGATTTTTTATCGCAATATCTAACTCGCTTGGCTGCACATCACGTCCCATAGATGCTGGTGGGATTCATGAACATAATTTAGTTGATTATTTGTCTGATTTTATCAACACTAAACTTGCCTCTTTTCCAAGAACTGGTGAAGTTTTGTCCTCTTACGTAGACTCGCTAAAATCTCAGGCAAATGATGAAGACAATTCTGCTATACTTATGAAGCGCGCTTAACGAAGTGATGGACACGATGACACCAGAGCAGCGGCACCGGGTGATGGTGGCGAACAAGAGCAAGGACACGAAGCCTGAGGTGGCGGTGCGACGCTTGCTGCATGCGCTGGGGTATAGGTTCAGGATTCACCGGAAGGATTTGCCGGGGAAGCCGGATATTGTGCTGCCGAAGCACAGGACGGTGATTTTTGTGCACGGATGCTTTTGGCATCACCACGAGGGCTGCAAGGCGGCGAGCACGCCCGCAAGCAACATCGATTTCTGGCAGACGAAGTTCCGCCGCAACCGGGAGCGCGATGCGCAGGTGAAGGCGCAGTTGGAGTCGATGGGCTGGAAGGTGATCGTCATCTGGGAGTGCGAGGTGAAAACAATCCTCGCGCAGCGCGATATTCCCGCGCTGCGAGCGGGCAACGATCTCCCCGCGTACGGATGTGGCGAGGAGGACGGGATGCTGCAAGCGGCAGAGGACGAGCCGTAGCCGCGTTGCAGCAATTAAGAGTAGGAGTAAGATTAGGATTAGGAAAATTTGCGCGTCTGGCGACGCGTGGGGAATTTCGCGTGTGTACACACGCAGCCGTGAGGGGCGTTCAGCGGCGCGGCCATAGGCCAGCCGCGAACGCGCTTGCCGCGCGTCAGCGCACGGCAAGCAAACGGCGTCGCGGTGATGCCCCGCATCTCCGCGACACCGCGAGCCGCGCGAGCAAAGCCCGCGCCACGAACTACACACCCCAGCACTCTCAATCCCGGAAATATATATACTTCCCCGACTAATAACTCTGCGCTCCTTTGCCGGGCAAAAAGCCCAGAAATTCCCAAACAATGCGGGTTTTCGGGCGTATCACCTGCGCATAGCGGGGCGATTGGGGATTTGCGATTTCGGATTTTGGATTTGGGATGTGCGTAGCGCGGGGTGCGCGCTACGCGAGGGGCCAGGGGAGGAGCTCGTTGATGTCGAGGATGCGGAAGCGTGTGTTGAGGAGGGAGAAGGCATCCGAGAAGTGCCAGTGGCCGGCGAACCAATGGGCGGGAGAGTAGGCGCGGTGGATTTCCGCGAGGAGGTCCTGTTCTTCCGTGATGTCGCCGCAGAGGCGGCGGTCTGCGAAACGGAGGGCGGCTGCGGCTACGAGGCCGGGCGTGGCCTTGGGCGGGGTGGGGGAGGTGTGGGCGAGCACGAAATCATAGTGCCGCGCGGGGCGGGAGCGGAACAGCGCGGCGTTCACGCCCTCGACATCGGGCCAGCAGGTGAGGCCGGGGGTGCGCGCGTTGCGGTCGATGGACACGGCACCGCCCACTACGATACCGATCTTGCCGCCGATGGAGATTTCCTCGAAGTCGTGCAGGGCGTGGATATGGGTATACGGCGCGAGGTAGTCGGAATCCCCGTGGAAGCATGCGGGGTTGTCGTGGTTGCCGCGCAGGACGTACAGCTCCGAGTTCATGGTGTGCAGCAGCATGTCCACGCCCGCCCACTCGTTCGGGGCTTCGTCGGGGAATCCGAATCCGGCATCGCCGAGCAGGATGACGGCGGCATCGCGCACGCCCGTCACCGCGAGCGCGCGCAGAGGCGGCAGGGTGTTGGCATGTGTGTCGCCGAGGAGGAAAACAGTTGTTTGCGGGATAGTGGTCATGGGAGTTGGAACTGCCGTTATTGTAGCAAATTCCGGCCCCTTTGGCGAGGCCAAAAGAGCGGGGAAACAGGGATGCGGCTTGGAATTCGGGATGTGCGTGGCGCGCGGGGTGCGCGCTACGCGGGAGACAGCTGGTCCACGGAGATTTCATCCGTGCAGTGGGAGGGCCAATCGCATTCGGGGCGGTGGCAGGGGTGGCAGGGCAGGTGGCGGCAAACGGTGCGGTGGTTGTCGCCCAGGGGGCGGTAGCGGTCTGCGAGGCGGCTGGCCATGATGACGGTGCAGGGTGTGCCGCAGAGGGCGGCGAGCTGGGGCAGCAGGCCGTCCACGGCATAGAGGCGGCAGTTTTCACCCAGGTGCAGGTGCACGTCCTCCGGCGCGCAGACGAGGCAGGGGATGCCGAGGCGCTGCGCCATCTCTTCCGCGCGATCCTTGTCCTGCGGCAGGGCCAGCAGGGAGGGGGAATCCAGGCGCGCGCAAAGCTCCGCCCATTTTTCCTCCGCCCAGGAATCCGCATGGCCGAGGGAGGAGAAGGGCGCCACAAAGTTGCCGGAGGCCGCTGCGTTGCCGTATCCGCTGGCGGCGTAGGCGGCGTTTTCCACGGGTACGTCGTGCGCCTTTTGCAGGAGGGAGAGGTAGTCCTCCGCGCGGTGGCGCGGTGCTGCGAAGTGCAGGCCCGTGTACTTGGTGCGGAAGGCGCGCTTGGGCTTGGCCAGCGGGTTCTCCGCGAAGCCGCTCACGTACAGCGGGCCGAGGCGCTTGGTCAAATCCCGGAACACGCGCCTGTTCTCGCTGAACATGAAGAGGTAGTCGTACGGGCCGTCCTTGTAGAGTTCGTCTTCCTCCAGCTGGGCGGAGGGCGGGGTGGGGCCGTCCGTGCACACGGCGTGGGCGATGTAGTCCTGCGTGCGCCAGAAGGCGAGCTGCGCCTGCGGGCAGACGATGTTCAGCTGGGCGTCCGGGCGCGAGGTTGCCAGCACGCGCAGCGCGGGGATGAGCAGCACGGCTTCCTCAAACTCCTCCGGCACGCAGACGATGATGCGGAAGGGCAGCAGGCCGGGCGTTTGCATGGCGAGCGCCCAGTCCTCCGGGTCCTGCTGCGGAGCGAACTGGGCGGTGGATTTCCAGCGGTGGTGCATCCAGAAGCCGTCCAGGATGTTTTCCCTCTGGCATTCCTCGATGGCGCGGTTCACCAGCATGGTGAGCGCGGCGGTGCCCTCGCAGCCCTCCGGCACCTCAATCACGCGGCCCATCTCCGCATCCCAGCGTCCCAGCGCGGTGTTGCGCGTGAACACGGAGACGAGGTGGGCCTTGCCCTTGCAGCGGCGGTACAACAGCGCGGGCAGCGGCGTCACCCCGGTGATCTTGCGGAAGTACGGCACGTACACGCCCTCGTTGGTGAACTGGTCGCACAGCACGCCGAGCAGCCCTCCGCGCGCGGCGAAGCGCAGCACGGCGCGCAGGCCGTCCTCCTTGCTGAGCATCTCGCAGCCGTAGCGGGTGCGGGATTTGTAGACCCAATCCTCGATGAGCGGGTTGCTGAGTTTGCGGTACATGGAGCCGTAGTGCTCCACCCTGGGGTAGCGGCTGCGCACGCGGCCCAGGATTTCCCAGTTTCCGGCGTGCGGGATGCACGCAATGCCGCACTGGCCGTCCACCCCGTGCGCCTCGAATATATCCCGCCCCAGGATGCGGATGGAGCGGTCCATCTCGCCCTCGCTCATCAGCCCGGTCTTGAGCGCGCAGAACAGGTTCATGGTGGTGCGCACCATGTTGCGGCGCACCATGGGCGCCAGCTTGTCCGCGCGCAGCGCGGGGTCCACCGTGATGCGCAGGTTGCGCGCCACAATGCGGCGGCGCGACGGCGCGCAGAGCCACACGGCGTACCCCGCCATGCGCCCGCAGAACGCCACCGCGCGCACATCCGTGATGCGCAGCGCGCCGCACAGCCCCTTGTATGCCCAAAGCGCCAGCTTGTCGCGCAGCTTCGGGCGGGCCGCCTGGGATTCGGAATCAGGCATCCGCGCTTAGTCCACCTTGTAGATTCGGGGAATCAGGAAAGGTTTGCGGGTGTAGGGGTCCCACACGCGGTCGTTGGCACCCTTGCCTTGGCAGTCCAGCTGGTGGTAGGGCGGGTGCGGCGAGGTGATGATGCCCGCGAAGTTGCTGGGAACGCCGTAGGGCGTGCCGTCTGCAGCGTGGCGGATGTGGGAGACCTCGTTGCCGGAGGGCGGCAGCGCCACGGGGTCCACGCGCAGCCAGTTCTGGCTGGCGGGCTGGCCGTTCACATCGTCGATGACGTGCGGCGGGCGTTCGCCGGGGTAGACATCGCGCCAGAACTGCTGTGCAATGACCTGGTGGATGCATGAGCTCATGGAGACCGCGCCGAGGGCGGCCAGGGCTATGGTGGCAATGCGGTGTTGTTTCATCATGGTTCGGGATTTGTTTATGAGAAGGAGTTCATGGGGGTGAGCAGCACGGTGGAGTCGCGGCCGTTGCCGCCCTTGGTGAAGGTGGGGAAGTACCCGTGCTCGCGGATGGTGTTGAAGAAGTCCCTGTAGCAGGCGGTGAGCGTTTCCAGCGCCGGCTGCAGCACGCGCATGTACTGCTGCGGGAAATCCACGCAGCCGATGCGCCCGCCGCGCGGCGACCCGCCGAGCATGGGCTCCCCGCCGCTGATGTCCATGCGCACGGTCTGGCGCCCGCGTTCCGTCACGCGGTGGAAGGTGAGGTACACCGAGGTGGTCTGGTGCAGGTTGGAGCCGATGAGACGGTCGATGATGAACTCGCAGTAGCCGTCGTGGATGCGCAGGGCCACGCCCTCGCTGTGCGAGACGATGGCCAGCACGCCCGTCTGGCGCATGCGGCAGGTGTCGCGCAGGTAGCGGTTGATTTCCGCCTCGGTGAAGACCACCTCGCCGCCGTTCGCGTTGCGCAGGATGGCCGTCAGGTCGCGTGCGGCGCCCTTGTCGGTGTACCCGGCGATGTCGTGCATGTCCTGCGGCACCCACATGCTGATGGCGAGCCAGTAGAGGAACGCGGCGAAGAGGAGGAAGATGGTGCAGGTTGCCAGGTGCCAGCCGTTGAGGCTTTTCCAGAAGGAGGTTTCCTCCTCCGGCTCGGCGGACTCGTGCGGTTCAGGCTCGTCCGGGTGGCGCTGGTAGACGCCGCTTGCGGGGATGTCCTCGCCGCGGGATTCCAGCTCGCCGCGAAAGAGGTCGCCGTACAGCGGATTGTCTTTCGCTATGCGTTTGGTGCGTCGTCTGTTGCCGGAGGGAGCCATGTCCGATACCAGCAGGCATTATAAGCTGCGGGGCGGGGAAAGGGAAGCAAAAAACGCCTGTATGGCAAGCAAACGTTCATTGCAAAATTAAATGCGACAGGCAAGGGGGCACATAAAAAGGGTGCAT
>JAUNNT010000008.1 GCA_030531305.1 Akkermansia sp.
CGGAGGGCGTTGTAGGCGTTCTCCACCTGACGGATGGTGCCGGTGCTGCGCACCAGGAGGTGGGAGATGTTGAGGGCGAGCTGGGGCTCCATGCAGCGGCAGATGCCGCCGTGGGATTCCAGCAGGCGCACCAGGTCCGCAAAGTTGGTCATGTCCGGCCCGGTGATGACGGGTATGCGGGCGGCGATGGCCTCCACGGGGTTCTGGCCGCCGCTGGCGAGGAAGCTCTTGCCGATGACCACCACGTCCGCCAGGGCGGTCCAGTCGCGCAGCTCGCCTGTGGTGTCGGCCACGTAGCAGGCGTTGTCGGGGACCTTGTCGGGCAGCTCGCCCGCGGTGCGCAGGATGGGGCGGAAGCCCGCGTCCGTGAGGTCGCGCACCACGTCGTCGCGGCGCTCGGCATGGCGTGGGACGGTGAGCGGGAAGGCTCCGGCCTCCCGCGCGGCGTTGGCAATGAGGCGCTCCTCCCCGGCGTGGGTGGAGGCGGCCAGCACCACGGGGCGCCCCTGGCGCAGGTAGTCCAGCAGCATGCGGAACTCGTCGCGCGGGGCGGTGGGGGCGTCGCCGAGCACATCGAACTTGATGCTGCCGGTGACGTGGATGATGAAGGGGTTGACGCCGATGCCGGCGAAGCGGTGGGCATCGATGTCGTTTTGCGCGCCGAGGGCGGCAAGGCGGGAGAAGAGGAGGCTGGCGACGGGGCGCACGGCGGCGTATCGGGACTCGCTGCGCGGGGAGAGGCGCGCGTTGAGCATGAGCATGGGGATGCGGCGGCGGTGGCACGCCTCCGCGAAGTTGGGCCAGAGCTCGGCCTCGATGAGCACGACGGCGCGCGGCTCAAAGCGTTTCAGGCAGCGCCCGGGGAGCAGCGGCAGGTCCAGCGGTGAGTACAGCACGCGCACGTTCGGGATGCCTGCCTGGCGCGCCACGGCATGGCCGGTGGCGGTGGAGGTGGCCAACACCACGGGGGAGGAGTGGGTCTTGTTCCACTCGCGGATGAATTTGAGGGCGATAAAGACCTCGCCCACGCTGACGGCGTGGATGTAGATGCCGCCCTTGGGCTCGTCCTTGGCGGGGATGCGGTAGATGCCAAAGCGTTCGCGCAGGCCGGTGCCTATGCCGCCGCGCCGCTTCATCTTGACAATGTACCCCGGCAGCGACACCAGCAGGAACACCGGCAGCAGCAGGTTGTACACGATGAGCAGGAGGATGCGGAATACGGCGGTCATGGCTCCACTTGGTAGAATAGT
The DNA here is from genome assembly GCA_030531305.1 of Akkermansia sp. Taxonomy (GTDB): domain Bacteria; phylum Verrucomicrobiota; class Verrucomicrobiia; order Verrucomicrobiales; family Akkermansiaceae; genus Akkermansia. The sequence goes on from JAUNNT010000008.1 coordinate 1,251, forward strand.
ATCACGTTTTTGCCGTAATGGCGAGTGTCAACCAGCCGCCAGCCCGCAAATTCCCGTGTGTGGGAATCCCCCACGCCATACCCCTCCTGCGCCTCTGCAATGAAATACCCACCTTCCGCCAGCAGCTCCGCCAGGCGGTCCGTCATCAGCTCCGCTATCATGTCGCGGTCTCCCGCCGCCTTGCAGTACGGCGGGTCCGCAAAGATGATGTCGTACTTCCCGGCATCCCGCCGCACGAACTGGAGGCAGTCCGCGGCCACCACGCTGCCGCCGCGCATGCGGGAGCGCTCCAGGTTGCGGCGCGCGGCATCGCAGGATGCGCGGGCGGCGTCCACCATGCGGGCGGTGGCGGCGCCGCGGCTCAGGGCCTCGATTCCCACGGAGCCGGAGCCGCAGAACAAATCCAGCACGCGCGCGCCGGGAAGGATTCCGGTGAGGATGTTGAAGAGGGCCTCCCGCACGCGGTCCTGGGTGGGGCGTACCTCACCCGCGGGCACGTGGATGGGCATTCCCTTGGCTTCTCCGGCTATGATGCGCATGGCGGGCGCGGCAAATAGGATAAAAAAGGCGGGAGGCCGCATGAAACGGGCTCCCGCCGGATTGGGAAAACAGGTATTCTTACTTCTGCCCGGGCTTGCTGGTGGCCGCACCGGCGGTCACCACCGGGAAGCGCATCAGGTAGCCGTGGTTGGCAATCGCCTGGCCGTTCACTGCGGAAACCTCCACCAGGCTGTAGTAGATGTAGTAGAACTTGCCGTCCGTGGTCTTGGTGAAGCGCACCACCTCCTTGATGGTGGAGAGGGCGTCCTTGTTCTCGTACACCCACTCCGTGCCGGTCTGGGCGCCGAAGGCGAACTTGTCGCCCACCTCGAACTTCTTGCCCTTGAGCTCGCCGTTGGCGGAGGTCCAGGTGTTGGTCTTGGTGTCGTACGTGAGGGCGCCGATGGTGATGGGCATCATGGCGTTGCCGTTCACGCGGGTGGCGGAAAGCACGCGGAACTTGCCCTCGCCGATGGGATCAAGGCCCAGGGCCACATCCGCCACGGGGACGATCTGCGCTTTCTTCCAAGCCGCCACGTACTTGTCGTAGTCGGCCTTGACGGGCCACAGGTCAGCGCTGTAGTCCAGAAGCATGGAGGGATCAGCCTTCTCGGCGATGGCCTTCTGCTTCTCCTGCGGAAGCTTGGCGAACACCTCGCCCACTGCCTTCTGGGCGGCGGCGAAGGAGTCATCGTGGACGATACGCACCACGGCGCCCTGCTTGACGGTGGAGCCGTCGTAGGGAAGATACTCCTTGATAGCCTCGGGGGCATCCTGCGCCATCACGGCACCGCTGAGGACGGTGGAGGCGGCCAGCATAGCAAGTAAGAAATGAGACGTCTTCATATCTGTGTGCTGACTCTAACACGCTTTTTTTTGCTTGGCAAGCCTGAAAGTGGGTGATAATGTCATCTTTTGTGAGCATGACAAAGAAAAGAGCGTTCCAATGGCTTGCGCTGGGCGTACTGGCGCTGGGGATGGCAGCTTGCGAGAGCGCCACGCCCGCCAGCCGCATCCAGGCCAACCCCGGCATCTTCAACTCCCTGCCGGAGCAGCACCGCCAGCTGGTGCAGCAGGGGCTCATTTGCAAGGGCATGGGGCAGGACGCCGTGCTGCTGGCCTGGGGGCGGCCGGACACCCGCGCCGCCGGGCAGATGAAGGACGGCAGCCCGTGCGAGCGGTGGGAGTACGACACCCTCCAGCCGGTGACCACGGTGCACACCGGGTTCGGCGGATGGTACGGCGGCTGGGGACCGTACTGGCATCCGTACGGGGCGGGAGGGTTCGACACCACCTACATTCCCCGCTGCGCGGCCTGGGTGGACTTCGTGAACGGCAGGGTGGACCGCTGGATGCACACCGGAAGATAAAAACACGACCCTCTTATGAACACCATCGGAACAACCCGTGACGGAGAGCCCGTCTCCCTGTACCGCCTGGCCACGCCGGAGCTGGCGGTGGAAATCACCAACTACGGCGCGCGCGTGCTGAAATACGAGTACGCGGACACCGACCACCTGTACGGCCCCAAGGATTGCGAGTCCCTGCTGGCGGACACGTGCTACTGCGGCAGCATCTGCGGGCGCGTGGCCAACCGCATCGCCGGAGGCTGCTTTGAGCTGGACGGCAAGGAATACGTGCTGGCCACCAACAACGGCCCCAACCACCTGCATGGCGGCAACGTGGGATTCAGCGACCGCCTGTGGACCGTGGAGGAGGCCACGGACACCCGCCTGGTGATGGCGCTGGAATCCCCGGACGGCGAGGAAGGCTACCCCGGCACCGTGAAGGTGCGCGCCACCTACACGGTGGAGGGGCGCAGCCTGAAGCTGGAGCTGGAGGGCGCCACGGATGCGCCCACCCTGCTCAACCTCACCAACCACGCCTACTGGAACCTGGACGGCACGGGCGTGGTGAACGGCCACTGCCTGCTGGTGCACGCCGCGGAGTTCACGCCCATGGTGGCCAACATCCCCACCGGGAAGATTGCCCCCGTGGAAGGCACGCCTTACGATTTGAACACCCCCGCCCTGCTCGGCTCGCGCAACGCGCCGGGCGTCATCCCCGGCGGGTACGACGACAACTACGTGCTGCCCGCCGCAGACGGCGTGCGGGAAGCCGCCGTGCTCACCAACGGGCGCCGCACCCTGCGCGTGCTCACGGATGCTCCGGGGCTGCAGGTGTACACGGGCGACTACCTGCCGCTGCCGCGCGGCGGCGTGGCCCTGGAGGCCCAGAACTTCCCGGACTCCCCGCACCACGCCAACTTCCCGAGCATCGTCCTGCGCCCCGGCGAAACCTACCGCCGCACCATCGTGTGGGAGATTGACTGAGTGACAGGCAAGCCCCTTTCCCAGCCCGCCCGGCGCACGCCGGGCGGGCGTTTTTGCGTCGGGGTATACCGGGGGCGCGCACCCCAGGCGGGTTTGAGCCCGCGCCTTGTCCATGTTATGGCGCGTGTGCATGCTGGTGGGCATGGCAATCCAAATGAAAGAGTGGGGGATGATGCCGCTGCCGGGGCGCGGCGCGCAGGTGCCCACCTACGGCATCAACCGCTGGTGGGGAGACACGTTCGAGCAGTTGGGGCGGGGTATTTCCTCCGCCGGGAAGGAAGCCGCCGAAATGCTGCAGGCGCGCGAAAAGGTGGAGCAGGCCGGAGACCTGGCGGGCTTCTACGGGCGCCTGCAGGATGCGGTGGAGGAGGCGGGCGAGGAGCTGCGCGAGCGCGGCAACGTGCGCGACTGGGACTACGCCTGGAAAGAGGCGTGCACCCCCCGCGTGCAGGAGGCCCTCAAAGAAGTCCCCTACGAGTCACGCGAGGCTGCAAGGCAGCTGGCCGCCGCCTACACCGCCGCCGCCTCCCTGGAACAGCGGCGGGATGCCGAGCTGGAACGCATCTCCGGCGCGCGCGACCAATGGCGGCAGCAGCTGGATGCCGCCGTGCAGCAGGGCGACGAGCAGCAGGCCACCCAATGGCTGGAGCGGGGACGCGGCGTCTTCGTGCCGGAGGGCGACATGGAAGGCACGCGCAAGGATGTGCAGAGCCGCGCCAGCCTCTCCCGCTGGCGCGCCCTCATGCAGCAGCAGCCCATGCAAACCCTGCGCGACATGAACGCGGAGGATGCCCCCCTGCCCCAGGGTGAGACGGAACGGCAGACTTTGAAAGACGAGGCGGAGCAGGCCCGCCGCAACCTGCAGACCGAAACCGCCACCCAGATGTCAAACGAGATCCAGCAAGACCGCGAGAGCCCCGTGGAATGGGTGCAGGAGGCACGGGAAGCCGGAGTGATTTCCGACGAGCAGGCGAACGCCGCTCGGCAACCGCGCCGCGCCATGACCCAGCGGCAGCGCTGCGACTGGCTGCGCCGCATTGATGAATGCCCCACGGAGGACGAGAGCGCGCTGCGGCTGGACATCTGCATGGCGCCGCACACGCTGGAGAACCGGCGCGACCTCCTGCGCCACCTGGATGCCGCAAGCGCGCTGCCGCAGGAGGAACGGCAGGAGATGAGCCGCCGCCTGTGGAGCATGTACCGCAACGGGCGGTTCGGCACACCCGGCGACAACATCGCATGCGCCCGCATGGCATCCCTGCAGCGCAGCGCGCAGCAGCTGCTGGCAAACGGGGATGCCAAGGCGCTGGCCGCCTGGATGGACGAACGCAGGAACGAGGGCGACCGCTGGGTCTGCCACCACGCTTGATCTTTTTTCTTTTTAACATGGACACGCAAGAAACAACACTGGAGGAAACCGCTGAAACGCCCCTGCAGCAGGAGGCGCAACCGCTGGACGAAACCATCCCCACGGAGGCCGCCCCCCTGCCCACCATTGCCGAGGTGCAGGAAATGGAGCGCAGGAAGCCGCATTTCGACCGCGAGAAAACCGAGCACTGGGACCGCATCCTCACCGGGGACGCCGCCACCATACCCGACGACATTCGCACGCAGGCGGGGGCGGACGACGACTCGCAACCGCCGGAAGAGCGCGAGTACAACCTGCTCACCACCGTCAACCGCTCCTGGGCCGCAGACCACCTGGACATGTCCAAAGAGCAGGTGCGCGCGGATTGGAAGAACATCCGCAACTCCATGGCGGATGTGCTGCAGGTGGGCGGCAACGAGCATGAGGTCTTCCAGGCCCTTTCCGAGCGCCGACAAGGCGAAAAGCGCCAGGAAGCCGCGCAGGAAGCCTACCGCAAGGCGTACCTCGATGCGCTGGACGGAAAGCCGGAATCCGACAACGGGGACGACGACCTGGCCGATGCACGAGAGCAGGGCCGACGAGCCGCGGAGGATGAGCGCGAACGCTACGGGGACCTCCTGCCGGATGTGGTGGAATCCCTGAAGGCCATCAACGCCGCCGGGGAGGGCGGCCCCTCCCAGATGCGGACGTGGTGGGACATCCCTGAACTGGTGCGCGCCACGGGTGCGCTGGCGGAGCTGGAGCCGCGGGAACGCGCCGTCGTGTACCGCCTGGCCGCCGCACAGATGCCGCCGGACACGCGCCCGCGCGGGCTGGCGTCCAGCGTGTGGCAGAGCTTCACGCGCTCCGGCGTCAACATGCTCTACAACGTTGGTCAGGCCGCCGGCAACGTGGCCGCCGCCACCGCGCACGCCATAGGCCGCCGTACCGGCTGGGACGGCATGGATGCCGCCGCCGACAACCTCGACCAGCGCCTGCAGGCGCTGGAGGAAATGCGCCGCGCTGTGCAGGATGAAATCTACCCCGTGGAACCGCCGCCGGAGAGCGGCTGGGCGGGCCGGCTGGCGGTGGATGCGGCATCCGCCGCGCCGCAGGCGGGTATGGCGTTCTGCGGCGGCGTGGGGTTCGGCATGCTCGCGGCATCCGGCGTGGGTGAATCCATTGCGGAGGCACGCCAGCGCAACCCGCAGGGCGACCACGAGCTGCAAACCGCCGCCGGCCTCATCGGCGGCGCCATCCAGTCCGCCATCTTCATCGGCGTGGGCAAAATGGGGCAGCAGGCCCTCACCCGCAGCATCGACCGCTTTGTGCGCGCCAAGGGCGGCGGCGGATACGTGTGGGCGGGGCTCAAGGGACTCAAGGACGTGACCGCGGAGGGCGCCAGGCAGCTGCTGGCGGGCAAGGCCGCGCACGCCGTGGACCTCGGCATGCACGAGCTCGCCGCGCGCGTGCAGGGCATCGCCTCCAACATCGACTGGAAAGCGTACGGCAACAACCTCACGGACATCGAGTGCAACCTGCGCGAGGCCGCCGCCACCCTGCCCTACGTGCTGCTGGCCTCCGGCCACGCCGCGCTGCGCCATTTCAAATCGCCGCGGCAAGTGCTGGGAGACGGCCTGGCGCTGCGCGGGCAATGGGGGTTGACGGACGAGCAGATGGCCAACCTGGCGGGCGCGCCGAGTGTCCGCGTGCGGGACGAGCTGCTGCACACGTACCTCTCCACCTCCACGCGCTGGAGCGCGCCGGGGTTCTTCCCGGAAATCATGCGCGCCATGCGCCTGCTCAACACCGACTACTACCAGGGATTCAACCGCGAGGACGTGGTGCGCGACTTCCTCAACCTGCCATCGGAAACCGCCATGGCGCGCAAGCCCGCGGCGGAGCTCGACACCACCGCCCCCGCCCAGGTGACGGAGGCCATGGAGCGCATGGGAACGGATCTGCCCATGCAGAGGCTCCACGGCCGCATGGATGTGTTGCGGCTCATGGACCGCTGGTGGAAGAACGCGCATTTCGATGCGGAGGCCGTGGTGCCGCAGGAGGGCGAACCCCTGCCCTCCGACCGCAAGGAGGCGGACTATCTGCGCAGCCTGTTCCACTACCGCGAGCTGCGGGACGATGCCGACCCCGTGCCGCAGCGCATGCGCCGCAGCGGGTTCTACGCGCCCGCCGCGCCAGAGGAGTCCGCCGCGCTCATGCGCGACCGCGTGGCGGAGATGCAGGACCTTTCCTACCGCTACCTGCTCAACAGCTACGCCATGGACAAACTCACCTCATCCTTTCCCAGCATCAAGACCGTGGAGCGCAGGACCGAGCAGGAGCGCCGCGAGCTCTTGGCACAGGTCTGCGATGCCATCATGGACTGCGCCGAGGGCCACACCCAGAGGCTCACCTTCAACAACCTGTCGGACGACATCTTCATGCGCTACCTGGAGCGCGGGAAGAAGATGAAAGCGCCGGACTGGATGAAGGGCATGGAACTGATGGACTTCTACCCGTGGACCCGCAAGGATGCCGTGCGCATCGGCACCATGGGCTACATGCAGGCCGAGCCGCAACGCCAGATGTTCGCCATCAACGTGGGCCTGCGCTCCTGCGCCAAGACGCTCTACCAGCTGCTGCCGCACACGGACGACTTCCAAACCGCGCTGTCCCGCGGCTGCACGGTTCCGCAGGCATACGCCCTGCTGCTGCGCCGAGAATTGGACGACAACCTGCCCGACGACTGGCGGGCGGACCTGCTGGCGGGCGCGGGAGAGTCGGCCAAGCCCAACCCGCAATACGCGCAGATGTTCGACCTCTACCGGCGGCTCACCGGGTGCGGAGCCGACTGCGCCACGGGGGAGGACGGCCACACCTACTGGCGCATCCGCCGCCCGGACGGGCGCTTCACCCGCTGGCATCAGGAGGAGTTCATGGCCGTGAACGACCTGGTGTCCAACTCCCTGCTCAACTTCCTGCCCACGGGAGAGGACACGCTGCACGTGCTGGAACACGGCGTGCCGGACACGCTGGCGAACCTTCACGCCATGGTTAAGAACGACCGCAAGAGCTTCACCGGTTTCGACCAGGCGTGCAGCGTGGCGCTGGAGCAGCTCAGCCGCCGCTGGCTGGAATCCGCCTCCCTCTACCCCGTGGGGATGGACGTGGAGCGCGTGCGCTTCCGCCTGCGCGGGAACGCCTACGAGGACGGCACCACCCCCGTGCAGCGCGGCAAGAACGAGGCGGAGAACACCACCATCGACCGCTGGTCCATGGCCACTCCGCTCGCGCTGCTGGAGGCGCGCATGGGCAACTACTGGCGCCGCATGTTCAACTCGCGCCTCATCACGCCGCAGGAGGCGGGCGACTTCCTGGTGGAGCAGCGCTTCATGCAGCCGCACGAGCGCGACGCCATCCTGAAGCTCGTGAAGGAGGACCCGTTCGAGCACGCCTACGTGCCGAAGCGCCGCAGGGACTACTCGCGCATCTACGATGCCATGGCGGACGCGCTCACGCGCTACTCGCGGGCCTACATGCTGGGGCACCTGAACCGGCTGCCGCTGCCGCAGAGCGTGCGCACCTGGGTGGGGCTCATCCCGTTCTGCGAGACGGAAGACTTCAACACGAACTCCGCGTCCGCGCCGGGCAAACCCACCCACACCGCCATCGGCTACAATGGAGTGGGGCTCATCCGCTGGGCCAACCGCAAGACCGCAGACAAGGTGAAAAAGATGGTGGACTCCGCACAGCTGGTGGAAAACGCCGCGCCGGAAACATCCGATTCCCCGCAAACAACCCGCATGCTCGGGTTCGTGCAGGATTCCATCCACCCCTCACCCGTGCAGCGCTTGGAGCAGGCTTGGTGCCACCGCCTCGGCGGGCAGGCGTCCTTCGCCGCCGCCGGGCAGGAATTACGCAACCTGCTGGAGCGCCCCGCGGAGGCATGGGACACCATCCTGCCGGAAATCCGCGAGGAGCTGGCCCGCACACTCGCGCGCAGCGGCCCCGCCAAGGGCACGCGGGAAACCATCCCCGACAAGCTGCTGGCGCGGCCCGACATCGTGCAGCTGCGCGAGGGCGTGCTGCAGCTGGACGCCGTGCTGAAAGACCATCCCGAGCTGCGCGAGTACGCGCTCAACCCCGAGCACCCCGGCCAGGTGGACCGCCTGGAGCTGCACCCCGTGCTGGAGGATGTCCAGGAGCCCGTGCTCCACCGCAACAAGCTCTACCACGCGGGACCGCCCAAGGCGGACTACACCGTGGAGCGCAACGCGGGGCTGCCGGAGGACTGCGCCGCCGACCCGCGCGTGATGCCCGCGCTCAAGCTGCTCACCGACCTGCGATGCGCCGCCGCCAACCGCCCGTACGTGGACCAGAACGGCATCTGGTGGCAACACCGCCTGTACGGCGGGCTGGCGGGCAACAAGCCCGGCGACATGTCGCACCGCTGGCGCGCGGAGCTGCCGTTCGAGGATGCCGTCAGTTTTCTGGAAGCGTGCGAAGACGGCGGGGTGTCGCCCCTGTGCTCGCACCTTCTCAAGCCGCTGCACGCGCCGCTGGTGCCGGAGCTCATGCTGCCCATCACCATCTACCGCCACCCGTACCAGGCGGACAACATCGTGCGCCTGATGCCCGGCGAGACGGAGGCCGGCAACCCGCGCGCCCGCACGCCGTACATCGTGCAGACCTACCAGGGCGCGCCCGTGGTCAAGGGTTACGTGGACTACGACCCCGCGCACGCGGACGACGTGTACCAGCCGCTGCGCACCTTCGCCATGGTGCGGCGCAGGGGATTCGGCAGCGCGCACCAGGACATCCACCATGACAAGCTGCTGCTGGGGCTGGTGCTGGGCTTCATGGACCGCGCTAGCAGCGTGGAATCGCTGATGGCTGGGCGCATGCACGAGCTGACCAACCGCGAGCTGCTGATGCGGCTCGGGGTGGACACGCGCTTCTGCGAATCGCTGGCGGAGCTGGAGCCGGGCGGGCTCACGCGCGGGCAGGGATGCGCCGCTGCGCTGGTGCGCGGGCTCATGGGCATGGAATTCTCCAACGCCCCGCAAGCCTACGCCGCCGACCTGGTTGAGCTTGCCAAGGCCATCGACGAAGACGTGACGCTGCGCCACGACCTCATCGACGCCCTGCAGACCACCAGCGGGCGCAAGGAGCCGAACCGCGTGGTGCACCGTCCCGTGCGGCACAATAGAAGACCCCGTTACAAGAGGAAGCCCGTGCCGAAGGAAGAGCTGCCCACGCTCATGGAGCACCTGGACTTTGTGGAGCGCATCCACGACGAGATGCTGCCGCGCGACATACCGTTCCGCAGCCCGGAGCTCACGCGCCCCGAATCCCGGGAGGAGGAGCTGCAGCGCCGCGCCAGGCAATGGGAGCGGAAGCACAGGAAACAGGACAACGGTGACAAGAAGTGATGGATGGAGAACTACTGCGCGGGCGGCTGGACGACCCGCTGTGGCGGCTCCAGCACCTGTACTGGATAGAGAACAAGGCGGGGCGCATGCAGCGGTTCACGATGAACGCGGCGCAGCTGCGGCTGCACCGCGGGCTGTGGCACCGCAACGCCGTGCTCAAGGCGCGGCAGCTGGGCATCTCCACCTATGTGGCCATGCTGATGCTGGACCGCTGCCTGTTCACGCCGAACTTCCACGCGGGCATCATCGACAAGAGCCTGCCGGACGCCGAGCAGAAGCTCGCCAAGCTGCGCTTCGCCTGGGAAAACCTGGACTACACGCCGCCCGATGCCGACGATGCGGAACGCGCGCTCGCGTACCTCGGAGGCATCATCAAGCAGCAGAGCGGCGTCATGAAGCGCAGCGAGTGGCACCCCGTGGGCGACGCACGCACCCGCATGGCCTTCGCCAACGGAAGCGACATCCGCCTGGGCACCACCCTGCGCGGCGGCACGCTCCAGCTCCTGCACGTGTCGGAACTGGCGCACGTCTCCGTGCACGCCCCGTGGCGCGCGCGCGAAATCCGCACCGGCGCCATCAACACCGTGCCGGCGGACGGACGTATCATCCTGGAGAGCACGCACGAGGGCGGCCGCTACGGCGTGAACTACGAGATGATGCTGCAGGCCATGGAGAACGCGGCGAAGGACGACCTCTCGCCGCTGGACTTCCGCTTCTTCTTCTTCAGCTGGTTCGACAACCCGGAGTACACGCTGGGCGGGCGCGGCGGCTGGAGCGACGAGACCGCCGCGTACTTCGAGAAGCTGGCGGAGGCGGGTGTGGACCTCACGCGCGGGCAGAAGCTGTGGTACGCCCGCATGGCACGCACCATGGGCGCCGCCATGCGACAGGAATACCCCTCCACACCCGACGAGGCATTCGCCACCGGCAACGACGGCGCCATCTACGGCTCCAGAATCGCCATCCTGCGCGAGCAGGGCAGAATCGGCGCGGACTTCGCCTACAACCCCGCGGAACCCCTGTACACAGCCTGGGACCTCGGCCTCAGCGACCACACCGCCATCTGGCTCGTCCAGAACTGGGGCGGCAGCGTCTACTGGCTCAACCACTACGCCGCCAACCAGCTCCCGCTGGAGCACTACGCGGACAAAATGCACGAGTGGGAGCGGCAATACGGACCCATCGCCGCGCATTTCCTGCCGCACGACGCCGCGCACCGCGACCCGCACGGGCAATCCTACGTGGAAAGCCTGGCGCATTGCGGCATCACCGCCGTGCGCGTGGTGCCGCGCACGCCGGACGTGTGGCGCGGCATCAACGCCCTGCGCGGCATCCTCTCCCGCAGCTGGTTCCACAAGGACACCCTGCAGCGCCGCACCAACATGCGCGGCGAGCTGGAACCCTCCGGCCTGTCCTGCCTGGAGATGTACCGCACCGCCCCACCCGGGGCCGGCGGCACCTGCCGAGAAGCCCCGCTGCACGATGCGGCCTCCCACAGCGCGGATGCCGCCCGCATGTTCGCGGAAGCCCTCACCCACGGCCTGGCGACCCCGGTGAACCTGCACCTCCCGCCCCGCCGCGCCCGCATGTGAGCGGATTTCGCGCCGAATTTCGCCAGCCCCAAAAATTGTGCTTGCCATTCGCCCGCTTCTCGCTTATACTCCCGCCCGACTTCATTGGACAGGTGTCAGAGAGGTCGAATGAGCACGATTGGAAATCGTGTGTGCGCCAAAAGCGTACCGAGGGTTCGAATCCCTCCCTGTCCGCTAGGAAAATCCCCGCGCTTCACGGTGCGGGGATTTTTTTGCCGAGAAGGACAGGTTGGGGAAACAGCCTTGCCATGACGCGGGGTGCGGCTTGACGCGGGCGGCGGATGTGCTACCCTAACAGGCATGAAGGGAATCCACACGTGGGCGGTGCTCATGCTGGCGGCTCTGGCGGCGGCAGCGTGCCAGAACGTGCAGGAGAAGCGCCACATAACCGAGGCGGAGCGGGAGGCGGCCATGCGCAAGACGCCGCCGCCGCTGCATCTCGGCGCCGTGCACCAGGTGTTCCCGGAGAAGCATTTTGCGCTGCTGCGCATCATCGGCCCGCTGCCGCAGGAGGGGGCGGTGCTCATCACCCACCCGCCGGACGGCGCCACGGACCGCATGGGCAACCTCCGCGTGTCCTCCGCGCAGAATTCCCGCAGCAACATCATTGCGGCTGATATCCGCTCCGGCACCGTCATCAAGGGCGACCGCGTGTTCATGTACCGCACCATCGCCCCCGTGGAGGACGAGGAGGAGCAAACGCCCGCCGAGGAGGAGGGCACCCCCGCCCCGTCTACGGACGAAACCCTGCCGGAGGCACCCAAGCCGGAGCTGCCCGAGCCTGCGGCGCTGCCGCGCCCCGACATCCCCGAACCGGCTGCGGAGGAACCGGAGTCCAAGAGCGTGGAAACCACCGTGCTGCCGGAGCAGGACAGCGCGAACACGCCGGACATCAAGCTCATCCAGGACGTGCCGGACACCATCCACGGTTGGGAATAGCGCGCGGCTATTGGCCGTTGTTGCCGTTCTCGGCCTGCTCGCGGAGCTTGCGGAGGTACTCCATGCGCTCGGAGATGCGCAGCTCCATGCCGTTTTTGGTGGGGTGGTAGTACACGCGCCCCTCCGGGAGGTAGGCCTGGGGAACAAAGTGGTCCTCCCCGAAATCATGGGCGTACTTGTATTCGGTGTCCTCCTCCGCCACGCCGCGGAGCTTGGCGAGCTTCTTGCGGGTGGGGGTGGAGAGGTGCGGCGGCACGGCGAGCGTCTTGCCCTCCTGCACATCCTTCATGGCGGCGCCGAGGGCGGCGTAGGCGGAGTTGCTCTTGGGCGCGGTGGCCAGGTAGGCGGTGGCGTGCGCCAGCGGGATGCGCCCCTCCGGCATGCCCACCATCTCCACCGCGCGCGCGGCATCCAGCGCCACGCGCAGCGCGTTGGAGTCCGCAAGGCCGATGTCCTCGCTGGCGCATATCACGATGCGGCGCGCGATGAACCGCGGGTCCTCCCCGGCGTTCAGCATAGTGGCCAGCCAATAGAGCGCTGCGTCGGGGTCGCTCCCGCGCATGGATTTGATGAAGGCGGAGATGGTGTCGTAGTGGCCGTCGCCCACGCGGTCGTACTTCACGGCCTTTTTCTGGATGGACTCCTCCGCCACGGCGAGGTCCACGAGGATGCGGCCGTTTTCCGCGGGCGGGGTTGAGAGGGCGGCCACCTCCAGCGCGGTGAGCGCCTTGCGGGCGTCGCCGTCCGCCTTGAGCGCCATGTGCGCGTAGGCCTCGTCCGTGACATCCAGCGGCATGTTGCCCAGCCCGCGCTCCGCATCGCCCGCGGCGCGGCGCATGAGGGCGATGATTTCGTCGTCCGGCACGGGCTCCAGCGGGAAGATCTGGGAGCGGGAGAGCATGGCGGAGTTGATGGCGAAGAAGGGGTTTTCCGTGGTGGCGCCGATGAAGCGGACGGTTCCGCGCTCCAGGTGGGGCAGCAGCACGTCCTGCTGGGCCTTGTTGAAGCGGTGCAGCTCATCCACGAAGAGGATGGTGCGCTGGCCGTGGATGGCCTGGCGTGTGCGCGCCTCCGCAATCTTCTGCAGGATGTCGCCCTTGCCGGACTCCACGCCGTTGAGCATCTCGAAATACGCGCTGGTGCAGCGGGCGATGACGTAGGCGAGCGTGGTCTTGCCCACGCCGGGAGGGCCGTAGAAGATGAGCGAGGAGAAGCGGTCCGTCTCGATGGCGCGGCGCAGCAGCTTGCCGGGTGCCAGCAGGTGTTGCTGCCCGGCCACCTCCTCCAGCGTTTCCGGGCGCATGCGCGCGGCCAGCGGCATGTCCTGCGTGGGGGTCTCCTTCTGCGTGCTGCTGGAGCCGTGGGGTGTGAAGAGGTCGGCCATGGGGGTGAGTCGGGTTGGGGAAATCAGATGCGGGGCGCGGTGGTGCGGAGCTCGCGGAGGATGGCGTTGTGGCGCTCCTGCAGGGGCTGGAGGCGCTCCACGTACTCGCTGACGCGCTGGCTGGCCACGGCGTACAGGCTGCGGTACGCGCCCACGCGCGACACCACCAGCTCGCGCACCAGCTTGGGCATCTCGTCGCGCACCACGGAATCCAGCGTGCGGGCCTCGCGCTCCAAATCCGCGGTCAAACGGCGCAGCACCGCGCCGTGCTGCACGGCGCCGAGAATCCACACCACCAGCACGCCGCCCATGGCGCAGTACGCCAGCGTGTCCAGCCCCAGGAAGCCGAGCAGGCCCGCCAGGATCAGGAAGATGCAGAGCAGCACGTGCGCGGTGTGCATCCAGCCCACCTGGTCGGAGAAGGCGTTGTCCAGCGCGCTGCGGATACGGAGGCGGGTGAAGGGCTGGTAGAGCTCATGCTCCAGCTGGCGGCGCAGGCGGTTGAGCTCGGCCTCCAGGACATCTTGGGGAAAATCGTTGATTTCGCACTCGATGGCTTCCTTCATGCGTGGGCGCACGCTGCGCCAATGGGCCTGGCAGGAGGCCACGAAGCGGTTGTCGGATTCGCGCTGGCGCTCCATGACGGCCTTGCAGACCAGGCGGTAGTAGGAGGATTCGGCGCCCGCGCCCATGTCCTCCAGCTGCATCAGGCACAGCGGGGAAAGAAAGCGCCCGAAACTGCGGCGCAGCTTGCGCAGCAGCTGCGGCAGCACGCCCAGCGGAACAGAGGCGTAGTCTTGCGCGCAATCCTCCACGCCGTCCAGCTGGTGGGAAAGGAAGGTGTCGATTTCACTCTCGATACCGGAGAGGAAGCCCGTTTCGTCGCGCATGGCGGCGGTGCGTGCGTTGATGATGCCGGACTGGCGGGTCATGAGGCGGCCGGTGGCCTCCAGGGTGTTGCGGATGGCGCGGCGTGCGCCCTCCGGGGAATCCAGGGTTTCCTGCACGCGTGTGACGAAGGTTTCCACGCCCTGCTCGGAGGTGGGATTCACGCTGCAGACCAGCACCACCAGGCGCAGGCGCTGGCGGCACATCTCGCGGATGCGCGCGGAGAGCTCCAACGTGGCCTCCGCGCCCACCTGATCGGTGAAGGTGAGCGCCACCAGCACGTTTGCCACGGCGTTGATGGGCAGCTGCGCCAGCACGTCCCATGCGGGGGATTCGCCGCCGTCGCGGGCGTCCACCACCACAATGGCGGCATCGCTGCCGGGCAGCAGGTGCAGCAGCTCCTCCTGCACCTCTTCCTCCGCGCAGTTGCCCGTGTCCACGAACTCGATGCCCTGCAGCTCCGGCAGCGGCAGGAAGCAGCTGTGCGCCGCGTCGCCGTCGTCGTTGCCGTAGCGCCAGCGGAGGTACGGGGATTCCGAGCGCTTGCCGCTGCGGATGACGGGGAGCCCGGAAACCTGGGAGAGCAGCGCGGTCTTGCCGCACCCGGCACCGCCCATCACGATAACGCGGCGGTCGCCCTCCATGGCGGCCAGGGACTGCTCCACGGCCTCCAGCAGGGGCTGCATCTCGTCGTCGCCGATGATGCCGTACATCTCCTGCGCCTGCTGCGCCCAATAGCGCACCAGGCTCTCCTGCACCCTGTAGCTCCGCGTCAGCATGGAATGTACGCCCCGTATCATATCCGCACAACAGCGGATTGTCCAGCCAAATGCCAAACAGCCGCCCCCGCTTGGTGGCGGGTGCGGCTGACTGCATGTTTTTTGGACGGGAGGGTTACTCCACCACGGGCAGCGGGGGGGTGGTCTTCCAGCCGCCGCGGGTGAAATCCGGGAACACCTGAGGGGCGCCGCCCTCGTTGACGGATTTCTCGGAGAGGGGGCCGACGGCGCTCCAGAGGGCGCCCTCATAGACGTTCTGGTCCATGGGCTCGCCGTTGTGCAGGCACTCGATGATGCGGCAGAGCATGATGTAGTCCATGCCGCCGTGGCCGCCCTGGCGAGTGGCGTCCTCACCGAGTCTCTTGTAGAGCGGGTGGTCCCACTTGTCGTGCATCACCTTCACCGCCTGCCTGCCCTGGAACCAGCGGTGGTAGCCGCCCATGTCGTCAATCTCGGCGCCGCCGGCGTGGGCGTGCGTCAGATCCTCCTCGGGCTTGGGGCTGATCTTCTCACCGGCGATGCGGGTGGGGTAGCCGGCCAGCGTGCCCTCCGTGCCCTGGATGAGGTTCTTGCGGTCGTAGGGGCGCGGGCTGGTCTCGTCCCACTGCACCAGGATGGTGCGGCCGGCCTTGGTTTTGATGAGGGAGTTGCTCATGTCCGCGCACTTGAATTCGGTCTGGTTCCACTTGTGGTCGGCGGGGAAGTTCTCCTTGGCGAACTTGGCGCGGCCGATGGCGGGGCTGCCGAAGGAGACGATGCGGTCGAAGGTGTCGTCCGTGCGGGCGATGTTCATGTATTGCGCCACGGGGCCGAGGCCGTGCGTGGGGTAAAGGTTGCCGTTGCGCTCGGCGTAGTGGTAGGTGCGCCAGGAGCCGCAGCCGCGGTCCACGTCGAACATCTGGCTGCGCAGCTCGTGGATGTAGGAGGCCTCGCCGTGCAGCAGCTCGCCGATGAGACCCTGGCGGACCATGTTGAGGAACATGAGCTCCTCGCGCCCGTAGTTGCAGTTCTCCATCATCATGCAGTGCTTCTGCGTGCGTTCCGCGGTGTCCACCACGCGCCACAGGTCCTCGATGGTGGTGGCCAGGGGCACCTCCACAAAGGCGTGGGCGCCGGACTCCATGACATCGATGGCGAACTGGGCGTGGGTGTCCCAGTTGGTGTTGATGATAACTGCATCGGGCTTAAGCTCTTGGAGCATCTTCTTGTAGGCATTCTTGTCGCCGCTGTAGATGGCGGGGCGCTTCCCGGTGCGCTTCTGAATCCCGTCGGCCGCCTCCTGGGCGTAGTCGTCATAGAGGTCGCACACGCCCACGACGGTGCAATTGGGGACGGCGGCAAGCTGGAGGGTCTGGGGGGTGCCGCGCTCGCCGAGGCCGATAACCGCAACACGCACATTTTCAATCTTCGGCGCACGGAAATCGCCCATATAGATGGAGCCTTCCGGGCGGGGCTTCACGGCATCCGTCTGGATGGCGGCCACGTTTTTCTCATGAATTTCCTTCGCATACGAGGACGTCCTGGCGGCATCCTGTGCCGCCACCGGCAAAATCGCCCCCAACAGGAGGGCGAGCGTTGTCAGCTTGGTCATATCCAATCCTTATACCAAATTCGCGCCTGTTTGCCAAGTTTGAAAGGTGTCATTGCCCGCCGCCGCGGGTGTAACAGATTCATTTGACAAAGCCCACCTTGTCGGCTTCGGTGATGGGGCGGATAACGCGGCAGGGGTTTCCGGCGGCAAGGGTGCGGGGCGGGATATCATGGGTGACCACGCTGCCGCAGCCGATGACGGCCCCCTCCCCGATGGTGACGCCGGCCATGATTTTGACGTCGCCTGCAATCCAGGCCTTGTCGCCGATGGTGATGCGGCCGCCGATGAGGGCGCCCTGTGCGCGCTCGTCGGGGTCCAGGCTGTGGTTGGCGCTGTACATGCCCACATTGGGGCCGATGAGGACGTGGTTGCCGATGGATATGCGCGAACAGTCGAGCAAAACGGCCCCGAAGTTGATATAGACGTCGTGGCCGATGAAGATGTTCTTGCCGAACTCGCAGGTGAAGTCCGGTTCCACGTACACATTCTCCCCCACGCTGCCGAAAAGCTGCTCCATGAGGCTTCGGCGCAGCTCCGGCTGCTCGTCGGTGGTCTTGTTGTACTGCTTGAAGATGGTCTTGGCGGCCACGCGGCGGTTGAAGAGGTCCGCGTCGAAGTCGTCGTACACCATGTCCCTCTGCATCTTTTCCCAGGCGGTCAAATTCGTGTCGGAGTCGCTCATACTGCCGCCATGCTACCGCAAACGCGCCGCGGATGCAACCATATCCGCTTGACTTGCCGCGGGAATCGGCTAGAATTCAAGGAAGTTCAACGCACTCCCATGGGAAGGAGCAGACTGGCCACCGCTGCGCGCATCCACGTGCAGAACACCGCACCGGGAAGAACGGATTTCGTTCCGCTGCGCCCGGCGGGGGCGGTGTACCTCGGCAACTTCCGCGCCCCCGCCCTGGAGACGGTCCG
This sequence comes from Akkermansia sp., assembly GCA_030531305.1. GTDB lineage: Bacteria > Verrucomicrobiota > Verrucomicrobiia > Verrucomicrobiales > Akkermansiaceae > Akkermansia. The sequence continues at coordinate 18,998 of JAUNNT010000008.1, forward strand.
CCTTGGCATTGTGGGGCTTGGAGAGCGCTGCGGGGTGCTGCTGGAGCAGCTGAAAACCATCCCTCACGCGGAGGTGGTGGGGCTGTGCGACCTGTCGCTGCCTGCGCTGCAGGCGGCGGCGCAGGAGTGCCCGCCGGAGCTTTCCGGGGCGCTGCACCTGTTCAGCGGACCGCAGGGATACGAGCGCATGCTGGAGGAGGCGCACCCGGACGCGGTGCTCATCTGCACCACGTGGGCCACGCACGCGTCCATGGCCGTGGCGGCCATGGAGCACGGGGCGCACGCGCTGGTGGAGGTGCCCCTGGGGCTCACCCTGCAGGAGCTTTGGCAGGTGGTGGACACCGCCGAGCGCACGCAGAGGCACTGCATGATGATGGAGAACTGCTGCTACGGGCGAGACGAGCTGATGTTCCTCAACATGGTGCGGCAGGGGTTCATCGGGGACTTGCTGCACGGGGAGGCCGCCTACATCCACGACCTGCGGGAGCGCCAGCTCAACGCGGAGACGGACTGGCACCTCGCCCACCTCGCCACCCGCAACGGCAACCTCTACCCCACCCACGGGCTCGGCCCGCTCGCGCAGTACATGAACCTCGCGCGCACGGACGACACCTTCGACCGCATCGTCTCCCTGAGCAGCCCCGCCCTGGGGCGCGCCGCCTACGCGGAGAAAAACCTGCCGCCCGACCACCCGTGGAACCAGGTGGAGTTCAAGTGCGGCGACATCAACACCTCCATCATCAAAACACGTTTGGGACGCACCATCCTGGTGCAGTGGGACGAGACCAGCCCGCGCCCGTACAACCGCCGCAACCTCATCCAGGGCACGGAGGGCACGCTGGCGGGATTCCCCACCCGCATCGCCGGTGCCGGGTTGAACGACGGCAGCGAATGGGTGGTGGGCGACGATGCCCTGGAGCCGCTGCGCGAGCGTTTCGAGCACCCCCTGTGGCGGCGGCTCGGCGAGGCCGCAGCGGAGGCCGACAGCCGCGGCGGCATGAACTACATCCTGCTGGCCCGCATTGTGGAATGCCTGCACCGCGGCGAGCCGCTGGACCAGAACGTGTACGAGGGCGCGCTGTGGAGCGCCGTGGCCCCGCTCTCCGAGAAATCCGTACGCGAGGGCGGCCTGCCCCAGGGCTTCCCGGATTTCACCCGCGGCGACTGGCAATCCACCCCTCCCCTGGGGATTGTGGAGTGACGCAGCCTGCGGCTATGCGATGGGGAAACGTGCCTCCCCGCCAACTGGTCCAAGCACACAACTGGAAAATGCAAAATGTACAAAATAAGCCAAATAAGTCAATAAATTTGTCTGTTTTTGAATGTTTTGACTTGACATCTCCAGCGGAATGGGGTATTGACAGATCATATCGGCATGCATAGCGTAGAAGAGATAGAATCCCTGTTCCGCCGGCACGGCTGGGTGATGCGCCGGGGCGAACTGGCGCAGGCGGGCGTGCATGCCTGCACCCTTGGCCGCCTGATGAGCGAGGGGCTGATACTCAAGCCGCGCACAGGGTATTACCTGTGGGTGGCGGAGGACGGACCGGACGAGCTGGCGCTGCTTCTGAAGATTGCTCCTGAGGGCATAGTCGCCATGGACAGCGCGCTGAGCGTGTACGGCTACACGGACCGCGTCCCCAACCGCTGGCATCTGGCTCTACCGCAAAACACCAACAGGAGCAAATACCGCCGCGGGTATCCACCCATCCAGCCGTATTTCCTCACCCCGGAATCCCTGAAGCTGGGTGCCACCCGCGTCCGCTACCAAGGCCACCGCATTCCCGTGTACGACCGAGAACGCACGATATGCGACTGCATCACCCGCCGCAACCGGATGGACCGGGAAGTTTTCGTGAAAGCCGTGCGTGCGTACTGCGAGGATCCCAAGCGGAATATCGCCAAACTCTCGGACTACGCAAACAAGCTCGGCATACGCCAACCAACCATGGATATTGTGGGACTATGGCAATAAAAGACAAAGCGGCATCCGCGCTGGCGCGACTCCACACCAAAGCAGAGGCCATCGGGGAAAGCTACCAGCAAACCCTGCTCCTGTTCTGCCAGGAGGAGTTCATGCGCCGCATTGCGCTCAGCCCTTATGCGGACAAATTGATTTTGAAAGGAGGACTGTTCCTGTACATGGCCATGAATCACAGCGGCCGCACCACCATGGACGCAGATTTCCTCCTGCGGAATCTGGGCAACGATGAAACCTCCATCCGCACCATGCTGGACCGCATCATTGCCGCGCCTACGGAAAACGACTACGTCACCTTTGACGTGCTGGGTTTGAAACCCATCGCCCTACAGCAGCAGTACCACGGCATGCAGGCATCCATCGTAGCCCGTATCAAGCGTGTGAGGGTGCCACTGTTCGTTGATTTCGGGATAGGGGACGTCATCGTTCCGTCACCTGAGATAAGGACGCTCAGCCCGCTCCTGCCGGACAACACCGCACCACAGATCCTCACCTACTCCATGGAAAGCACCATTGCGGAAAAGTATGATGCCATCGTCCAGCGCATGGAACAAACCAGCCGCATGAAAGATTTTTTCGACATCTGCAACCTGAGCAGGACCTTCCCGTTCCATGGAGCCACGCTGCAACGCGCCATGAGGGAAACCTTGGCACACCGCGGCACGCATCACGATGCAAAGACATTCAGCTATGTGGAAAAGCTGGCTAGCATGCCCGAAATGCACAGGAAGTGGCTGTTCTTCAACCGCAGCTTGGGCAGCGCGTCCATGCCGTTTGATGAGGCGATGCAACTAATAATCCTTTTCCTCAAACCTGTGGTGGAAACGATTGTCATGGATGGCGATTTCAAACTTTCCTGGGTCCCCGGTCAGGGCTGGCAATAAGCAATACCCGAAATTGACACACCGCGTTGTTGACTTTGGGGGTTGCGCTGGTAAAATGGCGGGCATGGAAAATCCCATCTACACCCAAGGAGAAGTTTACGGGGAGCAGGACGCCTCCCTGGCAAAGGCATATCTGAACAAGGTCTACCTCTGGATGTCTGTCACCATGCTGGTGACGGCCGGGGTGGCCTCGTGGACCACGCACAACCTGGACGCCATGATGTTTGCGGCGGAGCACCCGTGGATGCTGCTGCTGGGCGGGCTGGGCATTGTGCTGGTGATGAGCTTCGGCGCGCGCGCGCTTCCGTCGGCCATGCTGGGGCTGCTGCTGATTCTGTTCTCCGCGGTGGAGGGGCTGTTCCTGGGCCCGGTGCTGCAGGCGTACACACAGCACTCCGTGGGGCTGGCGTTCGGCTGCACGGCCGGCATGTTCGGTGCCATGTCCATCTACGGCTACTTCACCAAGCGCAACCTGCAGGGCATGGGGCGCATGCTCATCATGGCGCTCATCGGCCTCATCGTGGCGGGTGTCATCAACATCTTCTGGGGCAACGGCACGTTCGACCTCGCGGTGTCCGTCATCGGCGTCATCGTGTTCTGCCTCTTCACCGCGTACGACACGCAGAAAATCCTTCGGGAGGGCCTGTACTGCGAGGATGAGGAAATCCGCCGCAAGGGCGCCGTCATGGGCGCGCTGGCGCTGTACCTGGACTTCCTGAACCTGTTCCTGTACCTGCTGCGCATCCTGGGCAGCCGGGACTGATTCCCTTTCATCAACCTAGACCAATCCAGCCATGAACGACAAACTCGCCACCCTGGCCACAGAAGCAGCAACCAGCATCCTCACCCCGCTGGGCTTTGAATTCAAGCTCGAGGCCCAACCCTACGAGGACAGCGTGCAAATCATGATCGAGAGCCCGGACGCCCGCTTCCTCATCGGCGAGGAAGGCGACCGCCTGGACGACCTGCAGTACCTGGTGAACCGCCTGGTGCAGGCCAAGTGGGAGGATGCGCCGCGCGTGCGGCTGGATTGCGACCACTACCGCGAGCGCGCGGAGGAGAAGCTGCTGCGCCGTGCGCGTTCCCGCGCGGAGCGCGTGCTGGAGACGGGCAAGCCGCTGCAGATGGAGAAGCTGAACGCCTACCAGCGCCGCCTGGTGCACAACGCGCTGGCGGAAATCCCCGGCATCCGCACCTGCTCGGAGGAAACGGACTCCCGCTTCAAGCGCATCACCATCTCCCGCGCAGACTGATGCTCCTGCGGCCGGCAGTCCTGTGGTTGTCGGCAGTTCTCCCGCTGTCGGCCGAGACCTACACGTTCTACGTGCAGCAGGGCACGCCAGCCCCGCGCTACGAAAAGCAAATGGAGCTGGTGCATAAGGCGGATCCCGCCGCAGCCTGCGTGCAGCGCCGGCTGAAGGACAAGAGCGCCACCCTGGAGGACGCGGAGAGCGCCGCCGAGGCCATCCGCAACGGTGCCGTGCAGCTGCCCTGCGTGGTGGTGGCGGACGCGCAGGGGGCGTACGCCGCCCTGCCCCTCGACAAACTGGACGAGGCCGCCATTGGGAAAGCCAGGGAGGCCGCGCAATCCCCCACCCGCAAGCAGGAGCAGGAGAAGCGCGACTTCGACGCCGACTGCTATCTGCTGTACGCCCGCCTTTCCCTGCTGGAGCAGACACCCGAGCGCGTGCGAGCCAACATTGCCGACTGCCGCAAGCTCATGGACCGCGCCGTGAACAACCCGCAGGCGTGGCAGGAGCTGGGGCTGCGCGCGCTCTACCCGCTGCTGATGCTGGAGTACGCGCAGGGCCACCGCGCCAACGGCGCGCACACGCCGGAGACGGAGGCCAAGCTGCTGGAGGCCATTGCCGCGCTGGAGGCTGTGCGCGACCTGGACCCGGAATCCACCTGCGGCCGCAAAGCGCACGAGGAGCGCGAACGCCTGCGCATGGCACGCCGTCAGGCGCGTCAGGCAGAATAGTTTTCTCCCACCATGGACCGCTACCACCTGAGAACGGCTGACGTGCAAGTCTCCCTGCGCCGCACGGAGGCGGGCAAGCTGGTGATTTCGTACTTCGGCGCGCCGCTGGCGGTGGCGGACGATGCCTTTGCCGCACCCGCGTGCGAGTGGCCGCTGGCCGCCACGGATTTCGACTCTCGCGCGCTGTGGGGCAACTACAGCGGGGAGTTCGCGTACCACCTGCGCCTGCCGGACGGCACGCTCGGCTGGGATTTGCGCACCGTGGACGTGCGGCAGGAGGGGAACACCCTCACCGCAAGGCTGGCGGACCCGCGCCACCCGGACATCGTGCTGACGCTGATGCTGCGGCTGTGGGAGGACGGCGCGCTCACGCAGGACGCCACGCTGCACAACGGCTCGCAGGGCCGCGTGGAGATTCTGCGCGCGCTATCCGCCGCCCTGCCCGTGCGAGCCGATGCCTACCACATCACCACGTTCCGCGGCGGCTGGGCGGGCGAGAACTACCTCCGCGAGCAGGAGCTGCTGCCCGGCAACACGCTGTCGGTGGGCAGCACCACGGGCATCAAGTGCGCGCAGGAGGGCACGCCGGGGTTCATCGTGTCGCTGGGCGCCCCCGCGCAGGAGGAACGCGGCTGCTGCATCCTGGGCGCGCTCGCGTGGAGCGGCAACTACACGCTCACCTTCAAGCACAGCACCTACGGCCAGCTGTACCTGGGCCTGGGGCACGATTTCTCCCACGCGCCGCACGTGCTGGCGGCAGGCGCGGAAATCGCGCTGCCCACGGCGGTGCTGGTGTTCAGCGCGCACGGCAAGGGGGATGCCTCACGCCGCCTGCACCGGCATCTGCGGAAACACGTCATCCCGCGCGGCAACGAGACGCGCCGCATCCTGCTCAACAGCTGGGAGGGCGTGCATTTCGATGTGGACGAGGCCACCCTGCACGCCATGATGCAAAAGAGCGCGCAGCTGGGCGTGGAGCTTTTCGTGCTGGACGACGGATGGTTCGGCAAGCGCAAGGACGACACCACATCGCTGGGCGACTGGACGCCGGATGCGGAGAAGCTGCCGCACGGGCTGCCCGCGCTCGCGGAGCACGCGCGCCAATGCGGCATCGACTTCGGCATCTGGATGGAGCCGGAGATGGTGAGCCCGCGCAGCTCGCTGTATGAGCAAAACCCCGCGCTGGCCATCCGCCTGCCGGGCGTGCAGCCGCGGGAGGAGCGCCACCAGCTCGTGCTGGACCTCGCCAACCCCGCCGTGCAGCCCGCCGACATGGTTTCCGCCGTGCTGCAATCCGCCCCCGGCATCAGCTACGTGAAGTGGGACTGCAACCGCAAGATGAGCGACACCGGCTCCACCCACCTGTCCGCCGACATGCAGGGCAACCTGTTCTTCGACTACATCCGCAACTACTACGACGGCATGCGGCGGCTGCGCGAACGGCATCCGGGCGTGACGTTCCAATGCTGCTCCGCGGGTGGCGGCAGGCTGGATCTGGGCGCCGCGGCGTTCCATGAGGAGTTCTGGCTCTCCGACAACACGGACGCGCACGACCGCCTGTTCATGCAGTGGAGCGCCATCCACTTCCTGCCCGCCAACGCCATCGGCTGCCACGTCACCGCCAGCCCCAACCTCTACACAGGACGGGAAACATCGCTCAAATTCCGCTTCGACGTGGCGCTCATGGGACGCCTCGGCCTGGAGCTGGACCCCCGCGCCGTGTCGGAGGACGATGCCGCGGAAATCCGCGAACGCATCGCCCTGGCCAAGGAGCTGCGCCCCATCGTGCAGCTCGGTGAATTGTACCGCCTCGTCTCCCCCTACGAGGGTCCCGACTGCGCCGTGCTCTACCGCCACAAGAACGAGGCCCTGCTGCTCTGCTACACCACGGAGCGCGCCTTCACGGACCAGCACACCCGCATCCCCCTGGCGGGCCTGAACCCCGCCGCCCGCTATACCATAGAGGAGCTGATGCCGGATGCCACCGGCACCCGCTGCCCGCTCAACGGCCAAACCATCGGCGGAGACCACCTGCTGCACACGGGCATCCCCATCCACTGGAACCGCCCCCACCAGTCCGGCGTCATCCGCCTGCGGGAGTGCTGACAATGGAGAAATTAGGCTGCCGTGATAAAAAAGGCTTGACAAATATTCCGATTTGGAATATACAAGGCGTGTGAGTGACTGGGAGATCAGACGCACGGATCAATTTCAACGCGACTTGAAAAAGCTGCATAAATCGCGCCCCGTTGAAACGGCCAAGGTACTGCTAAACCTGGACACATACCTCGCTGCCCTCCGACAATGCGACAACCCTCTGCAAATCGTCAAACTGATGACCTGCGTGCACCGTGAAGAAAGCGGATGCCACGCCATCACCCAACAACCATTACCCCGAAACGCCATCCCCGTCCGCCTGTACCTCTACGCATGCGTTGTCAATAGAGTAGTTCACCTGATATGCGCGGGAACCAAGCAATCTCAGCACAAGGATAACCAATTTTGCAAGGAATTCATCCAAAACCTGTCAAAGAAGTAAAGACCATGAGCACGAACGTTTACAAGACCAAAACTTGCACCCTCGATGAATTGATGCGAGGAATCGACCCTGCGCTTCCGGAAGAAGTGGAAGCGTTGCGGCGCAAATTCTCCATGAGCAGGGAAATCATGCAGCGGCGCGTGGTGGCCGGGCTAACCCAGACGGAGCTGGCGCGGCGCATCGGCTGCACGCAATCGCGCATTTCTAAACTGGAGCGCAGCGAGAACGATAAAATCAGCATGGAGGATTACCTGAAATGCGTGTGCGCCACCTCCACCAAAAAGGGAATCGCATCGTCCTCTGTCGGCATCGCGGAACAAATCTCCCATGTCGACTGGGGAAAACTCAGCAACTACATGGAACGTTTGCTCATTGCCGCGCCCGTCACGCAGCCGAAAAAGCCTAGAAGGAAGCGGGACTCAGGCGTTTTGGCTTGATTGAGGAAACTGCAAGGAATAAAATCGGCACACCATGACGGCGGAAAAACCATTGGAAGGCAAAGTTGGAATTGTAACGGGGGTTGCGAACCACCGGAGCATCGCGTTCGGCATAGCCAAGGCGTGGCATGCGGCGGGGGCGCGGCTGATATTCAGCTACCAGGGTGAACGCCTGAAGGAGGGCGTGGCCAAGCTGGTGCGCGAGCATTTTGGGGAGGACACACCGCTGTGCGAGCTGGACGTGGCGAGCGATGCATCCATCGACAACTTTTTCCGCTTTGTGGCGGAGCAGACGCCGCGCGTGGACATGCTGCTGCACGCCATCGCCTTTGCGCCGCGCGAGGCGGGCACGCTGGAGGGGCATTTCTCCGAGATTGGCCGCGAGGCGTTCCGCAGCTCGCTGGACATCTCGGCGTACTCGCTCATCGCGCTGTCGCGCGGGGTGGCGCCGCTCATGACCAACGGCGGCAGCATCACCGCGCTCACCTACCACGCCAGCCGTTGCGTGGTGCCCAACTACAACCTCATGGCCGTCTCCAAGTCCGCGCTGGAATCCTGCACGCGCTACCTCGCCTACGATTTGGCGCAGCGGGAGGCGCCCATCCGCGTGAACTGCATCTCTGCCGGCCCCGTGCAAACGCTCGCCGCGCGCGGCGTGAGCGGATTCACCACCATGCTCAAGCTCTATCAGGAAAAGGCCCCCCTGCACCGCTCCTGCACGCAGGACGAACTGGGAGCCATGGCCGCCTACCTGGCATCCGACGCCGCGGCGGCGGTGACGGGCCAGGTGCTGTACGTGGACGGAGGATACTCCATCATGGGGATGTGATCCCCGCGCGGGCGGCGGTGATTGTTCACTTGCCCGCCTGGCGCTGCTCCAGCTTGCGCACCACGGAATCCAGGGCGGCCATCTCCTGCGGGGTGATATCCGCCGCGGCGGCATCCAGCATATCGCGGAAATAGCCGTACACCTCATGGAACATGGACATGCCGCGCTCCGAGAGGACCAAAAGCACGGAGCGGCGGTCGGCGGGGTTGGGATGGCGCTCGAAAAAGCCTTTTCTAACCATACCCTCCACCAGCAGGGACGTGGCTGGCACGGACATCTGCATGCGGGCGGCAAGCGCCTTGAGCGGCACGCCCGCCGGCTGGTCCGCCAGCATGAGCTTGAGCTGTGAAATGGCCGAACCCTGGCGCATGGTGAGCCCCAGCATCTTCTTGAGCTGGCCCGCGCTCACGTTGTGCACGCACTCGCGGCGCATGTCGTCCAGAAGGTTGAGCAGCTTCTGGAAAACCAAGTGCGGCGGAGGTGTCTTTGCGGTTGCCATGCGACGGGTATTTTAGCGGAAAAAGCGGGATTTAGCAAGCGCCAACTCCTACGGCATGGGCGCGAATGCACCGCGGCTGTCGGACGCGGCGGCGTGGAGGGTGGCTGGGAAGTCCGCGTGCTGGCCCAGCATCACGCCGTTGCAGAGGTTGCACTCCTGCACGGCGGGAAGGGCCTCGCCGATGAGGTGGCCGTCCAGCCACACGTAGAAGCCGCCGGGTATGCCATCCCCGGCGGGAACGCACGCCACGCGGATGGTGCAGCGGACGGACATGTCGCGCGAGCAGAGGATGGTATCGCCCCAGGTGATGTAGGCCTCGTTGACAACGAGGCAGCCCATGGAGAGGCCGTTGCCCACCAGCACGGTGACTTTGCGCTCCGTGTCCCAGCCGTCCTTGTCACCGTTGCCGAAGCTGATTTCAAACTCCGCCGTATATCCGGCGGCATCGTCCACGGGCGTGCTCCAGGGAATCCACATGGCGGTTTCCGCATCATTGCGGAAGGAGAGGCCGTCCACCACGGGTTGCAGGTTCTGGCAGCGCACGGATGGAGCCTTGTAGGATGGCGTGTCGAACGCCGATGCGGCGCGGCGCTCCAGCCCCGCCGTGCGCCCGGGGATGCCCATGGCGCGCGCCAGGTTGCCCGCCACCAGCAGCGCCGCCTGGTCCGTGGGGTGGATGCGGTCCGGCGCGAACATCTGCGCCACCGCATACCCGGCAGGCTTGGTGACATCCTGCAGGCCGGGGTTCACATCCGCATACACCACGCGCAGGTGGGGATCACCGGCGGTGGGGGCGAATTCCTTTGAAAGCCACGTGTTGAACTCCACGATGTTCTTGGCGAGCGCATCCGATTTGTCCGTGGCGGTCACGGACATGAGGTAGAGCGTGGCGGGCTTGCCACGGTGGGCGGCGTTCTGCGCCATGGCCTGCACGTTCTCCGCCACGGCGGCGCGGATGTTCTCCCAGCTGGTCTCACGGAAGCCATTGAGGTCGTTCGACCCCAGCATGTAGGTGTAGGTATCGGGGGAGTAGGTGTTGCCCGTGTAGGTGCCCACGTTGCCCTTGTTGTCGGGCGTGAGCCTGTCGGACACGCCGAGCCAGTTCTTGATGTTGGATGACTGGAGTCCGCTCACGCTGGTGAGGCGGCGGAAGCGCGTGCCGGACACCTCGTCCGTCCAGATATTGAACTGGGCGCAGTGTTCGTTGTCGAATTCACGGCCGCGGTAGGAAGCCTGGGAGAACGCGCCGCTGTAGCAGCCCTTCAAATACCCCTGCGCATCGAAGGACACCCCGTTGTCGATGCAGTCCTTCTGCAGGAACCAGCGGTAGGAGTGGCTGTGGGTGCCGTGCGAGATGGAATCCCCGATGGCCATCCACACCCCCAGATCCGCGGGTGCGGCCATGCCGAACGATGCCAGAGCCACAACAGCCGCCAGTGCATATGCGCTTTTCATGCCCCTATCCTACACGCGCGCACGCAACTTGTCAAACGGCGGGATGGGTTGGCGGCGGAGTTGGTCCCCAGCCGCTTGCGGTTGCGTTGTGCCGGGTATGTCGCCGAATCCACTCCCGTTTCTCCAAGAGCTTCTTTCTCCGCTCGTATAGCTTCATCAAGCTGTCGCGCAACCTGGTCGGCAGGAGAGCCTTCAGCAAACCCCTCAAAATCTTGGCTGACGTGCTGCACCTCGCGGAGGATGGTTTTCTCCTCCTTTTCACCCTTTCCATCAGTTCTTCCAGCTCGTCCATCGTATCGAATGTTGATTGTTATGCGCCCGGCTCATTTCTCTGCCAGCTGGCGGAGAAGCTGGAGAGTGATAGAGCCGGACTCCTCCAGCTTGCGGGGTGAGATGCGGTCCATGTTGTCGCGCGAGGTGTGCCACCAGTTGCCCTCGCGGAAAAGGGCGATGAGGTTGAGGGTGTCCACGCCGGCGCGGAGATAGGGCTGGTGGTCGTCCATGTAGGAACCGGGGTAGGCGGTCCAGCGTTCCGGGTTGAGGCGGCACGCGGCGATGGCGGCGGTGTACTGCTCGAACATGAACTGGGAGGTGTCCAGCGCGGGGATGGCGATGGTGTTGGAGCCGCCGCCCACCATATCGAGGTTGATTTGGAATTTCGGCAGCGCGCCCTTGCGGCGTGCGACATCGTGCTTGGAGCCGTAGAGGCCGTCCTGCTCGCTCATGCGCGGGGCGAAAGCCTCCTCTCCGTCCAGGAACACCAGCTCCACCCGCGCGGCCAGTTTCTCATCCGCGGCCAAGATGCGCGCGACCTCCAGCAGCACGGCGGCACCGCTCGCGCCGTCGTCCGCCGCCACAAAGTTCTCAATGCCGCTCTTGGTGTCGATATGGCAGCTGAGCATGATGGCGCGCGTGGCCTCCGCGGCGCCGAAGGTGGCGCGGAGGTTGACCATGGGAGTGCCGTTGGGCGCGGCAAAGGAATCACGCACGGTTCGCCATCCTGCGGCGGAGAGCTGGCGCTCGATGTATTCCAGCTGCTTCTGGTAGGCGGGTGTGCCGCTGAGGCGGGGACCGAGGGCGCAGAGGGCGGCGCAATGCACGTAGGCGTTGTTGCCGGAGAAGTGTTGGGTGTCCGCGTTGTCCAGCTGCGTGGGCATCTGCGGCACGGCGGGCTGCGGGCGGTTGGAGGTGCCGTCTCCGCAGCAGCAGAGCATGGCCGCCAGCGGAAGGATGATGAACGCCCGCGCCTTCATTTACAGCTTGGCGGAGATGCCGAAGATTTCCAAGATGCGCACCAGGTCCTTCTGCCCGGTGTAGGGGATTTCAATCACGCCGTTGCCCTTGGCCTTGAGGGAGATGTTGACGTTTGCGCCGAGGCTCTTGCCGAGCTGCCTGCAAACCTTCTGGTAGGCGGCCGGCAGGGGCTGGGCGGGGGCGGGGGTGTGCTCCGGCTTGGACTCCGGGTAAAGGATGCCGCGCACGAGCTGCTCCGTCTGGCGGACGGTGAGGCCCTGCCGCTCCACGCGGTGGGCGGCGCGCAACTGGTCGTCCTGGTCCTTGAGCTGCAGCAGCACCTTGGCGTGGCCCACGGTGATGGAGTTGGCCTCCAGCATGCCGCGCACCTCCGCCACCAGGTCCAGCAGGCGCACCATGTTGGCCACCACGGTTCTGGACTTGCCGACGTGGCGTGCGATGACCTCCTGCTTCATGCCGAAGCGTGTTTGCAGGAGGCGGTACTGCTCCGCCTCCTCCAGCGGGGTGAGGTCCTCGCGCTGCAGGTTCTCGATGAGGGTGAGTTCCGCCACCTCCTGGTCCGTGGCGTTGTGCACCACCACCTTGGCGGTGCGCATGCCCAGCTTCTTGAGCGCGCGCAGGCGGCGCTCGCCGGCGATAAGCTCGTACTTGCCGTCCACGCGGCGCACCACCAGCGGCTGCACCAGCCCGCGCTCGCGGATGGAGTCCGCCAGCTCGGCTATCTGTTTCTCGTTGAAGTGGCGACGGGGCTGGAACGGGGAGGTCGTGATGTCGCTGACAGCGGCCTTGATGACGCGCTCCTCATCCGCCTTGCCGGAGGCGGCGGGGGTGTCGTCCTTCTTGATGATGAGGGCGCCGAGTCCCTTTCCCAAAGCGTTTTTCGGCATGTCAGCGGTGGGGTTTGGGTGGTATCAACGTTTGTTGGCCTTGGCGGGCTGCTGGGCGGGAGCGGTCTTGGGCGTGAGCTGCACGGCGAACGCGCGCTCCGGGGCCTCGCCCCAGGATTCGCAGGTCATCACGCCCGTGAGCTTGCCGTCCTGCCCCAGGTGGAGCACCAGCATGCCGTCCTTGGCGTCGTACACCTCGGCGGTGGGCTGGTCGGGGTCGTACTGGCCGTCGTAGATGGTCACGTTGACCTCGGAGCCGTTCTCGCCGGGGGTGAGCTCGCAGCGCCCGGCGATATCCAGGCTGGCCTCCGGGAGCTTGGTGTCGTAGATGGTGCCGAAGAACTGGATGGAGTTGTCGAAGGACTTGGCCTGCTCGATGTGGAGGGTGATTTCGCCGAAGTGCTTGCCGCGTGTCCACTCGCCGGCGAAGTTGCAGCCTGCAGCGAGGGCCTTGGTGCAGACCTCCTGCCACTGCTGCTGCTCCACCTTCTGGGCGTCCACCTGCTCCTGGCTGCGGCGGGCATCCTCCTCCACCCTGGCCAGGCGCTCGGTGAGCATCTGGCGGGCGGCCTCCTCGCGGCCCTGGTTGAAGGGCTTGGCAAGCTCGTTGAACTCCGCCACCTTGGCGGCTATCTCAGCCTTGCGGGCTTCGATGAACTCCGGCGTGGAGACGGGAGCGCCCTCGGGCAGCGCGTTCTCCGGCGTGAAATCGCGCAGGGCGAGCAGCTGAGACAAATCCTGGTGCGCGGTGGTGAACACCCATGCGCCGTCCTTCCACTCGGCATCCAGCGTAACGGAGATGCCGGCCTCCTGCCCTGCCTGGGCCACCTTGTTGTAGAGCTTCTGCTCGGCGAACTCGCGCAGGGCGACGAGGGCGGACTGCAGCTCCTGCGGCAGCTGCTTGGCCACGCGGTCCTCATCCGTGACGGTATCCGTTGTTGCACCCACCTGCATGAGGTAGGCGGCATCCGGGCGGATGGCCAGGTTGGCGGCCTCGTTCACGGCCTGGCGCTCGCGGTTGAAATCCTCCGGCGCGGCCACCTGCGTGTACATGTTCTCCTTCACCACCATCTTGAGCGATGCGGAAATGCTCTGCCTGCCCGGAGCCACGGTCTCCACCTGATACGAGAACTCGCCGGGCGTGACGAAGGTGTACTGGGCCAGCTGGTCGGTCACGGCCTTGCAGATTTCCTCATTGGTGGGGTCTGCAGGCGCGGCGGGTGCCTGCGGTTCAGCCGGGGCCGTGGGCTCAGCCTTGGGCTGTTCTGCGGGGGCGGTGCTGCCGCCCTTGTTCTCATCGCAAGAGCTGGCCGCCAGCATGGCGGCAGCGGCAATCACGGCGGTTGTGAACAGGTTGGTCTTCATGGCGCTTTCGGGGCTTCTTGCCCGCATTACACAGCGGGCGCGGGCGTATTTTGCCCCAGCGCGGCGGCAATGTCAAGCTCGCACGCACGCCACACGCCCGCGCATGACACAACGCGCGCGGCGTGCAGGAATTGGCTTGACCCTCCCGCCCCGCCGCGCTACAATCCGTTTGGACAATTCTTTGCCTATATTATGTACAACACAGAATTCAAGAACCGATTGGTTACGGACCTGGAGGGCCTGAAGGCCGCCGGCCTGTACAAGCAGGAGCGCTACATCGACACACCCCAGTACTCCGAGGTGGGCCTGCGCGACGGCAGCAAGGTCATCAACATGTGCGCCAACAACTACCTGGGCCTGGCCAACCATCCCGAGCTGGAGAAGGCCGCCAAGGACGCCATCGACCGCTGGGGCTTCGGCATGGCCTCCGTGCGCTTCATCTGCGGCACGCAGACGCTGCACGACCAGCTGGAGGAGCGCCTGAGCGCGTTCCTGGGAACGGAAGCCACCATCCTGTTCGGCTCCTGCTTTGATGCCAACGGCGGCCTGTTCGGCGCGCTGCTGGACAAGGAGGACGCCATCATCTCCGACTCGCTGAACCACGCCTCCATCATCGACGGCGTGCGCCTGTGCAAGGCCGCCCGCTACCGCTACGCCAACAACGACATGGCGGACCTGGAGGCCAAGCTGCAGGAGGCCAAGGCCAACGGCGCCCGCACCATCATGATTTCCACGGACGGCGTGTTCTCCATGGACGGCATCATCGCCAGCCTGGACAAGATTCACGCGCTGGCGGAGAAGTACGGCGCGCTGGTGCACTTCGACGAATCCCACTCCACGGGCGTTCTGGGCAAGCGCGGCCGCGGCACGCATGAGCATTGCGGGCTGTTTGGCAAGATCGACATCACGAGCGGCACGTTCGGCAAGGCCCTGGGCGGTGCGTCCGGCGGCTATGTTTCCGCCAAGAAGGAAATCATCGACGTGCTGCGCCAGAAGGCCCGCCCCTACCTGTTCTCCAACAGCGTGATGCCCGCCATTGCCGCCACCACCATCAAGGTGCTGGACATGCTGGAGGCCTCCACGGAGCTGACCGAGCGCGTGCAGAGCAACGCCGCGTACTTCCGCAAGGGCATGGAGGAATGCGGCTTCAAGCTGGCCGGCGCCGGCCACGCCATTGTGCCCGTCATGATCGGCGACGCCGCGCTCTCCCAGAAGATGAGCGCCCGCCTGCTGGAGCTGGGCGTGTACGCCATGGGCTTCTTCTACCCCGTGGTGCCCAAGGAGCAGGCACGCATCCGCACCCAGATTTCCGCCGCCCACACCACCGAGCAGCTGGACCGCGCCATCGCCGCCTTCCAGAAGGCCGGCCAGGAGCTCGGCCTCATCTAACCCGCGGATTCCATCCCCGTTTCATCACGCCGCCCTCCACGGGCGGCGTGATTTTTTAGGCACTGCGCCAAATCTTATGATTCATCGTATACATGGGGTGGTTGGATAGCCGGCCGACACCGGCACCAATAAAACCGGGCCGCCTGCCCGTATGGACAAGCGGCCCGGGAAATGGTAACGGGGCAACCCTTTACTTGTCGGTAAGGGAGCCGATGCCGGGGAGGACCTTGCCTTCCAGCAGCTCCAGGGAGGCGCCGCCGCCGGTGGAGCAGAAGGAGAGCTTGTCAGCCACCTTGAACTTCTTGGCGGCGGTCACGGAATCGCCGCCGCCCACAATGGAGATGCAGTCGCTTTCCGCGAGGCACTCGGCAATGGCCTTGGTGCCCTTGGAGAAGGAATCCAGCTCGAAGACGCCGAGCGGGCCGTTCCAGAGGACGGTCTTGGCGGTCTTGATGACGGCGCAGAACTCTTCAATCGCCTTGTCGCCGATGTCGATGCCCATGCCGCCCTCCGGCATGGAGGCGCCTTCCGCCCAGAGCCCGGTGCACTGGGTTTCCGCACCCTCCTCGAACTTGTAGGCGTAGCGGGTGTCGGCGGGCAGGATGAACTTCACGCCGCGGGCCTTGGCGTCGGCCAGGATCTGGTTGGCGAGGTCGAGCTTGTCCTCCTCGATCTTGGAGGCGCCGACGTTCTTGCCCTGGGCGGCAAGGAAGGTGTTGGCCATGGCGCCGCCGATGATGAAGGTCTGGCTCTTCTCCATGAGCTTGGAGAGCACCTGGATCTTGTCGGACACCTTGGCGCCGCCCATGATGACGACAAAGGGCTGCTCCGGGGTTTCGAGCTTGCCCTCGAGGTACTCGAGCTCATGCTCGATGAGGAAGCCCATGGCGGACTTCTCCGCGAAGTGGGTGACACCCTCCGTGGAGGCGTGTGCGCGGTGGGCGGAGCCGAAGGCGTCGTTCACGTAGAGCTTGGCGTTGCCCAGCAGGGTCTTGGCGAACTCGGGGTCGTTCTTCTTCTCCTTCTTGTCGAAGCGCACGTTGTCCAGCAGGAGGACATCGCCGTCCTTGAGGGCGGCGCGGGCGGCGGTGGCGGCGGCGCCGATGGTCTCCGGGACGAAGGCGACGGGCTTGCCGAGGTGCTTGGAGAGGCATTCGGCGGCGGCCTTCAGGGAGAACGCCTCCTCATAGCCCGTGCCTTCCGGGCGGCCCAGGTGGGAGCAGAGCACCAGGCGGGCGCCCTTCTCCAGCAGGTACTTGATGGTGGGGAGGGCGGCCACGATGCGGGCATCGTTGGTGATGGCGCCATCCTTCATGGGAACGTTGAAGTCCACGCGCATGAGGACTTCCTGACCGGCGACGTCGAGGTCGCGAACTGTGAGTTTAGCCATAATGGTGTATTGGATTTGGTGTTAAGCGGGCGGGTTGTGTACGCCCGCACGGGGCGAGTGTATCCCCAACGCGCGCGCATTTCAAGGCGAAATGCAAGCATGCGCGCAAAAAAATGCGGGACAATCACTCCCACTTCAAGCCGTCGGCGGACTCGCCGTTGCGTGCGGTGGAGGTTGGGGTTGCCGCGGGGGCATCATTTCCATTGCCTATCCAGCCTGTTGGGAGATTTGAGATGAAGCGCTGCCTGGAGCCGGTTGCGGAAGATGCGCCGGGCTCCAAGAATCCGTGTATATCATGCTGAAAGAACGCCCCAAATGCGCCCGAATGAATTCCGCCGCATCTCCGCGGGGTTCACAGAGGAGAATGGTGATGCCCATGTCATGCATCTCTTTCGTTAGTTCGATACCCTCCGGGGTATCAAAGAAATGTTCATTGCCAAGGCTTACAATGGGGATGCGGCAATCACGGGCGAGTCGCATCTGCCCGATATCGTAAACAGCAAGCGAGGGATACCTCACTCCCGCCTTGATAGCCCTTTGATATCCAAAGACACCGCCGACGACCTCGACAATCATTCTATCTGGGTAGGGGATTTCCTTGAGAAGGAGTCCATAATCTGCAATCTTGTCGGTTACTACCATTAAACCGGGGTTTTCTTCAAGCAATCTGCAGATATCTTTGGCCACCAAGGGGGAAAATTCACCGGGGCGCGAACTTTCCTGCACCTCCGCCAACGAGAGAGGCCCCGCCTCCGCAGGCAAATGTGCCATCTTCCTGAAATCCTCCCACGAGTGCCCCGCCACCAAATGGCCATCGGAAGTAACAATCAAGTCGAACTCTATAAAGCGAAATCCTTGGGCAATGGAATCTTGTGCCGCCTCGAGCGAATTGTTGTATACATACTGCCCGACACCTCCACCGTGGGCAATATAGGCACCGGGGGAAGCATATCCGTCATTCAAATAAAACCTATGAATGTCATCGCCACGGGGTATGTCCACGCAATATTTCAAATAGAAGGGCGCCACTTCCCGGTATATGCCGGAACGCCAACCCGGCGGTGCAAACAGGGCGCCCAACGTTACAAAGAAAATACAAGCGGCGAGGAGATGCAAGACACATTTGAGTCGGCTGTTTTTCATTTCGTCTGTCTTTCGGGTTGGGAGTGCCGGCATCAGGAGAAGAGGCATTGAAGGGTCTCGCCCACGCTCGCGTAGTCCTTGGTGAGCAGGCGGCGCTTCGTGGTGTCTTCCCCCATGGGGAGCATTTCCTGGTAAACAAAGGGAGGTGTTGCCACAACGCGGTTTTTCTACCACATCTTCCCTTGATTTGCTAGCCCTATTTGCGGCTGCGCCCGGCTGCGTTTCTTTTCACTTGACAAACAGCCGGGCGCGGGAATAAGCTGCCCCCATACCCGTTTTACAATGGAACCCGAGCCAGAAAGCCACAGCGAACGCACAAACACGACGGCCTCCAGGAATTGCACGCTGATAGCGTTGTCCTTGCTGGCCCTCTACATCATCTGCTACTATTTCAGCTATTATCCAGATTATATGGATGAGGAGGTGTTCCCCCTCTTCAAAATTCTGCTTGCCCTGGCCTTGATTGCAGGCTCTATCCTCATCTCGCGTCTTACTCGAATCAGCATTTGGATCAAGGGCTCTGCGTTGGGTGTCGTCGCGCTGGCAATCCTGCCGCTCGTTTGCATGGGCAACGTAGAGGTGTTTGACGTGCCCTCCCATTTTCCGTCCTGCTATCTGTTTACCGCCGGCATTGTTTTCCTGGCATACGCCGTTCTTGGCAAATGGGCCGGCATTCCGCTGTTTTTCCTGTTCTTTGAAGAGACTCTCCGGGTGGTCTGCTCCATCTACCTGAAAGTGACGTTCAATGCCCATGTGCTGGCCGCCGTGTTCGGCACGTCCAGGGATGAGGCCATGCCTTTCATCAACACGAAAAACGTTGCAGCGTTCATAGCCATAGTTGCCGTTATATCCCTCTTGCTGCACCTTCTCATCAAGGCCCTGAAGGGGGAACGGCGCACGCGGTGCGCCCTGTTTGGGGTGCTTCTCTTTGGATTCGCCTTGTTTTTCCGATATGCCCTGACCCCCGTGCTGCTGAACCGGCCATGCGGGTTATGGCCGATTTCCGGTGCGAAAAACTTTACCAGCGAGACTCTTTCAGGGCTTGAAAAGAATAACAACCTGTTGACACTGGTTCGCTCCCTGCCGTCTCCGGCGGATCAACCCTCCCATATCAGCACGCTGAAGGGCGGTGAAGGCGCCATCTGCATTGTCCACGTCGGAGAGAGCGTCAGGGCCGACCACCTCAGTCTCAACGGATATGAAAAGGACACGACACCGTGGCTGCGTTCCCAAGAGAGGCTGATCAACTACCCCCGCTGCATTTCGTCATCCCCGGAGACGAACAAGGCGTTTATCGGCCTGTTGACAAATGCCCGCTTCAATGTGGAGCGCTCACCCTCGGAGGAGTACATGCCGACGGTGGGAAGCGTGATGGATTTGTTTGCCGCAAACGGGTTCGCCTGCTCATCATTCGTGCCGGTGCCGGTGAGGCTGGGCAATCCCTTGTGCGGGATAATGTTGCAATTGACCAGGAAATCCCGGATGGAGAGTTTCATCAACGGGCTGCCGCTTCCCCAGGTGGATTCCATATTGGACCGAGTTGCCGCGAGCGGCAACGAGAATCTGTTTATCCTGGCAAACAACTATGGAAGCCACATTCCGTTCCACTTGTATGAAGACGACAAGGCCCCCTTTCAACCGACCAGCAAAACCGCCTTTGTAGAGAACCCGGACGGGGCCCCGCAAAAGGCGGTGGAGGTATGCAATGCCTACGACAACACCATCTACACGCTGGATAGGTATATCCAGAGGTTGATAACGGGATTGAAAGGCAAGCCTTTCATATACATATACGTAAGCGACCACGGGGATTATACCGGAGAGGAAGGCCTTTGGAACCGCGTGGAGATGATGGAGTCGGAGAAGTACTACTACACGACGGGCTGCATAGTTCCCATGCTGGTATACGCCTCTCCTGAATTCGAGGCGCTGCATCCGCACTTTTCCGAGGCTCTCCAGGAGCTCCGGCGGCACAGCGGCATGACGGTGGCGCATGAGCATCTATTCCATACCCTGTTGGGTTTGTTTGGAATCAGCACGCCGTATTATGACGCCACGCTGGATTTGAGTTCACCGGCGGCGGAACCCTATACGGGCCCACAGCCCGGAGGCTCCGTCAAAATTCAGGACGGGGGCTGGCACTAACCGAAAGTGCCGGGCGGCAATCACTCCCACTTCAAGCCGTCGGCGGACTCGCCGTTGCGGGAGGGGTGCGGTCCGGTGTAGGGCTTGCACTGCGGGGATGAGAGGTCGTGCTCTGAGTTGTAGTAGGGGGATGAGATGCCGAAGATGCCCAGCAGGGAATGGAAAATGTTTTCATGGGCGCAGGGCATGGCGGCATGGGCGCGCAACTGCGCCAGGGCCTCAGCGAAGTGCGGGTGCAGTTGCTCGAATTCGGGGGAGGCGATGACGATGAACGGCACCCTGCACCACTGCGTGCGGTGGAAGTTGGGATTGCCGCGGGTCCATTCGTTGTTCTCGCCCACGGGCTCGCCGTGGTCGCTCACGTAGATGTACAGGAAGGGCTTGCCCTGCAGCGGTGCCAGCAGGTCGCGGATGTACTCGTCTGTGTAGCGTATGGTGTTGTCGTAGGCGTTGGAGACCATCTCCGCGGCCTGCGGGTTGGCGTGCGGGGCGTTGTGGAGGGCGTCCGGGCTGGCGGGTGTGAACGCGGGGTGCTCTTGGTCGTACGCGAAGAACGGGGAGTGGCTGCCCACGTTGTTGATGAGCAGGAAGCGGTTGCCGGTGGATTTTTTCTCCAGCACCTTGTGGATGATGGACAGCTGGAGCTTGGGGCGGTAGTCGTTGGCGGCGGGGTCGCCGTACTCGTACACGCCCGCGGCCTTGGCGGTGATGAGCTGCTGCAGGCGCTCGAAAGTGGAGCCCCAGGTCTCGTTGCGGTCCATGCCGCGGCTGGTGAAGAAGCCGTGGCAGGAGAAGCCGTGCGCGGCGAAGAGGTCCATCACGCTGCCGCACCGGGCGTCCAGTTGCGGTGAGATGCCGCGCTCCATGTTGCCTGCGGCATCCGTGAGGATGGTGAGCATGGAGTTGGTGGTGAGGGTGGAGATGGCGGTGCAGTCCGTGAAGTTCACCAGCTGCGCCGCGTGCTGCCGCAGCCAGGGGGTGGTGTCGCGCGCGTAGCCGTTCAAGGAGAGGCGGTCCGCGCGCACGCTCTCGCCGATATGCAGGATGCAAACCACACCCTCGTCCCCCTTGAGCGTGGCGAGTTCCGACGGCTTGTCCGCGGGGGACGGCAGGGCCTGCACCTTCTGCAACAGGGCGGTGTTGCGTGCGGCGGCCAGCTTGTAGGCGTGCGGGATGCGGTAGGCGATGCCGATGGAGCCTAAGCCCTCGTCCACGGAATTGGAGAGGCAAGGTTCCGGCAGGGCGTAGCCCGCGCCGATACACAGCGCCAGCCCGGCGGCGGAGATACCCAGCTCCCGCTTCCGCGGCATCCTGCGGAACACGCGGAAAAGAAGCAGCATGACACCCGAAATCACAACGAGGATGAGCAGCAGCGCGCATGCGTTGCCCAAGGTGGCGAACTGCGCGAAATCCTGCGGCGATGCCCCGATGATCTGCGAGACCAGGAAGGGGGCCAGCTCCAGGTTGTAGAAGTGCTTGATGTACGCGGAAACGCCCACCAGCAGCAGGAACGGCACCCACAGCACCAGCGCCCACACACGCAGCAGCGCGTGCGTGAGCAACGCCAGCATGGCCACCGTGCACACGGAGAGCACCACCATCAAAACGCTGTGCCACGGTGACGGGCTGGCCAGCTCGCATGCCAGGGCAAAGAGAAAGGCCGCAATCACGGCCTTGGCGGTGGGAGAAACCCTTCTCACGGTTTTATCAATAGTCCTTGATGTCTTGCAGGCGTTTCATGAACGCGCGCACCATGGGGTGCGCCTTCACATGGTCCAAGGGAGTGACGGGCACCTGCTCGTCCAGCACGCAGACCTTGAGCTGCTGCGGCAGGCGCTCGATAACGGCTTCCTCACCGGGGCGGATGGTGCCTGCATAATCGCCGTCCAACTCGTAGTCCAGGGAGGCGTCCGCCGTGACGGTGCATCCCTCCATGCGGCACATCTTGGTGGCGTCGCCCAGGTTGCGGTCGTTGATGCCGTTGAGCAGCATGTAGGAAAGGATTTCATACAGGATGCCCGCGCTCTCCATGCCGAACACGGCGGCATCAAGCACGCCGTCGTCGTACTTGGCTCCGGCGAAGAGATGCCCTTCCCCGCCGTAACGCTTGCCGTTGCCGAAGATGACCTGCGTGCCCTGCACAGTCTCACCGTTGGGCAGGGTGACGGTGATGACAGGCAGGTGGCTGGTGGCCACCTGGATGGCGGTGAGCGCGTGGGAGAACGCGCCGAGGTGCCTCTTCATCCACGGCCGGATGAGCTTCACCACGGTGGCGTCCGGCCCGAATCCCGCCAGTTGCAGGAAGGGCGCGCCGTTCACGGTGAAAACATCCACCATCTGGCGGGCGTCACCTTGCGCGGCCTTGAGCGCGAGGTCGAAGTTGCGGGAGCCGATGCCCATCTCCCGCGCAAACACGTTCATGGTGCCGCAGGGGAAGATGCCCAGCGCGGTGTCTGTACCGATGAGCCCCTGCGCGGCGCGCATGAGCGTGCCGTCACCCCCGGCGGCCAGCACCACGGGCTCGCCCGCGTCCGCCAGGCGGCGGCATTGCTCCGTCAGATCGTCTGCGGATTCCGTGGGGATGATGCGCAGTCCCTCCGCATGCTCCTTGAGCCAGGCATCCAACCCGGAGCGGAACAAACTGCCCGCCTTGGGGTTCATCAGCAGCGGCATGGTTGTGTGTGGTGCCCCTTTCATGATTTATCCTGAGAAATGTTGGATGGTGGAATGCTGTCCGGCCCCCAGGAATCCGAGTAAATCATGCTGAATGTCTTTCCCAAGTGGGCCTTGATGAATTCTGGCGTGTCCCAGTATGCGCTTCCCGAATAATTGAAGAGGAGGATAGTGATGCCTTTGTCATGCAACCGGCGCACCTCCCCTATCCCCTGCGGCGTGCTGAAAAAGTTGTCGTCCTTCAGGGATATGATGGGGATGCCGGCGTCATAGGCAAGTTTCATCATGCTTGCAGTTTGAACCGACATAGACGGGTAGAGGACACCCGCTTTCAAAGCATTCACATAAGAAGCCTTCCCGCGCGTGCACTCCACAATCATCCTTTGGGGGTGGGGAATCTCTTTCAGAAGGAGTTCATAGTCTTGAATACGGTCTGTGACGAGCACCAACTGCGGATGTTGTTCCAGGAGGCGACGAATATCCTCGCCGGTGGCCGGGGTGAATTTGCCGGGAATGGAAAGCGCCCTGACCTCTTGGAGGGAGAGAGGCTCGTTAGAGACGGGAGCTCCAGCCATCCGCTTCATCTCCGCCCAGCTGTGGGCAGCGGCGAGGTGGCCGTCCGTGGTGACAAGAAGATCGAATTCGATGAAACGGAAACCGCGCCGGATGGAATCCTCCGCAGCCTCCACGGAATTGTGAAGGGCATACTGCCCGATTCCGCCTCCATGGGCAATATACGCATTCGGGGAAGTCCATCCCCCGTTTTGGAGGAAGCGGTGGGTATCCCCCGCAGCGGGCATTCCCACCACCGTGCGAAGGTATAGCCCGTACGCCGAATTTTTGGCGGTTGATGCCGCACCCGGGCAAAGGGCGAGGATGCACGAAAGCACCGCGGCAAGCAGGACAAGCACACAGAGCGCCCCTTTCCACGCCCCGGTGAAACGGCCCTTGCGCCCGGCATCTGTAGAGGCATCCGTCATCAGGAGAAAAGGCTTTGAACAGTCTCACCCAGCAGCGGGCAGAGGCCGAAGCAGACCGATACCGTGAAGGCGGGGGAGTCGATCAAATCAAAGATGCCGCCGATGCCGGGCAGCAGGGAGCCGCTGTCCTTCACCGCCAGGCCGCGCTTGATGAGCGAGCCCGCCAGGTCGCCCGTGACGGATAGCACAAAGAGGATGCTGCCCATGACGATGTACGAGGCGAGCGGCAAATCCTTCTCCACGGGACCAACAATCCACTCATACAGGAAATACCCCGCCACCATGGTGATGATGTAGGAGCCGATGATACCCTCCCAGGATTTCTTGGGTGAGACCGCCGGGCTGAACGGCGCCTGGATGAACTTGCGGCCCACCAGCACGCCGCAGCAGTACGCCCAGATGTCGCTCATCTTGGTGAAGAGCACCACCCAGAGCAGCAGCATGAGGTTGTTGGTGTCCAGCTCCTTCATGCCGAAGCAGAACATCCACACGGGGAACACGAAGGCCAGCAGGGTGAGCCCCATGGATTCCAGGGCCTCCCGCCCGGTGCGGCCGCGGCGGTCCATGCAGAACAGGTTCACGAAAAACGCCGCCAGCACGTACACCAGCAACATCAGGAACAGGCCGCAGGAGTCGGCAGCCAGGGACGGGAACAGCGGCTCGCGGAGCATTCTGGCGAACTCCAGCCACGGCAGCAGCAGGCCGAACACCAGAGCCAGCCTGCGGCAGGCCGCGGTGCCCTTCAGCATGCGGAACCACTCCACGGAGGTAAGGTTGCACAGCAGGCAGATGAGCACGCCGTACCCCGCCGGGCTGTTCCACCAAACGGCGCCGCCCAGCAGCGCCAGCAGCACCACCGTGCTGAACAGGCGCGCGAGAAATGTCTTCAGCTTGTCGCTCATGGCTTTCCTGGCTTTGGATTGGAGGCCCGCCCCTGCGGAAATCTCCCGCGAGCGGGAGCGAGCCTCTATTTCAAATCGTCAATTGTAAATTGTCAATCGTAAATCCTGCGCGCACGTCAGTGCGCGCACCCGGGGCACGCCCACCCTGCGCGGATATCGGCAAAGAAGTCGTTGCCCTTGTCGTCCACCAGGATGTAGGCGGGGAAATCCTTGACAGTAATCTTCCAGATGGCCTCCATGCCGAGTTCCGGGTATTCCACGCACTCGATGGAGGTGATGCAGTTCTTGGCCAAATCCGCGGCCACGCCGCCGATGGAGCCCAGGTAGAAGCCGCCGAACTTCTTGCAGGAGTCCGTGACGCACTGTGCGCGGTTGCCCTTGGCAATCATAATCATGCTGCCGCCGTGGCTTTGGAAGAGCTCCACGTAGGGGTCCATGCGGCCGGCGGTGGTGGGACCGAAGGAGCCGGAGGGGTAGCCTTCCGGCGTCTTGGCGGGACCGGCGTAGTAGATGGGGTGGTCTTTGATGTACTGCGGCAGGTCCTTGCCGGCGTCCAGCAGCTCCTTGAGCTTGGCGTGGGCGATATCGCGGCCCACCATGATGGTACCCGTGAGGGAGAGGCGGGTCTTGACGGGGTACTTGGTGAGCTCGGCGAGCACCTCCGGCATCGGGCGGTCCAGGTCGATGGGCACGCCTGCGCTCTTGGTTTCGCGCAGCTCTGCGGGAATGTACTTGCCGGGGTCGTACTCCAGCTCCTCGATAAAGATGCCTTCAGGCGTGATCTTGGCCTTGGCGTTGCGGTCCGCGGAGCAGGACACGCCCAGGGCCACCGGGCAGGAGGCCCCGTGGCGCGGCAGGCGCACCACGCGCACATCCAGCGCGAACCACTTGCCGCCGAACTGGGCGCCCAGGCCCAGCTTCTCCGCCTCCTTCTTCAGCTCTGCCTCCAGCTCCAGATCGCGGAAGGCGCGGCCGTGCTCGTTGCCGGAGGTGGGGAGGGAATCATAGTACTTGGTGGAGGCGAGCTTGACGGTCTTGAGGCAGAGCTCCGCGCTGGTGCCGCCGACGACGAAGGCCACGTGGTAGGGCGGGCATGCGGCGGTGCCGAGGGTGCTCATCTTCTGCACCATGAACTTTTTGAGGGAGGCGGGGTTGAGCAGCGCCTTGGTCTCCTGGTACAGGTAGGTCTTGTTGGCGGAGCCGCCGCCCTTCGCAATGAACAGGAAGGAGTACTCCATGCCGTGGTCCGTGGCGAACAGGTCGATCTGCGCGGGCAGGTTGGTGCGCGTGTTCACCTCCTTGTACATATCCAGCGCCACGTTCTGGGAGTAGCGCAGGTTGTTCTTGGTGTAGCAGTCGTACGCGCCGCGGGAGATGTACTCGGCATCGTTGTAGCCGGTCCACACCTGCTGGCCCTTCTTGCCCACGCAGATGGCCGTGCCGGTGTCCTGGCAGAGCGGCAGCACGCCCATGGCCGCCACCTCCGCGTTGCGCAGCATGGTGAGCGCCACGCTCTTGTCGTTCTCGGACGCCTCGGGGTCGGAAAGAATTCCCTGCACCATCTTGAGGTGCTCCGGGCGCAGGTAGAAGGCCACATCGTGCCAGGCGGTCTCCGCCAGCAGGCGCAGGCCTTCCGGCTCCACCTTGAGGATGGGCTTGCCTTCAAACTCGCCCACGCTCACGTAGTCCTTGGTGAGCAGGCGGTACTTGGTGGTGTCTTCCCCCATGGGGAGCATTTCCTGGTAAACAAAGGGAGGTGTTGCCA
>JAUNNT010000063.1 GCA_030531305.1 Akkermansia sp.
ATTTCCAAATTGTAAATTGTAAATTGTCAATCGTAAATCATCAAGCACCTTGTTGAACACGTAAAATCCGCCCCGTCAGGCGCAAGGCCTGGCGGGGCGGTTCATTCACGCGCGCCGATAGGCGCCATTATTTCCAAATTGTAAATTGTAAATTGTCAATCGTAAATCATCAAGCACCTTGTTGCTAAACAAGGTGCTTGATAATGTTTTCCCTCTCGCCGGGGAGCATGTCGATGACGGGGATTTCGATCATGGTGTAGCAACCGGGCTGCTGCTTGAGGGAAGCGCGGGCCACGTTCACCAGCACCTGCGCCGTGAGCGCGGGGTTGTTGATCTTCATGTTGAACTCGAAAAGCTGGTTGTGCGTCTTGCCGCTCACGCCCTTGCGGGTCAGGTTCACGCCGTGGCCCACATCGTTGAGCGCATCCACGCTCTCCACCGCAAACACATGCGTCTCGTCGGACGCGAAATAGGGATCCTCTTTAATGGCGGCCGTCACCTCGGCAAGATCCGCCCCCTCCTCCAGCTCCACATACACCATGCGGCGGTGAATGCCTTCACCCACCGGGATGGTCATGGAGAGCGCATCCTTCACCCCCGCCTTGGAGCGCACGCACACGCTGTGCCCCATGGAGCGACCCGGCCCGAAATTGGTGTAGGAAAGACCCTTGGGCGCCAGGCTCTCCATGAGCGTGCGCACCACGGAATCGGAACCGGGGTCCCATCCGGCGGAAATGATGGCAACCGTCCCGTGCTCCCTCGCCACCGGCATGAGCGCCGCGCGGTAGTCCAGGATGGATGTATGGATATCGAAGGAATCAACCGTGTTGATGCCCATGGCCAGGCATTTCTCCGCGTGTTCACGGCACGAGCGCGTGGGCGTGGCCAGTATCGCCACATCCACCTTGCCAAGCTCGGCAATGTCGCCCACCACCGCGTAGGACGCCAGCTCCGGGTAGCCCTCCTTGGACGCCGTGCGCCGCACAATGCCCACGCATTCCATGTCGGGCGATGCCTCAATTGCCTCCAATGCGTACTTGCCGATATTTCCGTAACCGACGATAGCTGCCTTGATCTTGTTCATCTTCTTGTATGTATGTGAAACGCCCTCTCGCGCCGCAGCAGAATATACCACTCCCCACCACCCTTGACAAGGCAAACATGCGCCAGCCCGCAGCGCTTGTATTGGGAGAGGGCGAAGTCTTGGGCTTGGTCCAGAGTTGCGATTTGGTTTTGAGTTTCGGAGGAGGCGGGAGGCTGGAGGATTTATCCGTCTTCGCTGAAGCTACGCCGAGACAAGCGATTTACGATTTACCCGTCAACGCGCGGGGAATCCAATGGCGGCATTCAATGCCGCGGTGATTAGATGTTTGATTGTGCGAGGCGGTGGGCGGCGGGGCGGTTGGGTTTGGCGGTGGGGGTGAGGGGAAGGGCGGGGACGCGGAGGATGCGGCGGGGGATGGTGTAGGGGGGGAGACAGAGGTGGCAGATGCGCTCCGCCTCTGCGGGGTCGGCGGTGGTGAGGAGGACGGTGGATTCGCCGAATTTGGGGTCGGGGACGGAGGTGAGCAGGACGTGCGCCAGGCCGTTGCGGCGGAGGGTTTCCTCCACCTGCTCGGGCTGGATTTTGATGCCGGCGGAGTTGATGGTGTTGTCGCTGCGGCCAAGGATGCGGAAACGTCCGTGCGCGTCCATCTCTGCGATGTCGTGCGTGGCGAGGTTATGGCATCCGATGTGCGGGGCTGTGACGACGAGGCAGCCGTGTTCGTTGAGGTCGAGCTGCACGCCGTCGAAGGGCGTGTACCATGCGTCGGCGAGCGGGCCGGAGAGGCGGCGCAGGGCGATGTGTGAGAGGGTTTCGGTCATGCCGTAGGTGGACCACACGGCGTTGGGAAAATTGTTCAGCTGGGCGGCGAGGCCGTCGTCCACGGGGCCGCCGCCGATGATGAGGTTCTTGAGCCCGCGCAGCATTTCTGCCTCCTGCGGCATTTGGAGTGAGTTGAAGACTTGCAGCGGCACCATGGCGGCGAAGTCCGGCGGCTCCTGCAGCCCGCGCAGCGGGTGCCCGCATGGCTCGCACGGGATGAGCCGCAGCCCCGCCACCAGGGAGCGCACCACCATCATCTTTCCGGCAATGAAGCGCAGCGGCAGGCAGAGCAGCGCGGAGTCGCCCTCCCGCAGCCCGAGGAAGCGGCATGTCATGCGCGCGCTGGCCTCCATGAATTCCTTGCGGGCCTGCATGGGCTTGGGCTCGCCGGTGGAGCCGGAGGTGTGCACGGTGATGCATTCGGCGGGGCCGTTCCAGTCGTCGAGGAAGGCGTTCAAATCCGTGCACGGCGCGGCGGCCGCGGGGGCGAACCACAGTTGCTCGCCGCGGATGGAGAGCGGGAAGGGTGCGACGTTGTTGGTGTAGATCTGCCCGGTGCCGAGACCCTGCGGCATGTCGTGCCGGCGGGCGGCGCACCACTGGGCGATGGCGTTCAGCCCGATGTTGGATTCCAGCGCGGAGGTGACCCAGTGCCCGATGCCGCGCGCATCCGCGAGGCGCATCCATTCCTCCGCGCCGCGGAACCCGCCGTGCAGCGTGGGTTTCAGGATGATGTAGCGCGGGTGGACGCCATCCAGCAGCTCCGCCTTGCGCGCGGGGTCGTTCACGCCGATGAGCTCCTCGTCCAGCGCGATTGGCACGGGGGATTCCCTGCACAGGCGCGCCATGTCGCTCCATTGCCCGGCGCGGATGGGCTGCTCGATGGAGTGGATGCCGAACGCGGCGAGCTGCTCCAGGCGCGCGGGAGCGTCCTGCGGGGAGAACGCGCCGTTGGCGTCCACGCGCAGCTCCACCTCCTGCGGCGAGTACCGCTCTCGGATGCGGCGCAGGAGGTCCACCTCCCGCTGCCAGTCGATGGCGCCAATCTTGACCTTGATGCACTTGAAACCCGCCTGCAGCTTGCGTTCCAGGCGCTCCAGCATGGTGGGGAAGTCGCCCATCCAGATGAGCCCGTTGATGCGGATGCCCTCCTCGCCTCGGCTGAACGGCGTGTCCCACAGGCGCCAGCCACCCGCGCGCAAGTGCTGCATGGCGGTTTCCAGCCCCATGAGGATGGATGGGTAGTCGCGCAGGCTCTCCGCGGGGATTTCCCCGGTGCGCGCCAGCTCGGCGCATGCGTCCTCCAGTTTGGCGCGGTACTCGCGCGGCGGCAGGGCGTCGCAGCTCAAATCCGGCAGCGGCGCGCACTCGCCGACTCCCACGCGGCCGGCGTCGTCCTGCACTTCCACGCGCCAGACGCGGTGTGTGGTGTAGACGCCGCGCGAGGTTCCGGCGGGGAAGGCGAACTCCAGCACGTGCTCTGCAATGCGGGTCCGCATGGCGTCACTTGCCCTCCTTGGCGTAGATGACGGTGGGGTTGACGCGCGGGATGACGTCAATGCTGACGGGGCGCTTTCCCACGGCGGCGGCGTGCTCGATAATCATGGCGAGGCGCTCCATCTGGCCCTTGATGTCGTAGACCTGCATGAGCACCTCCGCGCCGTTGTCCAGGGTGAGGATGATCTTCCATTCCTTGGGGCGGAAGATTTCCTTGATGGAGGGGATTTCCTCCAGGGAGTAGTGGTTGGCGGCGGCGGCGAGCTCCACGATGGGGCGGTAGGCCTTCTCCGCCACGTTGGCGCCCGGCTTGAACTCCGCCAGGTCGCCCGCCTGCAGGTACCACACCGGCAGGTTGGTGAACTTTTGGTGGAACTCCGGCACAACGGGGAACAGGCGCCCGTTCTGGTCCATGTACAGCTTGGCGCGGTTGCCCGTGCCCGCCCCGCTCTCCATCTCCACGAAGACCACGGGGATGCGCTCCTCCACCTCGATGTGCAGCGTGTCCGGCAGCTCCGCATGGATGTGCGCGGAGGCGATGCACGGGTGTGCCATGAGCCTGTTCTCCCAGTCCACGGGGTTGAGTTCGGTGAGGTTGATGCTGTCGTGGATGCCGAGCAGGTCGAGCGCCTGCTCGCGGCTGATGATCTTGTGCTCGGCCTCGTAGGAGATGTTGTCCAGCTCCATGTGGTACGCGCGGGCGATGGCGTAGCGGATGCCGTAGAAGAGCAGCAGTGCCACCGGCACCACGATGAGCGCGTAGCGCGCGCACTTCTTCACGGCGGCCCAGCTGCGGCGCAGGAACGACGAGTTGAAGTACCTCTCCCCGAAGGTCATGCTGCCCTCCACGGCGCGCACGTTGTCGCCGCTCTTGGGGGCTTTTCGGTACCTGTTGCGGTTGCCGTGCATGGGGGGGAAATCAGCTGCGGGGCTGGTTGAGGGAGATTTGCGCGATGTGGCGGCAGAGCTCGCCGAAGCCGATGCCCACGGCCTTTGCGGCCTTCGGGAACAGGGAGGCCCCCGTCATGCCGGGAATGGTGTTGATTTCCAGCACGTACGGCCTGCCGTCGTCCGTGAGCAGCACGTCCACGCGGCCGTACACCTCCACGTGCAGCGCGCGGTAGGCGGCCAGCGCGGCTTCCTGCACGGCCTTGGTATCCGCCTCCGTGATGTCGGCGGGGCAGATGTAGTCGGACCCCACGGCCCCGGTCATGGAGGGGTACTTGTTGCGGTAGTCGTAGAACCCCTGGCGCGGGCAGATGTGGACGACGGGCAGGGCGGTGCCGTCCAGGATGGCGACGGTGAGCTCCTTGCCCTTGACGTATTCCTCCACCAGGAGGGGGCCGGGGAAGCGTGCGTCGCGCTCGAGCGCGGCATCCATCTCCGCCTGCTCATGCACAATCTCCACGCCCACGGAGGAACCCTCGCAGGGGGGCTTGAGCACGCAGGGGCAGGGCAGGGTGGGGCGCTGGCCGTGCGGCACCACCTCGCTCCTGGGGGTGGGCACGCCCGCCGCCACGAACGCCTGCTTGGTGAGCAGCTTGTCGAAGCAGTTGCGGCTGGTCTCCGAGCCCGCCCCGGTGTAGGGGATTCCCAGCTCCTCCAGGTAGGCCTGCAGGCCGCCGTCCTCGCCGTAGGTGCCGTGGATGATGTTGAAGCAGAGCTCCGTGCCCTCCGGGATGGGCGGGCGCTCGCCGTCCACCACCACGGGGGTGACGTGGGTGAAGCCCTCCTCCCGCAGCGCCTCCAGCACGGCCTTGCCGGAGACGAGGGAAACCTCGCGCTCCGACCCGGGGCCGCCCATCAGCAGCGCTATTTTGGTGTCGTTCGTTAAATCTTTCATGGCGGAAAGTTTTTTCTATTTTTAGAATTGCGGCTCGCGGTCGCCGATGACGTGGACCTCCGTTCGCAGGGTGATGCCGCGCTCGGCCTTGGCCTTCTCGCGGATGTAGTCGATGAGCCTGGTGACATCCGTGGCGCTGGCGTTTCCGGTGTTGACGATGAAGTTGGCGTGCTTCTCGGAAACCTTGGCGCCGCCGATGGAGTATCCCTTGAGTCCGAGCTCCTCGATGAGCTTGCCGGCGGGGATTTCATCCGGGTTGACGAAGGTGCATCCGGCGCTGGGCTCCTTGGGCTGCGAGCTCTTGCGGCGCGCGCGGAACTCGTCCGTGGCGGCGCCGATGGACTGCGCGTCCGCGGGCGTTCCGGCGAATGCGGCCTGCATGACCATGTTGGAGTCGAACTCCGGGATGAGGCGGTACTGGGCGCCCTTCATGCGGTCCTTCTCGAACTCCACGAGCTCGCCGTCCTCGTCCAGCGCGGTGGCGGAGCGGAACACGCTCCACATGTCGCCACCCATGCAGCCGGCGTTCATGCGCAGGCTTCCGCCCACGCAGCCGGGGATGCCGTCCATCCACTCGAACCCGCTGATGCCGTGGCGCGCGGCGAAGGAGGCGAGCTTCTTGAGCTTCACGCCCGCCCCGGCCACGATGAGGTTGCCCTGCAGCTCCAGCTTGTCGAAGATACCTGCGGCGGGGTGGATGACGGCGCCGCGGATGCCGCCGTTGCGGACGACGAGGTTGGAGCCGCGGCCCACGATGTGGACGGGGATGTTGCGGTCCTTGAAGAAGTTGACGACGGCCTGCATGGCCGCGAAGGTGCGGGGTTCCACCCAGTATTGGGCCTCGCCGCCCACGCCCAGCGTGGTGTGCCGGCTCATCGGCTCGTACAGGCGGTAGTCCACGTCCTTGCTGCATTCCGCCGCCATGGCTTCCATCAGGCACAGGTCCTTGGCGATGCGCGTGCCGGCCTCGTGCACGTTGCCCGCCCCCAGCGTCAGGAACAGGTCGCCGGGGCGCAGCTCGTTGCCCACCACGTGGTGCGCCAGCGCCAGGTTCGGCAGGAACTGCGCCTCCACGGGGCCGTTCTCCGTCACGGCGTCCACAATGGTCTGCCCGCTGATGCCGGGGATGGGCGGCTCGCTGGCCGGGTACACATCCGCCACGTACAGCTTGTCCACCGCCTGCAGCACCTTGCCGAAGTCGTCCCGCAGCAGCTGGGTGCGCGTGTAGCGGTGCGGCTGGAAGAGCACCACCAGGCGCTTGGGCTTCAGGCTCTGCGCGGTCTGTAGGGTGGCGGCTATCTCCGTGGGGTGGTGGCCGTAGTCGTCCACCACGCGGTATTCCTTGGAAAGGTACTTGGTCTCGAAGCGGCGGCGGGCGCCGGCGAAGGAGGCGAGGCCGCGGGTGATGCTGGTGAAGTCGCACCCCATCTCCAGTGCGGCGGCGGTGGCGGCCAGCGAGTTGAGGACGTTGTGGCGTCCGGGGATTCCCAGCTCCACGCGCCCCAGCGGCTCTCCCTTGTAGTTGATGGTGAAGAGGGTGCGGCCGCGCTTCACGCTCATGTCCGTGGCGGTGTAGTCCGCATCCTGCCAGCCGTAGGAGACGCTGTTGGGGTATTGTGAGCAGACGTCGCACGCGCCGGGCTCGCTCTTGCAGTAGAAGATTTTGCCGCGGGTCTGCCTGCAGAGGGTGTGGAAGACTTCCTTGATGTGGTCAAGGTCGCGGTAGAAGTCCAGGTGCTCGGCCTCGATGTTGAGGATGATGCTGTGCTCCGGCAGGTAGTTCACCAGCGTGCCGTCGCTCTCGTCGCCCTCCGCCACCAGGTACTCGCTGTCCTCGTTCCAGTGCGCGTTGGCACCCAGCACGGGGATCTCCGCGCCCACGTAGTGGCACGGGCGCAGGCGCCCCTCCCGCAGCAGGTGCGCCGTGAGGGATGAGGTGGTGGTCTTGCCGTGCGTTCCGGCCACCACCACGCCCTTCTTGCCGTTCAGGATGGCGGCCAGGCACTCCGCGCGGCGCATGCACGGGATGCCGTGCGCCTTCGCAGCGGCCAGCGCCACGTTGTCTTCGCGGATGGCGCTGGAGTAGATGACCACCTCCGCGTCCTTCACCGCATCCGGGTTGTGCGGGCAGGAGAACGCCAGCCCCGCCTGCTGCAGGCGCTCCGTCTCCTCGCTCGTCACGCGGTCGCACCCGCTCACGCGGTGCCCCATCTCCAATAGCATGCGCGCCAGGCCGCTCATCCCGGCCCCGGCCACGCCGATTAGGTGGATGCGTTCCGGGTGCTCCCGGTCCAGTAGTCTCTTGCGCAGCTGCTCTATCATCTTTGCGCGTGGATTATATATCCCCACCCCACACCTGTTCAAGCAGAATATGTAAGTTTTCCGAAATAATTTCGCGAGACAGGTGAATTTAGGATTTCAGATTTGGGATTTAGGATTTGGGATATGTGTGCATGCATGCAAATCCTAAATCCCTCCCCCGCCATCGCGCTCGTTATGCGGCAGCGGCACCGCCGTCATTTTCGCGTGTCGGCTACTGCCGCGCCTGTCCACAGGGGATGAGTTTCCCAATGCCTGGGAAGCCCCATCATGCCGAGGTCACCGCCATTCGCGCTGTATGCGTGCAAAAGAGCTTCCATGCGATGGTGCCATGATGACGTGGGGGCAATCCGCTGCATCAGGTGCCGGCACACGAACATGAAGCATGCGGGGGAGTGAGAGCTCACGCAGGGTTGCGCGCGGTGACGGCTTGCCGGCAGCACCCACGCCTGTTCCGTGTCCGAATATTCGCAGTACCACCGCCGATCCGTGCTGTACTTGGGAATTTGCGGCAGTTTGAAAAACTGCTTGTTCCACACGCGGACATGGTGCGCGCAATCGTTGCGAAGGTAGTTTAGCGCATGCATCCACGATGATATGTACGCTGATTCTATCCCCCATGCGCGGACGATGTGCTTGCGCACTGCGAGCTTGTCCGAGTAGTCGAAAAAGTACACCAGCGGGCCAAGCTCAATGCATGATATGGCAATGCCGAGCGGCGGGTATTCGTGCACCCCGCCGTCCTTCTCGTAAAAGTTGCGCAGGGCCTCGCTCCGGTTCACCTCGCGGCTGTCGAACCGCACGCGCTTCCAGATGTCCACGTACCCTTTCCACTTGGGAAAATACTGAGCATCGGCATACGCATACGCGCCGTTCTGCTGCGTGTGGAGATACGCCAGCTGACTGCGCAGCGACACCTCGATGCGCTCGATGGCATCCAGGAACAAAAGCCGCAGGCTGCGGTCGAAGCGGTAGCAGTCCCACACATCGCGTAATGTGGTGCCTGGGCGGAACCTGGGCAGGACCGCGCCTTTGTCCCCTCTTTCCCGAAACGTGTGGGCGTACCCGTTCATGCGGTAGAAACCGATGTGGTCCAGACGCATCAGCAGCTCACCCCTATCCGCCGCCAATCCTTCAGACAACAGTATATCTGCCTGTTGCTCTCGTGTCAGGGATTGGGTATCGCTTTCCATAGAAGAAAAAATAACCTCCCCATGTGCGCGCTCGGCAACCAAGGCCACCGAATTAAGCGGGGGAGGTGTGTATGCGTGTACACTACCCTATTTCCCCGCGCTTGTCAAGCGTTATTTCCAATCCAGCACCCCTGTTTAAGCAGAACGCAGAATATGAAAGGTTTCCTCACTCCCAAATGGAACCGCATCCGGCAGAGCCGCGCCAGTCACGCCTATTCGGGCAACAAAAACACACCTGCACCCGTGGTGCAGGTGTGCCAAACACAAATCAATAATGAAAAGAGGGGAGGGAGGCTCAGGCCTTGGCGGCGCGGGCCTTCTTGATGATGGAGGCGACGGTGACGGACGGGCGGGCGCCGTTGGCGATCCACTTGTCGGCCTTCTCCACATCAATGCTGTAGTTCACGCCCTCGGCCATGGGGTCGTAGGTGCCGAGCTGGTCGATGTAGGCGCCGTCGCGGCGGTTGCGGCTATCGACGACGATAACCTTGTAGTAGGGGCGGTTCTTGGCGCCCTGGCGTGTAAGACGAATTGCTACCATATAATGAAGTTGCTTAGAGGTTGATTTGTGGTGCACGGGCGGGCATTGCCGCCAATGCGGGACGCCAAAATACCACCGCCGCACCACAATGTCAAGCAAAAGGACGAGATTTTTTTGAGAAATGTGCGCGGGGAGGCGCAAATCAGTCTTCATGCACGCCGATGAAGGGGAGGTTGCGGAATTTTCCGGCGAAATCCATGCCGTAGCCCACCAGGAAGCCGCCGTTCGTGTGGAGGGCAGCGAAATCCGGCGCGAACCCGGCCTCCCGCCGCCCGGTCTTGTCCACCGCCACGGCGCAGCGCACCTCCGCGGCGCCCATATCTGCCAGACGGCGGCAGATGCGGCTCAGGGTGATGCCGGAATCCGCCAGGTCGTCCACCACGAGCACGCGGAGCCCCGCCACATTGGGCGGCGGGGTGAGCCACTGCAGCTCTCCGCTGCTTTCCTTGCCCGCGCCGTAGGACGACACGCGCATGGTCTCCAGGCGGAAGTTGGAGGGCAGCAGGCGCAGCAAATCCGCCGCGAACATCATCCCGCCGTCCAGCACCACCGGCACCAGAACCTCGTCCTGCGTGCCGAAGTGCGCCAGCACCTCCCGCGCCACGCGCCCCACTCCGCGGCGGATGTCCGCCGCGCCGAACAGCTCGCGAATGTGACCCTCTGCGTTCATGACAGCTTGCGGCGCGTTACCAGATACACTTTGTCGCCGTGGCGCAGCTTGGTGTCCACGGCCACCATGGCCACGGCTCCCTTGGGCGCGGTGGGGACGGTGTGGGTGACGCCCTGCGCGTCGTCGCAGCGGACCTCCTGCACGTTCACGCGGACGATTCCTGTGGTGCAGCCAGTGATTTCAATCTTGTCGCCGGGGGAAAGGGGTTCCGCCTCCAGTCGTATTTCCGCCACCTTGGCCTTGGGGTACCAGCGGAGCACGCGGCCGAGGTGGCGGCGCTGCTCCAGGGCGAGGCTGTTGGAGCATCCGCTCCAGGTGTCCCATTCCTCGCCCAGGTAGTAGCCGCCGTGCCAGAACTTGCGGTTGAACACCTGCAGCAGGCGCTCCTCCCACGCGGCCACCCTCTCCGGGCTCCACGTGCCGTCCGCGCACGCCTTCACGGCCTCCTTGTACACCTGCGTGACGGTGGAGACGTAGGCCTCCGACCGCCCGCGGCCCTCCAGCTTGAAGACGGACACGCCCGCCTCCACCAGCTGGTCCACCACGCGGATGGTGCAGATGTCCTTGGGCGACATGATGTACTGGTTGTCCACGTCCATCTCGAACCCGGTCTCGGTGTCGGTGACGCGGTATTTGCGGCGGCAGAGCTGGAAGCACTGGCCGCGGTTGGCGCTGTGGTTGTAGGCGGCGAGGCTCATGCCGCACTTGCCTGAGATGCCGATGCAGAGGGCGCCGTGGGCGAAAATCTCGATGCGCACGGGTCTGCCGTTCGGCCCGCAGATGTTCTCCGCGCGGATGGTGCCGATGATGTGGCGGATCTGCGAGAGTTTCAATTCGCGCGCCAGCACCATCACATCCGCATACTGCGCGAAAAACCGCACGGCGGCCACGTTGCAAACGTTCGCCTGAACGGACACGTGCACCTCCAGCCCCAGCTTGCGCGCGTGGGTGACGACCGCCATGTCCGCCGCTATCACGGCATCCACACCCGCCGCCTTCGCGCGCTCCAGCAGGCTCTCCATGCCCGCCAGCTCCTCGTCGTACACAATGATGTTGCAGGTGAGGTAGGCCTTGGCGCCGCACGCGTGGCAGAGGCGCACCACCTTGGGCAGGTCGTCCTCCGTGAAGTTCACGGTGGAGCGGGCGCGCATGTTGTACATGCCCACGCCGAAGTACACGCTGTCCGCCCCGGCCCGCAGCGCCGCCGCCAGGGACTCGAACGACCCCGCCGGCGCCATGATTTCCAGCTCCTGCATCACCCCGCCATTCTATGCG
The DNA here is from genome assembly GCA_030531305.1 of Akkermansia sp. Classification (GTDB taxonomy): domain Bacteria; phylum Verrucomicrobiota; class Verrucomicrobiia; order Verrucomicrobiales; family Akkermansiaceae; genus Akkermansia. The sequence continues at coordinate 11,206 of JAUNNT010000063.1, forward strand.
CGGCGCCGCGGCGGGTCAAGCGCCTTTTCAGCGCCGCCGCCCCTCGTGCATGTGGAAGGCGTTTTGCATGAGGTTGACCTGCGGGGTTTGGCGCGGCAGGAGGATGATTTCCAGGATGTCGAAGCGGTAGGGGACTTCTCGGCCGAGCATGATGAGCCAGTTTCTGGCGCCGCGGCGGATAAGCTCGCGCTTGGCGTGGTCCACCATGCGGGAGGGCGCGCCGGAGGCGGGGCTGGTGCTGCTCTTCACCTCGGTGAACACCAGGGTGTCCCCCTGGCGGGAGACGATGTCCACCTCACCGCCGGAGCCGAGGCGGAAGTTGCGGCGCAGGATTTTGTGGCCGTGCGCGCGCAGCCAGGAGGCCGCCACCTTCTCGCCGTAGCGGCCGACGAACCCGCGCGGCGGGACGGCGTCAGAGTCCCAGGGGCAGCTCCATTTGTGCAACAGGCGCAAACGAGCGGCGATGGTGTGGAGTGATTCCATGGGTGTGGATGGCGGCGAGGTGTTCCCTGGTACCGTACCCGGCGTTGCGGGCGAAGCCGTATTGCGGGAACTGCTTGTCCAGCTCCAGCATGATGCGATCCCTGGTGACCTTGGCGAGGATGCTGGCGGCGGCGATGCTCAGGCAGCGCGCGTCCCCCTTCACCATGTTGCGGGAGGGGAAGGGGAAGTTGGGCACGGGCAGGCCGTCGATGATGCACATGTGCGGCTGCGGGTGCAGTCCTTGCGCGGCGCGCGCCATGGCCAGGTGCGTGGCGCGCAGGATGTTCAGGCGGTCGATTTCCTCCACGCTCGCCTGCGCCACGCTCTTCTGTACGCGGTCGTCCTCCATGAGCGCGGCGAACAGCGCCTCCCTCTTTTTGGCGGAGAGCTGCTTGGAGTCGTTGAGCCCGTCCAGCGCGAACCCCGGCGGCAGGATGACCGCGGCGGCCACCACGGGACCCGCCAGCGGGCCGCGCCCCGCCTCGTCTATCCCGGCCACGATGGCGAACCCGTCATCGTGCGCCTGTTGCTCCGCGAGCATGTCCGGTCCGTCACTCATGGGCGTTGTCGTTCTGTTGCGGGTCGTTGCCGATGAGTTCGAGGATGTCCTCCGGCAGCGGGTCGTCCGCCTTCAGGCGCTGCAGGGACTCGATGTCCCGCAGGTAGCGGCTGATGGGTGTTTCCGCGCCCTCGGTCTCCATGCGCATGGCGTGCATGGCCTCTAGGTACGCATCGAACGAGCGCGTGTCCGTGTGGCCCAAGTGGGTGATTTCATACCAGTCCAGGTAGTCGCGCCCGCGAGTGGCGGCGGCGGTGTAGGCGGCGCGCAGCTCCTTGAGCGGGCCCAGGGTGTTCTGCGCGGCGTCGGGGTCCCTGTCGTTGATGAGCGAGGAGAGGACGCGGCAGTATTCGATGACGATTTGCCTGTAGGCGGGGAAGGCGGTGGCGCTCAGCGACACCAGGCGCTCGATGTTGGGGCGCAGCAGGCTCTCCCATTCCGGCACCTCCATCAGCTCGTACGCGTTGTCGATGCTCACGGAGCGCGCGCTTTCCGTCTCGGGGTCGAAGTAGACCACGGTGAGGGCCTCTGCCAGCTGCTTCTCCGATTCCAGGGGCGACATGGCGTCGGACGCCTTGGGCAGGGAGAGGGCGGCGAGCTCCAGCGCCCACCACTTGTCCAGCATGTCCTTGTTGGTGGCCAGCTCCGAGAAGTGCGCGGCGATGAAGTCCTTGGCGGGAAGGTCCGTGACGGCGGCCTCGCTGAGCAGGCTCTTGAACTGGTCCAGCCCGTTCGGGCTGTCCAGCAGGCTCATCACCAGCACGCCGCACGAGACATCGTAGATCTGGCGGGATGCGGCGTCCATGCCCCAGGGGTTCTCGATGCCGATGATTTCCTCCGGCGGTATCATTTCCGCGCGGTCGTACAGGTTGCGGTAGAGTTTCTTGTCCGCCTTTCCGGCGCGCCAGAGCATGGCCTGCTGGATGCCGCTCACCAGCCATTGCGGTAGGCTCACTTCATCCGGGTACGCATCCGCGGAGAGGTCCCTCAGCGCGCGCTCGTACAGCACCATGGTGACGATGGCGTCGTCCAGCCGCTCCATATCGATGCCGCCGCCGGGGTAGATGCGGATCTGGAAGTTGGGGGCGCCGCCGATGATGGTGACGCGCATGCGGATGGGGTTGCGCACGGGTTGGTCCGTGGGCTGCCCCACCAGGCGGATGGAGATGGCGTTCTTCCAGTCGCGCGGCAGCTCCAGCAGCGAGCACAGCCGCGAGTACACGCCGTCCGCGTGCGTGGCGATGGCTCCCATGCGCAGCGAGTCGCCCCCGCTCACCGAGAACAGGCGGGATTGCGACACCACATGCTGGTCCTTCTCCACGCGCGGGGGTGTGCTCTCCCGCGCGCGGCGGCGTTCCTCTGCGGTGGCGTTCAGGCGTTCCAGCTCCTGCTGCCGCTCCAATTCCTCGCCCTCCTGCACCCACGGGGGAACTTCGGCGTCGTGGGCGTCGTCCGTGTCGGGCGGCGGCGCGGGCAGAGGCTTGGGCTGCACCTGCGGCGCGGGTTGGGGTTGAGGCTTGGGCTGCGGTTCCACCTGCGGCGCGGGCAGCGGCTGCGGCACCGGCGCCACGGGTTCCGGCTCAATGACCTTGTCCGGTTTGTTCTTCTTTTGAATCTCGCCCACGGGCCGCGCCACGGTGTTGCCTTTCTCATCTGTTGCATCCACGAAATCGCGCGGCTTGGGAGGTGTCACATCGGGTATCACCACGCGTTCGCCCCGCCCGTCGTCAATGAAGGTCTCGTCATCCTGCGGCGCATCCTCCCCTTGCACCGCGAGCGGTGCAAGGTAAAGCGTCAATCCCACTGCAAACCGCCACCGCATACCAACAAATT
>JAUNNT010000064.1 GCA_030531305.1 Akkermansia sp.
TTGTGCGGGGTGGATACACGCCAAGGGTTGCACCTCTCCGAGCGTTTTTTCTCCGCCTTGCAATGGGGGGCTTCGATTTTCACGAATTCCCCATCGTTATGAGAACCAGCACCTTGCAAGGCAGAAATGAAACCATTGGGGCACTCATGATTTCATTCCCGTTCGGGAAAATTTAGCTTGTCATTCATCCAAAACGGCAATATTATTCCCGAACAGGAATGATAGATGCAAACGTACAAACGAGCGGGGATCTGGGCAAGGCCATCCGCGCGCGGAGGAAGGAGGTGAAACTGAGCATCGCTACACTGGCGGCGATGCTGGGGTGCAGCCCGCGCTTCCTGAGCGAGGTGGAGCGCGGCAAGGAAACCGCATCCGTGGGGCGGGTGATAGAGATAGCCCGCGCCCTGGGACTGGAACTTCACATTGCCACCAAATCATGAACAAGAGCATCTGCCGCAACGCTGAAGCCGTGGCCTCGCACTTGGCCGATGTCTAGCCTCCAAAACTTTTTTGCCTTTTTTGCATTTTTTTGCACAAAAACGCCGTTTGCGTGCTTATATGGGAATAGAGAGAGAGTTCTCACCATGAAAGCGAACACCATCACCATGCTGCTGGCCCTGGCAGGCGTTGCCTGCGCGGGGGAAATGAAACTGCTCAACGACCACCTGCGCATCACCGTGCCGGATGAGGCGGAATACTTCATTATCCCCACCTGGACGGTGCTGGACAGGTCCGATGAGCAGACCGGCGTCATCATTCCCGAGGGGGCGGACGAGTGCATCGACATCATAGCGGAGGAGGAGCACTGCCTTGCGGACGACGACTTCGTGGAGGGCGTGAAGACCGCCATGGCCAGCCTCAACAGCGAGCACAACGACTACGACATAGTCCAGGTGGGGAACAACTTGGTATACGCCCTGCTGCGAGAGGATGCCGCGGGTGCCGAAGATGCGAAAACAGGCAAGAGCGGCGCGCCGCTTGCCTACGCACAATACCGACATCCGGACGGCACGGTGCAGAAGTTCACCGTTCTATTAATCAGCCCCAAGCCAACCGTGGAGGTGAAAAAATACCGTGAGCAGGTCAGACAATGGCTCAACAGCATCAAGCCCGGGGGAACTCCACTCAAGCTACAGGAGCGCGTGGAGCACCTAAGCTTCATGAAGGACTGCAGCGTGGCCGTGCCCGTGCCGCAAGGATATTACTCCGTCGTGTACAAGGTGGATGGATTGCGTCTTGGCTACTATGGCAAGCTCCAAAAGCGCGGTGAAACAGACGAAATATATTGTGTGTACGTGAGCGACGAGCAGATAGAGGGCTTCCGCGAAATTCCCGACGGACAGCAAACCACGCAGAACGGCTCCCTGCTGGGCAAGAAGGTGGAATGGCACCTGTACCAGCCGGAGGAGGGCGTCAAGCGCGCGGAATGCGTGCTGCCGCTTGGCTGCCGCGGGGATGACGTCACCTTCTCCGAGGAGGGCGAGGACGAAATCATCTACCTGCATATCACCATTTACACCAAAGACGCCGAGAGCCGCGCCAACCTCATCCGGCAGGCGGAGAAAATCGCCCTGGAGAAAGCATAAGGGGCGTGTGGGGCACGCCCGAATCAACCGTGCCCATTCACGCCCCGTGGCCCGCCGCCACCCATCATGGCACGCCAATTTCGGATTGAGGATTTGGGATTTATGATTTAGGATATGCTGGAGCCGGTGCAGGCGCACCAAGCGGCGCGGGGAAACAGTAGGGCGCATCCGCACACACACGGATGCGCCCTGTTGAGTCAACCAACTGTAGACTGTGGTAGGCTTAGCGCTTGTTGATGGCCTCGGCGGCGGCTTCCTTGAGGAGCTTGCCGACCTTGAACTTCACCACGGTACGAGAGGGAATGGGGACGTTCTTGGCAGGATCCTTGGGGTTGCGACCGATCTTGGGCTTCATGGTCTTGACGCTGAAAGTGCCAAAGTTGCGAAGCACGACGCGGTTGCCCTCGCGGAGCGTTGCGGTTGCAATGTCGATGGTCTTCTGGAGAATCTCCAGGACCTCGTTCTGCGTGAGGCCGTTGTCCAGCTCCGCGCAAACACGGTTTACCAGTTCTCTTTTAGTAATAGTTCTAGCCATAATCACGTTGGGTTAATCTAACCGCCCTTATACTATCACACAGAAGGCGGCATTGCACGGAAAAAACGCGCATTCCCGCCATTTTTTTCCTAACCCTCGGAGAATGCAATGTCAATTTTTGCACATTTTTGTTGACGAGAAGCGCGAAATAGAGGAATCTGGGTGCAAGGCATGCCTGGGCAGTACAGTATAGAGATGGCGAGGGAGGAGGCGCGCGCGCTGCACGCCAAGCTGGCGGCGCTGCGCTCGTTCACCGCGGGCGAGCGCGACTACGCGGACTTCTGCCTGGAGGGCGACGGCGTGAACGTGGCGTACTACCCCAAGCGCGGGCGCCTGCTGGTGCAGGGAAAGAACGCGGATGAGTTTGTGAACGAGCTGCTGCCGCTGGCGGTGCCGGCAACGCGCGGCGCGGCGGCGCCAAAGCCCGCGGGAGGCGGCGGGACGGACACGCGGCCGCATTTCGGGATAGACGAGAGCGGCAAGGGCGACTACTTCGGCCCGCTGGTGATCGCGGGCGTGTACAGCAACGCGGAAACCGCGCCGCAGCTGGTGACGGCGGGCTGCCGCGACAGCAAGCTCATCAGCGACGACGACAAGATACACGCGATAGCGGAGAAGGTGAAGCGCATTCCCGGCGTGGCATGGGAGATTGTGTGCATAGGCCCCAAGCGGTACAACGAGCTCTACGCGGAATTCAAGAACCTGAACCGCCTGCTGGCGTGGGGGCATTCCCGCGTGATGGCCGCGCTGCACGAGCAGGTGCCCGACTGCCCGCGCGCGCTGAGCGACCAGTTCGCCAACCCGCGCGTGCTCCAGCAGGCCCTGCACAAAATGAGCGTGCCGATTCAGCTGGAGCAGCGCACCAAGGGCGAGAGCGACATCGCCGTGGCGGCCGCCTCCATCCTGGCGCGCGACCGCTTTGTGCAATGGATGCGCGAGGCCGCGGCCGCCGCAAACTGCGAGCTGCCGCTGGGCTGCGCCCCGCACGTGGAAAAGGCCGCCCGCCAATTCATTTCACAGCACGGCGCGCAACGCCTCGGCGACGTGGCCAAGCTCCATTTCAAAGTCACCGCCCGCGTGACAAAGTAATCCCCCGCGCCCGCATGGGCGCGGCTAAATTCTCAAATTGTAAATCGTCAATCGTAAATTGTAAATCCCCCTCACATGGGCAAATCGCCCGTGGGCGGGGTCCACTGCTCCGTACTGGGCCGGGGGTTGGCGGCGGGGTCGTCGTCGCTGGTGCCGGTGGCGGTGGTGGTCTTGTTGGCATCCGTGTCCACCACGGGGCGGCCACCCTGCTCATAGGCGGAGGGGTCGATGGAGGAAGTGGGCTTGTCCTCCTTGGTGGCGGGGGCGTGCGGGGTGATCAGCTTGCCCTTGCGCGCCTTGGGCTTGGGGGATCCGGCCACCACCTCGAAATCGCTCATGTCCACCATGTCGTCCAGCCCGAAGGCGTAGCGCGCGATGTCCGGCAGCTTGTCCTTCACCAGCTGGGTGACGGGGAAGCGGGTCTGGCCCTCCGGGGTTCGGAGGACGATGTTGTTGCCCTCCAGGCGGTGGATGACGGCGTTGTTGTAGCGTTTGCCGGAGGTGGTGGTGGCATCGCCGATGGCGAGGCCGGGCAGGAGGCTCTTGGCAACGCTGCGGGAGGTCTTGTCCTCCTGGCGGATTTCATGCTGGAGGGCGAGCACGCGGGAATGGAGGGAGTTCACGGATTCCTCCTTGGCCTCGATCTGGCGGTGGAGCTGGGAGAGCTGGGCATCCAGCGCGGCGTCGCGCTTGCGCAAGCGAATCTGCTCGTCCGCCTTGCGGGCGCGGTCCTCCAGGGCGTCGCGCCGCTTCGCGAGGTCGGTGTGCTCCGCCATGGCAATCTCCATGGGGGTGGGCACGCGGTACTGCTGCATGGCGTTGTTGATGTACCAGGCGCCGCCGCCGAGCACGGCCACCAGCGCTGCCACCAGCGTGCAATCCAGCAGGATGCCGGACCACTCGCGCTTCTTGGGGCGCATGAAATCCACGGCGATGGGGGCCGCAGGCTCCTGCGCGGCGGGGGCGGGAGTCTCCAGCACCTCCGGCTGCACGGTGGTTTCAGCGGGCGTCTCCACCAGGGGTTCCGGCGTCATGTTCTCTTGGGGTTCCTCGCTCATCTCTGTGCGCTGTTGGCAATTTCACTCTGCAGCATGCGGAAGGATGCGCGGAAAGCGCTCAACCGGTCCTGCAACTCAATCACGCGGAGCTTCATTTCCGTCTCGCGGGCGTTCGCCTCGTCCAGCCGCCGCACGGCATCCGCCAGCTGCGCCTCCTTGCGGGTGATCTCGTCCGCCACGTTGGCGTCATCGTCCGCGCCCGCGCGGGAGATGGTCTTCTCCATGGAGGCAATCTCCTTGCGCAGCTCGGCGTTCTGCTCATGCACGGCGCGCAGCTGCTCCGGGGATGTTGTCTTGGGTGCGCAGGAAACCGCCATGGCGGCCCCCAGCACGGCACATGCCGTCAGTAAAGGTTTCACGCTTCCATTCTGCCCCCCTTCCCCGCCCAAAGTCAAGCCGCTTTTGCGTCAATTCCGCGCGTTGCGGGATTGACTACCGGGGGCGGGGGTGGTAAGGTTTGGGCATGTCCAGCGAGAGTTTGAGAGACGAGATTATGCGGCTCAAGGCGGAGCGGCGCGCGGTGATACTGGCGCACAGCTACCAGCGGCCGGAGATTCAGGATATCGCGGACTTTGTGGGGGACTCTCTGGCGCTGGCGCGGCAGGCGCAGGCGGCGGAGTGCGATGTGATTGTGTTCTGCGGCGTGCATTTCATGGCGGAGACGGCATGCATTTTGAACCCGTCGCGCACGGTGCTGCTGCCGGATATGGAGGCGGCGTGCTCGCTGGAGGCCTCCTGCCCTGCGGAGGATTTGAAGAGGTTCCTGGATGAGAACCGCGAGAAAAACTACTATGTGGTGGCGTACGTGAACTGCTCCATCGGCGTGAAGGCGCTGGCGGATGTGATTGTCACCAGCGGCAACTCCCAGCGCATCATCGAGACCGCGCCGGCGGACCGCCCCATCCTCTTTGTGCCGGACAAGAACCTGGGTGCGTGGACCGCAGCCAAGACGGGGCGCGAGATGACCCTGTGGGACGGCGCGTGCCACGTGCACCGCCGCTTCACGGCAGACCAGGTGCAGCGCGCCAGGGAGACCCACCCGCAAGCGCAGGTGGTGTGCCATCCCGAGTGCGGGCCGGAGGTGCGCGCGCTGGCGGACCACGTGTGCTCCACGGAGAAGATGATCGGCTACTGCCGCGAGAGCGCGTGCGGCAGCTTCATCATCGTGACGGAGACGGGCATCCTGCACCGCCTGCGCGCGCTGGTGCCGGGGAAGGAATTCATCCCGGTGGCGGAAGGCCCGTGCTGCGCGGAGTGCGAGTACATGAAGCTCAACACGCTTGAGAAGCTGCGCGACTGCCTGCGCGACATGGCACCCGTGGTGAAGATTGACGAAGAGCTGCGCCGCCGCGCGGAGAAGCCGCTGCTGCGCATGCTGGAGCTTTCCAAGTAACACTCCCTTTCACACAGGCATGAACCTGGCGCCGCACATCCTCGCCCACGGCAACTGGATTTCCATGGAGGAGTTCATGGAGCTGGCGCTCTACGACGAGGAGGGCGGCTACTACAGCGCCAACATCAGCGACATCGGCTGCCGCGGCGATTTCTCCACCTCCGCCACCATGAGCGAGCTCCCCGCGCGGCGCCTGGCCGCCCAATGGCGTGATGCCTGCAAGGCGTGCGGGCGCTTCCTGCCCATCATCGAGATCGGCGGCGGCAGCGGGGACATGGCCGCCGCGGTGCTGCGCCACATCGGCTTCTTCAACCGCCTGCGCATGCGCTACCACATGGTGGACCGCTCCCGCACCCTGCGCGATTTCCAGAAGCTCGCCGGCGGTTCCGCGGTCCGCGTGCATGCGGATATCAAGGACGCGCTCAAGCAGGTGCGCGGCCGCGCGTTCATCTTCTGCAACGAGCTGCCGGACGCCTTCCCCGCGCGGCAGTTCGTGTTCCAGGAGGGCGAATGGCTGGAGCTGGGCCTGGCCGTGGCGGACGGCAAAATCTTCCGCCAGGCGAGCCCGCGCCCGCTGCCGGAATCCAGCGCCTTCTCGCGCTGGGCCACCGAGGGCCAGATTGTGGAGGTGCACGAGAGCTACCACAAGTGGTACGCGGACTGGCAGCCCCTCTGGAAGGAGGGCGCGTTTGTCACCATCGACTACGGCGAGCTCAACGACACCCTCTACCACCGCCGCCCCGCGGGCACCCTGCGCGGCTACAAGGCCCACACCCTGCTCACCGCGGACGAGCTGCCCGCCCTGGCCGGGCATTGCGACATCACCGCGGACGTGAACTTCACCGACCTGATGAACCTGGCCAACCGCTGTGTGGGCGACGTGGTGCAGTACATGAGCCAGGCGGACTACCTCACCCCGCTGGCGGACCCCGCCAACGCCGCGGACCGCCACCTCATCGCCATTCCCGGCGCGGGAGACCACTTCAACGTCCTCATCCAACACCGCTTCCCATCCTCATGAAAACCGCCATCGTCATCCTCTGTGCAATGCCCGGCCTGGTGCAGGCCGCGGACTTCAGCGACTACGAGAACCTTCTCAAGGAAAGCATCGGCATCCGCGCCGAGCTGGCCGACGTGCTGGAGAGCGTCGCCGACAAGGCCAGCGCCAAGGCCGCGCTCCCGCGCGTGCGCGAAATTGTGGGGCAATACGTGGAAGTGGCCGCCAAGATTCTCGGCGTGCCCCAGCCGGACGAGGCGGGCAAGATGGCCATCGAGCGCGGCCTGAAAGACGAGTTCGCCCCCATCCGCACCAAGCTGGCCGGCAACATCCTGCGCCTGGCCACGGCAAACTTCTACGAGGTGGACGAGCTGCGCCAGGCCCTGGAGCCCGTGGCCGCCATCGCCCCCGCACCACCCCAGCTGCAGGGCCCTCACACGCCCTGACGGTCGTAGAGCTCCTTGTAGAGCGGGCAGGTGGCGTAGAGGCTGTCGTGGGGACCGTCGGCAATAATGCAGCCGTGGTCGAAGACGAGGATTCGGTGGGCCATGCGGATGGTGCTGAAGCGGTGTGCCACGATGAGCGTGGTGCGCCCTTGCGCCAGGCGCTCCAGGGATTGCTGGATGGCGTGCTCGCCCTCGGCATCCAGCGAGGCGGTGGCCTCGTCCAGGATGAGGATGGGGGCGTCCTTCACGAAGGCGCGGGCGATGGCGACTCTCTGGCGCTGACCGCCGGAAATGCCGGCGCCGCCCTGGCCGAGCACGGTGTCCAGCCCGTCGGGCAGATTGGCGGCGAAGGCGTCCACCCCGGCGGCGTGGGCGGCGGCCTCAATCTCCGCATCCGTTGCGCCGGGCTTGCCGAGGGCGATGTTCTGGCGGATGGTGCCGCTGAAGAGCAGCGCCTGCTGCCCCACGTAGGCCAGCTGGGAGCGGAGGTCGTGCGAGTTCAGCTCGCGCACGTTGATGCCGTCTGCCTCCACGGCACCCTGAGTGGTGTCGTAGAAGCGCGGGATGAGGTTGGCGAAGGTGGTCTTGCCGGCACCGCTGGGCCCCACCAGCCCCACAATCTGGCCGGGCGGGATGGAGAGGTCGATGTCGTGCAGCACGGCGTGCCCGTCCTCGAAGGTGAAGCTGACGTGGTGGAAGTCCAGCGCGCCTTGGAGGCCGCCGTCCGGGAGCTGGCGCGGGTTCTCGGGCTCGGGGATGGAGTTGGGCTCGTTGAGGATTTCCGCGAGGCGGTGGAGGGAGCCTTGCGCCTCGTTGAAGCGGTTGAAGGCGTTGCCGGCGCGCTTGAGCGCATCGAACGCGAAGAACAGCGCGCCCGCCATCGCCATGAAGTCCGTGAGCGACATGCCGCACAGACGCCCGCTCACCATCAGGAACGCCAGCGCCACCGCGGTCACCGTCTCCATCACGGGCACGAGCGCCTTCTGGTACTTGATGAGCTTGACGTAGTTGGTGCAGTAGCGGAGGGAGACCTGGGAGAAGGTGCGGATTTCGCGTTCCTCCATGGCGTAGGCGCGGACCTCCCGCTGGGTTTCGAGGTTCTGCTGGACGGCGGTGTTGAGCTCGCCGAGGCCCTCCTGCGCGCGCAGGGCTTTCTTGGCGATGCGCTTGCCGAACACGATGATGGGCCACGCCGCCAGCCCGATGAACACCAGGTTCACGAAGAACAGCAGGCCGTTGCCGGACATGATGAGCAGCCACACGAACGCCGCGAGCGCGCAGAGCGCGGTAATGGGCTGCTTCACCAAATCGTTGGCCACGTTGGAGAGGATGGTCTGCACGTTGGCGGTGTCCGCGGCAATACGGCTCACCACGTCGCCCTTGCGGCGGTGGTGCAGGAAGGCGATGGGCAGCTCCTGCACGCGTTGGAACACCGCCATGCGCAGGGTTTCCAGGATGCGCAGCCCCAGCAGGTTCACCATCACCGCGTTCAGCCACATGGCAAACCCGCGCACCACGAACACCAGCGGCAGCATGGCGCACGCCGCCAGCAGCAGGCTCAGGTGGTCCCACTCCGCAAGCGACGGCGCGTACTCCAGTATCTCAGGCGTGTCGCCGCTCTCGCTGCGGAACACCAGCGGGAACACGAACTTCACCATCATGGGCACGCCCATGCCGCTGGCCGCCGCCGCCACAATGCCCGTGAGAAACACGATGCCCAGCAACCCCAGGTGCGGCACCAGGAAGCGCTTCACGAAGTAGGTGTACGTCTTCAGCATGCGCTCTCCTTTCCATGCTCCTCGCGCCGCACCTGTTCGTCGTACAGGTGGCGGTAGAGGACGCAGCTTTCGTACAGCTCCGCGTGCGGGCCGTCCGCCACGATGCGGCCGGAATCAAACACCAGGATGCGGGAGGCCATGCGGATGGTGCTGAAGCGGTGGGCGATGATGAAGGTGGTGTGGCCCTGCGCCAGCTCTTGCAGCGCGCCCTGGATGGCGGCCTCGCTCTTCATGTCCAGCGCGGAGGTCGCCTCGTCCAATATCAGGATGGGCGCATTCTTCAGGAAGGCGCGCGCGATGGATACGCGCTGGCGCTGGCCGCCGGAGAGGCCGTTGCCGCCCTCCTCCAGCATGCGGTCGTACCCGGCGGGGTCCGCGTTGGCGAACTCGTCCACCTTGGCGCGTTCGGCGGCGCGCTCCACGCTACCGTCATCCGCATCTGGGTTGCCCACGCGTATATTCTCGCGGATGGTGCCGCGGAAGAGCGCGGAGAACTGGGACACCAGGCCGATGGCGCGTGTGCGCTCCGCGCGCGTGAGGTTGCGCACGTCCACGCCGTCGATGGACACGGAACCGGAGTCGGGGTCGTAAAAGCGGCAGACTAGGTTGATGAAGGTGGTCTTGCCGGAGCCGCTGGGGCCCACCAGGGCCACCACCTGACCGGGCGGCACGCTCACCGTGATGTCGTGCAGCACGGGCGTGTCCTCCACGTAGCCGAAGCAGACGTTGCGGAAGTCCACGGCACCGCGCGTCGGCTGGGGCAGCGGCTGCGGGGCGGCGGGCTCCGGCGTCTCGTCCTTCGCGTGCAGGATTTCGTTGACGCCTTCGATTCCGGCGCGCACCATCTGGCAGCAGTTGGCGGTGGCACCCAGGCGCTTCACGGGGTCGTAGCAGAAGTAGAACGCGGTGGCGATGGCGGTGAACTGCTCCAGCGTGAGGCCGTCCTGCGCGCCGCGGTACAGCGCGAACGACAGCGCGAGCGCGGTGACGATTTCCACCAGCGGGGTGAGCAGGTGCTGCCAGATGGCAATGCGCATGAGCATGCGGTTGAAGTAGCGTATGGCCTCTTGGAGCAGGCCCTCCTGGCGCTTCTCCAGGTTGAAGGCGCGCACCTCCCGCTGCGCGGAAAGGGTTTCCTCAATGGTGGAGGTGATGATGTTCATGCCCACCAGGGATTTGCGGACGTGCTTGACCAGCTTCTTGCCCACGAAGTGGATAACGGGTATCACCGCCGCGGAGATGATGAGGTTGCCCAGCAGCATGGCGCTCTCGCGGCTCGTCAGCGCCGCGAACAGCAGGTATCCCACCGCCGCCACCAGGATGAACGGCTGGATGAGAATGTCGTTCAGGATGGTGATGAGCCCCTGCTGGATGTTCTGCGTGTACTGCACCACCACCGTCATCAGGTCGCCGCGCTTCTTGCGGTCGTGGAACGAGAACGAGAGCCACTGCAGCCGCGCGAAGATGTCCGTGCGCATGTCGGAGAGCGCCAGCATGCCCGCCTTGGTCAGCAGATACGCGTTCAGGTACGTGGCCACGCCGCGAACCGCCATGATGAGCGGGATGAGCAGCGCCGCGCTCCACAGCACTGCGGCAGACATGTCGTCCGCCGCCACGTGGGCCTCCAGCCACGTGCGCACCGCCTCCGGCGGCTGCGCCTCACCGAACACCACCGGGAACACGTAGCGTATCATGAACGGCAAGCCGAATCCGCTGGCAGCAGCCGCCACCATGCCCGCCAGCACGCCCGGCACCACGCAGCGCATGATGCGCGGCGAGCCGAGCACATACCGCCTCACCACGGGCGAGATGACCGCCCATGCGCTTTCCTCACGCTTCTGTGTGCCGTTTACCAACGCTCTTCCTAGATTCTAAATTCAAAATTCAAAATTCTCAATTCTAAATTCATTCCGGAAGCGTGTCCATCAACTCGTCCCACATCACCTTGGCCGCCAGGATGTCCTCCTTGGTGACGGATTCCGACAGCTCCCAGGTGAGCGGCATGGAGCGGCGGAAGTGGCGCGGCAGCAGGTTGCGGAAGTCCACGTCACCGCCAAAGAACGGGGCGCGGTGGTCGCGCGACGGCCACTGCACGTCGTTCACGTGGCCGCCATAGATGTAGGGCTGGAGGTTCTGCAAATATTGCTCGTGGTCCAGGAGAAGGAGGTTGTGCTTGCGCTGGATGTGGCCGAAGTCGTGCCAGTACATCACATGCGGGTTGTCCTTGAATTCCTGCATGAGCAGGGGCATTTCCGGCTCGCCGGGCACCTGCTCGAAATTGCTGCGGCCCTCCACGCCCAGCACCAGGTTGTACTCCGCGGCCTTGTCCGCGAGCTTGTGCAGGGCCTCGCGCGCGCGCTCGTAGTACAGCGGCGCCAGCTTGGCGCGCTTGCGCACCAGCTCGCCCTTGAACTGCGCGTACTCCCTGGTGCCCAGCTGGCCGTGGCGCGCCATGCGCTCCAGCGGGCGCGTGGCCTTGCTGCGCCGCAACAAATCGATGGACCCCATGTGCAGCACCACGTACTTGGCACCCAGGCGCGCGGCCACCATGAGGGTTTCCAGGGACAGGTTCATGGCGCGCTCGCGCCGCTCCGGGCGGTACGAGGTGAACTGGTACGCATCCGGCGCGTCGCCCGGCACATCGATGGGCGCGGGGCAGAAGTTGTGCACGCCCTCCACGATGATGCGCTTCTCCTCCACGGCCTTGATGATGCCGGGCATCATGGAGAGCGGGAGCCCGTGCGAGGCCTCGATGCGCTCGAATCCCAGCTCGCGGATTTCGTCGCACATGGTGCCGCCGTCCTTGTGGTTGGCGCTGTTCCAGCATGTGGAGAAGACGTTCACGGCGGGAAAGGGGGAAAGGGGTTAGGCAAGCGTGCGCTCCACCATGGCGTACGCGTTGTGGTTGTGGATGGACTCGAAGTTTTCCGCCTCCACGCGGTACCAGCTGAACGCCTTGGTGCGCTCCGTGGCCACCGCCACGTTGCGAACCAGGTCCTCCACAAACACCGGGTTCTCGTACGCGTGCTCCGTCACATACTTCTCGTCCGGCCGCTTCAGCAGGCTGTACAGCTGGCAGCTCGCGCAGTGCTCGATGAGGTCGATGATGTCTTCAATCCAAACCGGCGCGCCGGAGAAGCGCACGGAGTAGGTGACGATGCCGCGCTGGTTGTGCGCGCCGTGCTCGCTCATGGCCTTGGAGCACGGGCACAGCGTGGTGACCGGCACCTTGATGGTGAGCGTGAACTGGTTGCCGCCCTCGCGGTCCGCATCGATGACGAAGCGCACATCGTAGTCCATGATGCCCTGCATGCCGGACACGGGAGCCTTCTTGGTGCGGAAGTACGGGAAGTCTATCTCCACGTGCGCGCGCTGCGCACTGAGCTTGGTGAGCAACCGGTTGGGCAGGCGGATGGCCGTGCGCACGTCCAGGTAGCGCTTGTGCTCGTGCAGGGCCTCCACAAAGCGGCTCATGTGCGTGCCCTTGTATTTCTCCGGCAGGTCCACCATGAGCGCCACACGCGCCACCGTGGACTGCGTGCGGTTCTCCTTGTCGCTCACCACGATGGGGAAGCGGATGTCGCGCACGCCCACGCGGTCGATGGAGACCTGGCGGTTGTCCGGCTCGTTCTGGGTGTCCTTGAGTTCTTTCACGGCTGGGTGCGCGGTGTTGCGATTTTTGGGAAAAGAGCGGCGGAGCTTGTGCGCCACAGGCATACAAGCTCCGCCTTTGCTAAAGTCAACTGCAGTTATGGTTGCTTGTGCAACAGCCCCGGCTTGCAGGCTCAGGGCAGCAGGTTCACGGCGCGGGCGCGGCGGATTTCGCGCGTGATCTTGCGGTGCATCTTGGCGGAAACGCCCGTGACGCGGCGCGGCAGGATCTTGCCCGTCTCAGAGGTGAACTTGGAAAGGAATTCGGGGTTGCACATATCCACGGCACCGGCGGGGATGTCGATGCGGCGGTGCGGCATGGACTTGTTGCAGGTGCGGAAACGGATGCGGCGCTCGACGCTCTTGAATTCGGTCATCATGGCTTTGGTAACTAGCGTTGAAGGTTAGCGCATTTCGCGGTGAAGGGTGCGACGCTTCAGGAAGGGGTTGAACTTGATCTTCTCCAGACGGCCGGGGGTGCGCTGGCTCTTCTTGTTACGGGTGGTGACGTAGCGGGAGGGGGTCTTGCCCTCCGCCTTGGCCTCCGTGCATTCGAGGATGATGATGTCTCTAGGCATAAATTAACGAATTGTTGACTTGCGGGCGCCTATTCTACACAATTATTGGTCCTCGTCAAGCGAAATTACGTTTTCCATGTCATTTTGCAGGTTGGCGTACCCGATGGCGTCCTGGTTGTGCGCCCGGAAATTGGCGTAGGAGCCGTATTTCTTCTCGTACTCCTCCTGGCATTTCACGGTCAGGCGGCAGTACGGGCGCGCCTGCAGGCGCTTCTTCGGGATAATCTCCAGGGAGACCTCGCAAATCCCATACACGCCCTTGCGGATGCGCTCCAGAGCCTCGTCGATTTCAAACAGCTGCTCGCGGTCCTTGTCCAGCAGGCGGATGGTCAGGTCGCGCACCTCGGCCTCGCTGCCCGCATCCCCGATATGCTGGCCGGACGCTGAGGACACGTTGGATTCGCCGCTGCGCAGGTGGTCGCGCGTCACGCCCTGCATGTTGGGCAGGATCCGGTCGCGCATTTGGAGAAGGGCCTCCTTCTGGGCTTTCAAAAAAGAAGGCCACTCAGGATCAGCTTTCAGCTCCGCCAGTGTGGCTTTGAGCTTTTGGGCGCGGAGTTTTTCCTCCGGCGTCAGCTGGTCTCTGAGGGCCTTATTATTAACCTTTGATTTTTTGGCGGCCCCCTTCGCCACCTGCGGCTTGGGGGCCGGTTTGATTTTGTCAGAGGTTATTTTTTTTTTGCGGGAGCCTTCTTCGCGGGA